>JAFAKN010000709.1 GCA_019235415.1 Alphaproteobacteria bacterium
CCGCGCACCGGGCTGATCCAGACCCACATCGTGCCGGCCGGTCGCGAGACCCTGTTCGCCCGCGCCCTGCAGTTCTCCTCGCGGCTGACCGGCGTGGTGCTGGCGATGGGCAACAGCTTCTGGCAGACCAGCGAAGCCAACTACTTCGGCCACAACGCCATCATCCGCGTAAAAGCCTTCGCCGAATGCTGCCGCCTGCCGGTGCTGCGCGGCAAGCCGCCGCTCGGCGGCGAGATTCTCAGCCACGACTTCGTCGAGGCGGCGTTCCTGCGCCGCGGCGGCTGGTATTGCTGGCTGCTGCCCGAGCTGCATGGCAGCTACGAGGAGCTGCCGACCAATCTTTTGGACTACGCGGTGCGCGACCGGCGCTGGATGCAGGGCAACCTGCAGCACGCGCGGCTGATCGGCCAGCGCGGCCTGCACGCGATGAACCGCCTGCACCTCGGCATGGGCATCTTCGCCTACCTCGCCTCGCCCCTGTGGCTCGCCATGCTGATGCTGAGCTCGGCCATGGTGGTCGACCATCGCATCGTGGGCGACGTGTTCTTCGGGCCGACTCGCTCGCTGTTCCCGCAGTGGCCGCAGTATCATTGGCCGGAAATCCATGGCCTGCTCGGCCTCACTCTCATCTTGCTGCTGGGGCCCAAGCTGCTGGCGCTCAGCCTGCGGTTCTTCTCGACACGCAATGCGCGCCGCTTCGGCGGCCGGCTGGCGCTGACCCTGAGCTTCCTGATCGAGACGGCGTTCTCGACCTTGCTCGCGCCGGTGATGATGCTGTTCCACACGACTTTCCTGATCCAGATCGTGGGCGGCAACGCCGTCGGCTGGCCGCCGCAGGCGCGCGGCGACCGCGGCATGGACTGGAAGCAGGCGCTGCGCCGCCACCTCGGCCATGTCGCCTTCGGCCTGCTGGCGCTGGTGGCACTGGGCGCCGTGGTGCCGGAGTACGTGCCGTGGATCCTGCCGGTGGTGCTGGGCCTGCTCCTGTCGGTGCCGCTCGCCGTGCTGTCGAGCCGCCGCGCCATGGGCCTGGCCGCGCGGCGGCTAAGGCTGTTCCTCACGCCCGAGGAACGCGCCGAGGCGACACTGGCCATTGGTACGTAGGGTTCGAGCGTCATCCCCCATCCGTCATCCCGACCGGAGCGCCGCAGGCGCGCAGTGGAGGGACCTCTCTTGTGTCGACCAGAACATGAAAGGTCCCTCCACTACGCCTTCGCTTCGCTGCGGCTCCGGTCGGGATGACGGAGATAGCCGACGTCTCGAACATCGCCTTGAGTTGCGGCTCGTCGACCTTGGCGATGTCTTCACGCAGATGTTCAATCGTCTCATGGAGACGGGCCTTCAGGCGCTGGGTATGGTGCCGGGGATCGCGTACGTCGTCGGGCACGGCGCGCGCGGCTGAACGGCTGCCTGCGCGGCCGAGTTGCCAGGGGAAAACGAATGCCGCGTCATCGCTTCGCCATTGCTGTCGCGGCGCTCATTCTCGCGACGTCCGCCGCCGATGCCCAAAACCCGCCACCCGGTACCTATCGACCGGGGCTGGGCGACCTCATGACCATGACGGTGCAGCCGCGCCATCTCAAGGTTGGGATAGCGGGCGAGGAGCGCAACTGGACCTACGTGAAGTACGAAACGCACGAACTCGAGGAGGCCTTCGACCGCATCACCAAGCTGGTGCCGAAATGGCGCGAGTTCGACATCGCCGCTCTGATTGCGAGCTCGGTCAAACAACCGCTCCAGGATCTCGAGGACGCCGCCAAGGTGGAGTCCCCGCCCCTGTTCTACGATGCCTATGAGAAGCTCACCGCGGCCTGCAACGCCTGTCATCAGAGCGCCAATGTCGGCATGATCGTCATCCAGGCGCCCAAGGGCTCGCCATTCTCGAACCAGAACTTCCATCCGCAGAAACCGTGAGCCATCCATGAAGTCGATGCGCCCTACCCTCTACGGCAGCCGCCACGCCGTCTCGGCCGGGCACTACCTCGCGGCTGCGGCGGGTTTCGCCATTCTCGAAGCGGGCGGCAACGCCGTCGATGCCGGCTGCGCCGCCGGCATCGCGCTTGCGGTGCTGCATCCCGACGAGGTCAATGTCGCGGGCGTGGCGCCGATCATGATCCGCACCGGCCAAGGAAAGGTCGTCACCATCGCGGGCCTCGGCCATTGGCCCCGCCGCTTCCCCGCCGATCTCTTCATGCGCGAGCATGGCGGCAAGATGCCGCTCGGCATCCTGCGCACCGTCGTGCCGGCCGCACCGGACGCCTGGATCACCGCGCTCTCGGACTACGGCAC
>JAFAKN010000104.1 GCA_019235415.1 Alphaproteobacteria bacterium
TGCCGGGCGCCATCAAGCTCAAGCCCGGCTCGGCGACGCGGCCGTTCTTCGGCGTGCAGCCGGTGATGGTCGATGCGGCGGGCGACGTCCTGCACGGGCCGGCGACCGGCAATCTCTGCCTGGTCGACTCCTGGCCCGGCCAGATGCGCACGGTGTACGGCGACCCCCAGCGCTTCATCGACACCTACTTCAAGACCTATCCGGGCAAGTATTTCACCGGCGACGGGGCGCGGCGCGACGAGGACGGCTACTACTGGATCACCGGCCGCGTCGACGACGTCATCAACGTCTCCGGCCATCGCATCGGCACGGCCGAGGTGGAAAGCGCCCTGGTCGCCAACCACAAGGTGGCCGAGGCCGCGGTGGTCGGCTTCCCGCACGACATCAAGGGCCAGGGCATCTATGCCTACGTGACCTTGAAGGCCGGCGAGCAGTCGTCCGAGGAGCTGCGCAAGGAGCTGGTCGCCTGGGTGCGCAAGGAGATCGGCCCGATCGCCACACCCGACGTCATCCAGTGGGCGCCCGGCCTGCCCAAGACGCGCTCGGGCAAGATCATGCGCAGGATCCTGCGCAAGATCGCCGAAAACGACTTTTCCAACCTGGGCGACACCTCGACCTTGGCCGATCCGGCGGTGGTCGACGACCTGGTGCATAATAGGGCGAAGTAACCTTCCCGTCATCCCGACCGGAGCTCTCATTGGGACCGCGGGCGTCCCGCCCGCATCATGATCATGAGCGGGCGGGACGCCCGCGGTCCTAAAGAGGTCCGAGATGACGGATTGTTGTCATAGGAGCACTCCGACCGATGGCTCATCCGACGATAAAGCATCTCGCGGCGGACCTGGCCGCCGGTCGTACGACCTCGCGCGCGCTCACCGAGCAGGCGCTGGCCCGCATCGAAGATCCCAAGGGCGAGGGCAGCCGCGCGTTCGTGAAGGTCTACAAGGTGCAGGCGCTGGCGGCGGCCACCGCCAGCGACGCGCTGCGTTCGGTCGGCATCGTGCCCTCGCCGCTGGCGGGCATTCCCGTCTCGATCAAGAACCTGTGCGACGTATCGGGCGAGACGACGCTCTCGGGCTCGCGGGCGCTCGACGACCGGCCGCCGGCGCTGGCCGACGCCCCTGTCGTCGCACGCTTGCGGATGGCCGGTGCGGTGATCGTCGGCAGCACCAACATGAGCGAGTTCGCCTTCTCGGGCGTCGGCTACAACCCGCACTACGGCACGCCGAGAAACCCCGCGGATCGCACGCGCGTGCCGGGCGGCTCGTCGTCGGGCGCCGCGGTGTCGGTCGCCGACGGCATGGCGGTGGCCGCGCTGGGAACCGACACCGGCGGCTCGGTGCGCATTCCCGCCGCCGTGTGCGGCCTGGTCGGCTTCAAGCCGACGGCGCGGCGGGTGCCGATCGACGGCGTGGTGCCGCTCTCGACCTCGATGGACTCGATCGGGCCGCTGGCTCATTCGGTCGAATGCTGCGCCATCGTCGATGCGGTGTTCGCCGGCGAGCCCGTGGTCGTCCCGGAGTCGATGCCGCTTAGCGGGCTGCGGTTCGCGGTGCCGATGCACTTCGTGATGGACGACCTGCATCCCGGTGTCCTCAAGGCGTTCGAGCGCGCGCTGCACGCGCTCTCGTCCGTGGGCGTGCACGTCGAGCACATCGACCTGCCAGAGTTGAAGCAGCTGCCGGCGATCAACGCCAAGGGCGGCTTTGCCGCCGCCGAAGCCTACGCCTGGCACAAGGACCTTTTGGCCCGCCGCGGCAACGACTACGACCCGATGGTCGCCTCGCGCATCCGGCGCGGCGCGGAGATGATGGCCGCCGACTACATCGCGCTTCTCGGCCATCGCGCCGACCTGCAGCGCCGCGTCTCCGCCATCACCGCGAACTACGACGCCGTCGCGATGCCGACCTGCGCCATCCCGGCGCCGACACTGGAGGAGGTCGCGACGCCCGAAGGTTTTATGCAGAAGAACGCGCTGCTGTTGCGCAACACCAGTGTCGGCAACTTCCTGGACCGCTGCGCCATCAGCTTGCCCTGCCATGCCGCGGGCGAGCTGCCGGTCGGCTTCACGCTGATGGGCGAGCCGATGGCCGACAAGCGCCTGCTGGCGATGGCGCGCTCAGTGGCGCCGGTGGTGCGGGGGCATTGAGGCTGGGGGCGCGCCACTCCAGTGCCGCGATCTTCGTCGGTCGCGATACCGCATGACGCGCGACTCAGGGCGAAGATTACTTCGCCCGAGGAGTCGCGCGCCCCCAGCTACTGATACCGCGGATCGTCCGGCCTGCGCATGCGCCAGACGTTGTCGGTCGTGGTGTATTCGCTGTAGCCCAGCCGCGCGACCGGGCGGAAGGCCAGCGTATCGATGCGGCCGTCCTTGATGATGCCGTCGTCGACGTGCACGCCGACCACCTGGCCGAACACCACCGAGCCGCGCTTGGTCTCGTGGCCCTTCTCGACCGGCAGCTCGATGGTTCGCCAGTAGCGGCATTCGAGCGCGACCGGCGATTCCTTCACCCGCGGCGGCTTTACCAAGGTCGAGGGCTCGGGCGTGAGGCCGGCCAGCTTCAGCTCGTCGACGCCGAACGCCACCATGCTGGTGGTGACGTTCATCTGCTCCTTCAGCGCCTCGCTCACCATGTTGACCACGAACTCACCGGTCGCCTCGGCGTTCATGCGGCTGTGCTTGGTCGGTGTGTCGCCATAGGTGCCGGTGATGGCGAAGCACACGATCGGCGGATACTCGCTGACGCCGTTGTAGAAGCTGTAGGGGGCGAGGTTGACGCGGCCCTGACGGTCGACGGTCGAGATCCAGCCGATCGGCCGCGGCACGATCAGCGACTTCAGCGGGTCCTGCGGCAGCCCGTGGTCGCGCTTGGCGGCGTCGTAGAACATCGTCCCCTCCCGGCTCTTCAACTTCAGTTGTGCGACCAGCGGTCCGGCTTGTCGAGCCGCGGAGCCCGCCCCATGGTTGGGTCATGTCTCGTACCATGAAGGCGCTGCTCGCGGTCTGGATCGCGACCCTGGCCGCCGCCGCTGGCTGGATCGCCTGGGACGCCGCGCATCCCGACCGGACGGCGATCGGCGGGCCGTTCACGCTGGTCGACCAGAATGGCCGTACCGTCACCAGCGACAGCCTGAAGGGCAAGCCGACCCTCATCTACTTCGGCTACACCTATTGCCCGGACGTCTGCCCGACCTCGCTGCAGCTGATGGCCAACGCGATCGACGACCTGGGACCCGACGCCGCCAAGAAGGTCAACCTGGTGTTCATCACGGTCGATCCCGAGCGCGACACGCCGCAGCTCCTGAAAGGCTATGTCGAGAATTTCGGACCGACCTTCGTCGGTCTCACCGGCACGGCCCAGCAGGTCGACGCCGCCGCCCGCGCCTATCGCGTCTATTACCAGAAGGTGCCGGGCAAGGACGGCGGGCCGTACCTGATGGACCATTCGTCCATCGTCTACCTGCTCGACCGCAACGGCCGGTTCGTGACCCACTTCACCCACGAGGCGAAGGCCGAGGCGATCACCGCCGCCGTCAAGAAGCTCTTGTGACTTTGAGCACTGTCAATCCCCGCATCTGACATGTAGGATTGCACGCGTGGGTGGGGGCCCTCTTCGGTCACAAAAAGAGTGCGGCAAATCCGGCGTCTCGACACCATATCCATGGCGTTGATGGGTGTACGTACCTCCCCTCGGGTACGGCTAAAACAACAAGGAATTCCAACGTGTTAGCGTCATCGATGATGTATCAGGCGTACGAATGGCAGCGCCAGATGGCGCGTCCCGTCCGCCTTTGGGCCAATACTCTCGAGAAAGTGTATTCGAGCCCCTACAACCCGCTCTCCGAGA
>JAFAKN010000193.1 GCA_019235415.1 Alphaproteobacteria bacterium
CGGACAGGATCTTGGCGTCGAGGCGACCTTCTTCGACCAGCCCGGCGAAGGTGTCGCGGCGATAGGCGTCGTTGCTGAAGATGTTGCGGACGACGAACATCAAGAGCGTGCCGACGCCGCGACGCTCGGTGAGCGGAAAGACCCTGTGGCGCGCACCCTGGTTCATGAGGCTGAAGGCCAGCATGATGACCTCCCAGGGCTCCTCCTGGATGGCGCGCGCCAGCATCTTCTGCTCGGGATCGTTGGGGCTGGTCTCGGTGATGCCGATGTGCCGGACCTTGCCCTGCTCCTTGAGCTTGACGAGCGCGGGGGCCAGCACGTCGCGATGATGTTCGTAGGCCGTCGGATTGACGGCGTGGAAATGGAAGATGTCGAGGTAGTCGAGGCCGAGCCGCCGCAGCGAGGCCTCGACCCGACGAACGACCGTGTCGGCATCGTCGCCCACCTTGAGCAAGGCCTTGGTCGAGATCACGAGCTTGTCGCGATCGTAGGAGCGGACGGCGGTGCCGACGATCTCCTCGGTGCCATAGGCCTCGGCGGTGTCGAGGAAATTGACGCCGAGATCGACCGCGGTGCGCACGACCGCCACGCAGTCGTCGAAGCTGGCACCGCGGCCCAGGCCCAAACGGCTGTTGCCGCCGCAGCCGAGCCCCGCGACGCTCACCGTGAGGCCGGTTTTTCCCAGTGGCTTGTATTCCATCACCCGCTCCCGCGCGTCGTTGCGTACGGGAGCGAATTTCGGACAAAGCGAGCCGTCGGCGCAACTGGCGGAGACAGCCACCAAAGGAACACAGGCGGTCAAAAAGCGCAGGGCTAACGTTGCCCGCCCCTCTGCGAAACACGTGCTCTGTCGTCCCGAGCGCAGCGACGGATCGTTGGGGCAACGGGAAAGATCCCTCGCTGCGCTCGGGATGACAAACAACGGTGCTCGGGATGACAAAGAACCTCTTGCTCGGGCTCATTCTCGGCCTTGGCGGCTGCGCCCAGCTCGATCCGCAGCAAGCTGCCCTTGCCACGTCGATCGCACCCTCCGAGGTCGACTGGGCCCGCGCCAGCGGCAACAACACGGTGACGGGGCTTGCGCTCATCAAGGCTGACGGCACGACGCACACTTGCGCCGGGCAGTCGGCCAACCTGATCCCCGACAGCGCCTATGCCCGCGCCCGCATGACGGCGATCTTCGGCAGCGCGACCCAGGGCATGCGGGCCGCGAGCCGCGGCCCGGTGAAGTTCGAGCGCGACGACCCGCTCTATGTCGCGACCCTGCGCACGACGCGCTGCGACGTGGCGGGCAGCTTCTCCTTCCCGCACGTGCCCGACGGCGTCTGGTATGTCACGAGCAGCGTGAAATGGGACGGCGCCGCGCAGGTCGAAGGCGGCTCGCTGATGCAGCGGGTCGACGTCCGCGGCGGAAAGCTGGTCAAGGTCGTGCTGCGGTGATGCCGCGGCGAAGTTTACAGACGACGCGCGATGCGGCATATTGGATAGCAAGAGCCATCTCCAATACGACCAGGAGTTGGGATGAGAATCGCGGTCCTCGGTTGGGGCTCCCTGGTATGGGATCCTGCGGCGCTGCGCATCGTGGCGCCATTCGTGCCGAAGGGCCCGATGCTGCCAATCGAATTCTCGCGCATCTCCAGGCACAAGCGACTGACGCTGGTGATCGACGAGCGGAACGGACGTCGTTGTAGAAGCTATGTGGCGCAGTCGGCGCTCGCGACCTTGGACGACGCCTTGCGCGACCTGTGGCTACGCGAGGCGCGCCCTGCCAAGCCGCCGCCCGAGCCGATCAGGGAGAACACGACGGTCACTTGGATCGATATCGACAGGGGTGAGCTTGCAGCTCGCGCTCGCGAGCGCCCCCGGGTCTGTAAGGCAATTGCCGATTGGGCCCGCGAGGCGGAGTGGGACGCGGTCGTGTGGACCGCACTTGGACCCAAGTTCCGAGATGCAGGCCAAGGGGATTATTCAGTCGACGCAGCGATCAAGTATCTGGCGGGCCTGACAGGCACAGCGGCCGACGAGGCCTTCCAGTACATCAGAAAGGCTCCAACCGAAGTCCAGACGCCGGTGCGCGAGGCGTTCGATAGGCGATGGCCTCAGCTCGCCGGCGCGGGCTGAGGCGCGGTCCGGGCGGCCTGAAGGATCTCGAACACTGCGCGCGCCACGGCCACCGCGCCGGGGGTGTCGGAGTGCACGCAGACCGACTGGGCGCGAACCGGGATGTCGCTGCCGTCGAGCGCTATGACCTTGCCGTCGCGCATCGCCCGCAGCACGCGTTCGGCGGCCTGCGTCGGGTCCACCGCGTGATGCTCGCGCGTGATGACGAGATGGCCGTCGGGGCCGTAGTCGAGATCGGCATAGAACTCGCCGACGAACGGCGTGCCGTTGCCGGGATAGACGACTTCGTGCTGGGTGCCGCAGAGGCCGTAGAGAGGCACGCCGAACACGGCGGCGGCCTCGGCGATGGCGCGGGCCACCTCGGCGTCCTTGGCCGCCATGCCGTAGAGCGCGCCGTGCGGCTTGATGTGGTTGAGCGGCAGGCCCTCGGCCGCGAGGAAGCCTTTTAGCGCGCCGACCTGGTAGATCACGGCGTTGGCGACCTCCGCGGGCCGCAGCTTCATCTCGCGCCGGCCGAAGCCTTCGCGGTCGGGCAGCGAGGGATGGGCGCCGACCTTGACGCCGAAGCGGCGGGCGAGCTGCACGGTGCGGCGCATCACCATCGGGTCGGCGGCGTGGAAGCCGCAGGCGACGTTGGCCTCGGTGATGAACCGCATGATGCCGGCGTCGTCGCCCATCGTGTAGAGGCCGTACGACTCGCCCATGTCGCAGTTGATGGTCCAGGTCATGGCAATCCTCGTGCGCTTCTCAGGTCGGCAGGTCGGGAAACAACTTGGGCACCATTTGCGTGGCGAACTCCTTGAACAGCCGGCACGGCTTGGAAATGTGCCGGTTGCCGAGGTGGACCAGCGAAAACTCCAGGGTCGGGAGGTGCCAATCGGGCATGACCTCGACGAGGCGACCCTGGCGGACGAGATCGGGCTGCACGACCGGCGGCAGCTCGCCGATGCCGGCACCCGCGAGCAGCGCGGGGACCAGGCCGGCGAAGTCGTTCATCGCCAGCGACGGCTCGAAGGTGACGCTTTCCTGGTCGACTCCATTGGCGTGAACGAGCGACCAGCTGCTTTCCGGGCGCCAGTAGGAAAACGTCAGAAGACGGTGATCGAGCAGGTCATGCGGCCGCCGCGGCGCCTTGCACGAAGCGAGATACTCCGGGCTCGCCACCAGCTGGTGGCGGTAGCTCAGGAGCTTGCGTACGACCAGCGAGGAATCCTTGAAGCCGCGGCGGCGGAACACCAGGTCGACGCCCTCGGCGATGTGATCGACGTGGCGCTCGGTGACCAGGATCTGGATGCGAACGTTGGGATAGGATGCCTGGAACGCCGTCACCAGAGGCGCCAGCAGCGTATCCGAGATGCTGGGTGGCGCTGAAAGTCGCAAGGTGCCTACGACGCTGGTGAGCCGGTTCGAAACGATGCTCTCGACCGCCTCGCTGAGCTCGGCGCTGCGGATCGCCTGCTCGAGCACTTCCGTCCCCAGCTCGGTCAGCCGCAGGTTTCGCGTCGAACGCTCCAACAGGCGCACGCCGAGTTGATCCTCGAGCTCGGCGACGCGCCGGCTGACGGTCGAGATCGGCATTTTGAGCCGGCGCGCCGCCTCCGAGAAGCTGTTGGCTTCGACAACCTTGGCGAACACGACGAGCGCATTGAGGTCCATGCTCGGCTCTTTCCAGCAATGGGAAAATCATTCCCGGCATTGCCGTCTAATCCGCAAGACGCCTCGCGGCTAGCTTCCCGTCATTGGAAACCGGTTTCTCCTTAGCGCTGCGTCGGGCGGAACAGCAAGGGGAGCCGGTCGAAGACCAGCCGCATCGACTGTCAGAGCGAATGAAGTCGTTGCGTCAACCGACCAGCGGAGAGACGCCATGCATGCCCACGATCTGTTGAAGTCCCTGATGATCGCGACGTCGATTTTGACCGTTGCAACCGCCCCGGTGCAGGTCTTCGCCCAGTCTGGCGGCGGGGCAGCCGGTGCATCGGGCGGCGCAGGCGCAAGCGCCAAGGACGAGGCGGCGATTCGCCAGACCCTGGCGTCTTACGGCGATGCGCTGAACGGCGGCAAAACAGCGGCGGTTCTTCCCCTCTACGCGGAGGACGGGGTCTTCATGCCGCCCTACAGCCAATCTGCGGTGGGCAAGGAAGCAGTCAAGAAGGCCTACGACGCCGTGTTCGATGAACTAAAATTCCATGTGAAATTCACCGTCGCCGAGCTGGTGGTGATGTCGCCCACCTGGGCCTACGCCCGCACCAACTCGGCCGGCACCACCGACCATCATTCAACCGGCAAGACGATCGCCGAGGCGAACCAGGAGCTGTTCATCTTCAAGAAGGGGGATGACGGCACGTGGCGCATCGCCCGCTACAGCTTTTCGCCGATCAATCCGCCCGCCAAGTAGCGCGCGGACGATGTGGCGGTTTGCTCTCGTACGCCGGACCGCTGGACCGTTCTGGAATGGGAGACTCCCATGATTGCTAGGGACTGCAACGTCTCGACGACGCAGGAGCTTCTGGCCGCCGTAGCCGACGATAGGGTTCGCACCCTCATCGTGAACGCCGTGCTGAGCGAGCTGCCGACGATACGGCTGTCGGCCGGGCAAGGGATTTGCGGGGCAACCTCGACGGCGGCGCTGTGCTTTGCCGCCGACCAGGACGGGCTGCAGCTGTCGGCCGACAAC
This sequence comes from Alphaproteobacteria bacterium, assembly GCA_019235415.1. Classification (GTDB taxonomy): domain Bacteria; phylum Pseudomonadota; class Alphaproteobacteria; order Reyranellales; family Reyranellaceae; genus Reyranella. The sequence continues at coordinate 4,796 of JAFAKN010000193.1, forward strand.
ACGGTCGAGGGCGTCGAGCTGAGCGTCGCCGCGGATCGACGGGCGCTGTTCAACGACACCGCTGTCGAGCAGCTCGGACGCCTGGTGCTCCGCAACGTGCGCACGCGCGGAGCAGTACAGCTGCTGGCGCTGGATCGCGTTAGCGCCGGGCACATCGAGATTGAGAACCTCGACATTGCCGTCGCCGATGTGCGCACCTGTAGCGCGCGTCCCAAAGGCTACGGCGTGGAGGTGATACAAGGCGCCTTCACGCTATGGAACCAGCACGCCGACCCGTCGGTCACCATCACCGCGGATCTCGTGGGGCTGAGCGCCGGCCGGGCCGGCGCGCCAGTGCGGGGCAGCGGCATATTCGTCGGCGGCGCCGGCGAGGAGGGCGGCCGACTGATGGTGCGTCGATTGGAAACCGCAGCCGTCTACAGCGATGCGGGCATTGCGCCGGGAACGCCTGATCGCATCTCCAGCGGCGTATTCGTGGTATCGGGCGCCTTTGTCGACGCAGTGCGCAACCGCGGCCCCGTCACGACCTATGGGGCCAACGACATGGTGCTCGACAATTGGGGCATCGTCGACCGCTGGATCGCCGAGGAGAAAGTCACTTCCCACGGGCCGAGCGGCATCGGCTTCGTGAACTTCGGCCGGATCGGTCAACTCGAGGGCAACGCGCCGGTCGAGACGTTCGGCCAAGGCGCACGCGGGTTCAACGTTTATGCCGGCACCGTCGCGAAGGCCGTATTCGAGCGCATCGTCACGCACGCCGATGGCGCGGTCGGCGTTCAGATCAGCCAGCCAGTGGGAGAGATCACCGTGCGGCGCGGCATCGAGACCTTCGGCGGCACCGGCGATTCTTTGGTCAAGGGTGTGGTCGTGAAGCTTCCCGCCACTGCCCTCAGCATCAAGCCGGGAGGCACAGCGCGGCGGATCTCGGTGGCGTGTGGGCTCGTCGCGCATGGCCGAGGCGTCCAGTCGCTGGAGCTGCTGGGACCCGTCGACACGCTGCAGATCGCGCAAGGTCTTCTAGGCGAAGGAGGGTTCGATGGTGCCTGAGCCGCAAACCCCGGACTCGACGAGGCGGCCCGAGCAGCGACTCGCCGCCGGTCGGGCCGGATGGCTCGGGTTGGTCTGTCGCCTGCTCATGGCGCTGCTTTTCCTGGTGTCCGCCACGACCAAGGTCACCGAGACGCCCGCGATCCAGGCCTACATGCACGCGTTCGGCGTGCCGGAGAGTCTCGTATGGCCGGCGGCGGCCTGGGAATACGCCGCCGGTACCCTGCTGCTCGCGGGCTATCAGCTCCGTGCGGTGTCCGGCCTGCTGGCGGGCTGGTGCCTGCTGACGGCGGCGATCTTCCACACGAAGTTCGCCGACCTCGACCAACTCATGAACTTCTTCAAGAACACGACCATGGCGGGCGCTTTCCTGGCGATTGCTGGCACCGGCTTCTGCCGCCTGAGCGTCGATGCGTTGCTCGCCGGATGGCGCCGGTCTGGTCACTGACGGAGAGACTGCCATGAACACGATGAAGGCTGCGGTGATCTACCAGCCCGGCGGGCCGGAGGTCTTGAAGTTGGAAAGCCGGCCTATCCCTGCGCCGGCCGCTGGCGAGGTCCTGATCCGGGTCAAGGCGTTCGGTCTCAATCGGTCCGAGTTGTTCACCCGCCGGGGTCACTCGCCGGCCGTGAAGTTCCCCCGCATCCTCGGCATCGAGGCCGTCGGCCTCATCGAACGAGCCCCGGGAAACGAATTTCAGGCGGGCGACGTCGTTGCCACGGCGATGGGCGGCATGGGAAGGCAGTTCGACGGCGGCTACGCCGAATATGTCCTCGTACCGGCCACCCAGGTGCAGTCGGTGAAGGCCGACCTTCCCTGGGAGCTGCTCGGCGCCCTGCCAGAGATGTTGCAGACCGCGTGGGGATCGCTGTTCAAGGCGTTGCGGCTCGAGCCGGGCGAGCGGCTGCTGATTCGCGGCGGCACGACGTCGGTCGGCCTCGCGGCCGCGGCGATTGCCAAGAGCCATGGCGCCCACGTCGCGGCTACGACGCGCCGGCCGGAGCGCGAGCGGCTGTTGCGCGCCAACGGCGTGGACCAGGTCTTCATCGACACCGGCTGCATCGCGAGGCAGGTCCAGGAGGTGTCGCCCGGCGGCGTCAGCAAGGTGCTCGAGCTCGTCGGAGCGACGACGCTGGCGGATTCACTGCGCTGTGCGCGGCAACGCGGCATCGTCTGCATGACCGGCATGGTCGGCAACGAATGGTCGTTGGCCGACTTCAGTCCGATGGACACGATCCCGACCGCCGTGTGCCTGACGACCTACGCGGGCGGCGCGGAAGATTTCTTGAGGACGCCTCTCGACGCGCTGGTGGCGCAGATCGTGGCCGGCTCGTTGCCCGTCCCGGTCGGAAAGACCTTTCGGTTGGACCAGATCGTCGAAGCCCATCGCTGCATGGAAGAAAACCAGGCGGGCGGAAAGATCGTGGTGCTGACTTAGCCCAGCATGCGGTGAGTTTAGGTTGCCCGTCATTCCGACCGTAGCCGAGCGAAGCGAGGCGTAGTGGAGGGACCTCCTTTTGCCGGCGCCAGCAGCATGAAGAGGTCCCTCGACTTCGCTTCGCTCCGCTCGGGATGACGGTGGTGGCTAGCCTCAGCTGCGCCCGGCGATCGCACGGAAGACGCGTTCGGGGGTGGCGGGCATGTCGAGGTCCGTGATGCCGAGCGGGCGGAGGGCGTCTAGAACGGCGTTCATGATGGCGGGCGGGGCGCCGATCGTGCCGGCCTCGCCGCAGCCCTTGGCGCCGAGCGGATTGTGGGCGCAGAGCGTGACGTTGTTCTCGAGCGCAAAGGGCACGAAGTTGTCGGCGCGCGGCATGCAGTAGTCCAT
>JAFAKN010000414.1 GCA_019235415.1 Alphaproteobacteria bacterium
GGCGATGTCTAAAACCTCGCCATCCTGGCCGTTGAGGCCGGCACGGCGGAAGCGGATCTCGCCCGAGGTGATGCGGCCCGGCCGCTCGACCAGCTGCAGGATCGCCCGCATGGTGACGCTCTTGCCGCAGCCCGATTCGCCGACCACGCCCAGCACCTGGCCCGGCAGGACCTCGAAGCTGGTGCCGTCGACGGCGCGCACCAGGCCTTCGTCGAGGGCGAACGACACCCGAAGATCGCGCACGGAAAGCAGGGGAAGCTTGGCGTCCACGCCGGCCCTCAATGGCTGTACGGGTCGGCGGCATCGCGCAAGCCGTCGCCGACGAGGTTGAAGGCCAGCACCGCCACGATCACCACCAGGCCGGGAAGCAGCAGCCACGGCGCCAGGGCCAGGGTCTGGATGTTCTGCGCCTCCTGCAAGAGCACGCCCCAGCTGATCGCCGGCGGGCGGATGGCGATCCCGAGGAACGAGAGCGACGTCTCGTTGATGATCATCACCGGGATGGCGAGCGAGCTCGTCGCAATGATGTGGCTCAGGAAGGTCGGCACCATGTGGCGCAGGATGATGCGCATGCGCGAGCAGCCGGCGAGCCTTGCGGCCAGCACGAAGTCCTCCTCGCGCAGCGCCAGGAAGCGGCCGCGCACCTCGCGGCCGAGCGTCGTCCAGCCGACCAGCGACAGGATCACGGTGATGGCGAAGAACACCTGGATCGGCGTCCAGTCGCGCGGCAGGGCGGCCGACAGCGCGAGCCAGATCGGGATCGTCGGAACCGATTGTAAAAGCTCGATCAGGCGCTGGATCAGCTGGTCGGTCTTGCCGCCGACATAGCCCGAGATGCCGCCCAGCACGACGCCCAGGATGACGCTCAGCGCCACGGCGACCAGGCCGACGGTCATCGAGGTCTGGGTGCCGTGCATGATGCGCGACCACTGATCCCGTCCCAGGCGATCGGACCCCAGCAGGAAGATGCGCTCCTTGGGGTCGACCGGACCGATCAGGTGCAGGTCGGTGCCGATCAAGCCGAACAGCCTCCAATGGAAGCCGCGGGCGAAGAACGTCACCGGCACCTTCTTGTTGGGATCGGTGGCCCATTCCATGCGCAACGTCGTGGGATTGCGCTTGCCCACGACCCCCGGCACCCAGGGCGCCAGCCGGCCATCGTCGAACAGATGGATCGATTGCGGCGGGATGAACGCCTTCGTCGCATCCGTGCGTTCGGGATCCTGGGTGGAGAAGAAGCTCGGCGCCACCACGACGAGGTACATGAGGATCAGCAGCACGCCGCTCGCCATGGCGAGGTGATGGCGCCGGAATCGCCACCACACCAGCTTCCAGTTGGAGGCGACGGCAATGCGGTCCTCCGCCTCCTTGCCGCCAGCGATGTCGACGGTGGTCATGGGTTGGCTTCCTCCCTCCCCACGCTGCGCGTGGGGAGGTGTCGCCGTCTTGCGGCGACGGAGGGGTCATGAGTCAGTCCGTGATTCATGACCCCTCCGTCCGCTGCGCGGACACCTCCCCAAGCTTTGCTTGGGGAGGAAAGCCCGGCCGTCCTCATCTCTCCACCCGGATGCGCGGATCGATCATGGCGAGCGCCACGTCGGACAGCAGCGTGCCGACGACCGTCAGGAACGAGTAGATCAGCAGGATGCCGCCCGCGAGGTACATGTCCTGGTTGATCAGCGCGCGCAGCAGCAGCGGGCCGATGTTGGGCAGGTTCATCACGGTGGCCACGATCAGGCTGCCGGAGAAGAGCAGCGGCAGGTACCAGCCGATGGTGCTGACCAAGGGGTTGAAGGCGAGCCGCACCGGGTAGCGCAGGACCAGCCGCCATTCGCGCATGCCCTTGGCGCGCGCCGTCACGACGTAGGGCTTGTTGAGCTCGTCCAAAAGGTTGGCGCGCATGATGCGGCTGAGCCGCGCGGTGCCGGCGATGCCGAGCACCAGGGCCGGCAGCCAGATGTGGCCCAAAAGGTCCCAGACGCGCCCCACGCTCCACGGCGCGTTGACGTACTCCTCGGAGAACAGGCCGGTGACGCTGATGTCGAAATAGGCGAAGGCGACCCACATCAGGATCAGGGCGAGCATGAAATTGGGCGTAGCGACGCCGATGTAGTTCACGACGGTCAGCGCATGGTCGATCCAGGAGCGCGGATGGGTCGCCGAATAAATGCCGGCCGGGATGGCGATCACCCAGGTGAGCACGAAGGAGAACAGGGCGAGCGCCAGGGTGAGGCCGAGCTGCTCGCCGATGAGCTCGGCGTTGGGCCGCTGGTATTCCAGCGATAGGCCAAAATCGCCGTGGAAGAGATGTTTTAGCCACAGGAAGTACTGCACGATGAACGGCTGATCGAGGCCGTACTGGCTGCGCAGGGCGGCGATCTGCTCGGCCGACAGCGAGGAGCCGGAGGAGGCGAGGGTGGCGACGTAGGCCGTCAGGAAGTCGCCGGGCGGCGCCTGGATGATGGCGAAGATCACGAAGGAGTAGATCAGCATCAGCAGCGGCAGGAGCGCCAGCCGCTGCAGGATGTAGCGGGTCATGCAGCACCCACCTCCCCCGTCTTACGGGGGAGGTGGCCCGCAGGGCCGGAGGGGGAAGGCATCGCCGGCGATATCTGACGGTTACACATCATGATCTGAAAGGCGTTGGCACCTGGACTATGGCCTTCCCCTCCGCCCCGTAAGACGGGGCACCTCCCCCGTGAGACGGGGGAGGCGGGAATGATCCGTCGCGCGATCAGCCTCATTTCGCGACAAAGAACTGCTCGGTCCGCGCATTGCCCGGGCTGCGCAGCGGCCAGTCGTTGCCCAGCGTCTTCGGAACATTGCTGAACTTGTTCGCCGCCACGACCACGCCCTGCACCATCGGCGTCAGCCCGATCGTGCCGATCTCGAACACGTTGTCGGCCCAGATGCGATAGAGCTCCTGGCTCAGCTTCACCTGCTCCTCGGGCGGCACGGTGCGGGCCAGGTCGACGATCTCGACGATGCGCTTCATCGCCGGCGGCGGCTCCATGCCCTCCTTGCCGCCGCTGGCGTACCAGCGCCGCCACAGCGGTCCCATGGTGAGGATCGGCGCATTGCGCGGATCGACCTTGGCGTTGCCGGTGTAGGGGAACGCGCTGGTGTCCTCGTTCCAGATCTCGGCCATCAGCTCGTTGTTCTCGTTCATCTTGAAGTGCAGCGCCCGCTCGCGGATCTGCACGATGGTCTTGACGCCGGCCGCCTCCCAGTCCTTGGACACCAGCAGCGCCACGTCGGGCCAGGCGCCGAACGCCGGCACGACGCTGATCTCGATGGTGACCGGCTTGCCGTTGGGCAGCAGCCGGATGCCGTTGCCGTCCTTCTTGTCGAGGCCGATGGCGTCGAGGATGCGATTGGTCTCGTCACGCCTGAACTCGGTATATTTCTTGGCCCACTCGTCGCCCGGATAGTAGGGATGCCACGGCGCCGGCACCCCCTGGCGCGCTTCGCCCAGCCCTAAAAACACGCTCTCCTTGATCTGCTCGCGATTGATGGCGAGCGACAGCGCGACCCGGAAGTCCTTGTTGGCCATCACCTTGCCCATCTCGGGATCGGCCGTGTAGGTCTGATTGATGGCGATCACCGCGTCGGCGCCGCCGAAGGTCGGCCAGGTGATGACGCGATATTTCTTCGCCGTCTTCTCCTGCTCCTTCAGCACCGGGTAGTTGGTCATGTTGATGTGGCGCTCCTGCTCGTCGAAGTTGCCGGCGATGGCCTGCAGGTTGAGCGCCTGGGCGTCCGCGAAGTAGGTGAAGCGCACCTCGTCGATATAGGGCAGCTGGTTGCCGTCCTTGTCGACGCCGACATAGTAGGGATTGCGCTTGAGCGTGAAGACGGGATCGCTGGCGCGGCTGGTCGGCGCCCAGGCCGCCATGGTCGGCCGCTCGGGATTCTCCGGCGGCGCGTTCTTGTTGGCGAACAGCTCGGTCCAGGTCTTGAAGCCGGCGGCCTGCGCCATCTTCTCGACCTCGGCCTTGTCGGCGTAGGCCGGATGGAACTTCTTGAGATAGTGCGCCGGCAGGAACATCGCGTAGGTGCGGTCGGCGCCGTCCTGGTTGGCGACCGCCGTCAGGAACAGCGTCGCGGGCGCGCTATAGGCGAAGCGCACCGTGTTGTCGTCGACCTTCTCGACCTTGGCCGGCGTGCCGTCGGGGCTCCTGATCCAGCCGGGCAGGGTGGGCGTCAGCTCCTTGTTGAGCAGCACGTCCTTGTACCAGAACAGGATGTCGTCGGCCGTGAAGGGCTGGCCGTCGGACCACTTCGAGCCCTTGCGCAGCTTGATGGTCCAGGTCTTGTAGTCGGCCGAGGGCTCGGCGCTTTCGGCGAGCTTGGGCTCGATCTTGGCGCCGTCGGGCGAGAAGCGGAACAGCGCGTCGTAGACCACCCGCACGTAGTTGTTGGCGTCGGCCGGCCCGAGGAAGGCGCGCCGCCAGACGCCGCCATAGTCGCCGACGCGATCGACCACCGGCACGACCAGGGGGTTCTCCGGCAGCCGGGCTTCGACCGGCGGCAGCTTGCCGGCCTTGACCTGCTCGGCCAGCGCCGGCGCTTCCTTGTACTTGCCCTGGGCGAGCGCCATGCCGCCGACGCCCAGCGCGCCGATCCCGGATGCCAGTCCGATCAGCGCCTGGCGCCGGGTTGTACTGCCACTCATCCACGTCCTCCCTGATTTCCCTGAGGCACTGTCCCCGGCCCAGTTGCCGGGGAGCCTCAGGCGGACGCGGCGTCGAGTCAAGCGAGCGGAGCATGTCGAGGAGGTGCTGGCCACTGTCATCCCGAGCGTAAGCGAGGGACCTTTCCGTCGCCCCAAAGGTCCCTCGCTCCGCTCGGGATGACAGAGGCTGTCGACCTGCACGCCACGACGAGCCCAGTCCGGAACGCCGTCTATAATGGAAACCCATTACGTCGCTGCGCTGCGTGAAGCTGTTAGGTTCGGCGCATCGCCTCGCGAGCGGCCCGGTCGGGAGTGCCTAGTCGGGAGTACCCATGCGATGAATGTGCTGTCCGCGAGAGAGCAGTATGCCATGGCCGCGATGCTGGGCATCGGCGCCGGCCTGGTCGCCCTGTTGACCGCCGAAGCGGCCTGTCTGCTGGTACCCATCGTCGTGGTGAGCCTGAACGCCGGGCGCGGGCCGGCCGTGCTCTCCGTGGGGCTCGCGGTGCTGGTGTTTGCCTCGCTTTTGTTCACGGACGCCTTGCTTGCGACGGGTCCGGTGAGGGATGTGCTGCGCATGGCCGTCTTCGTGGCGACGGCGGCCCTGATTGCGAGGTTGCTGAGCGGATTGCAGCCGGTGAATCGCGGCCTGCATCTGGAGCATGAGGCCCGGCTGATCGTCGACAACATGCCAGGATTGGGCTGGTCGACCGATGCCAAGGGCAACTTCCGCTACCTCAATCCCAGCATCTTCGACTACACCGGCGTGCGCTGCGATCCGGCCGACCGTGTGAGCTTCGCCGGAGCCATCGTGCTGCATCCCGACGAGGAGGCGGCGGTCGTAGAGCGTTGGCGGCATTGCCTCGCGAGTGGCGAGCCGTACGAATCGGAGCATCGCTTGCGGCGCCACGACGGCGCGTATCGCTGGTTCCGCGCCGTGGCGCGGCCATCGCGCGATCCCAAGGGGCGCATCACCGGCTGGTACGGCGTCACGTTCGACATCGACGATCGCCGCACGGCGGAGGATGCCCTGCGCCGCAGCGAGCGCGAGCTGTCCTCGATCGTCGAAAGCATTCCCGGCATGATCGCCGCGGCCGATGCCAAGGGCGAGCACGTCTACGCCAATCGACGCCTGCTCGACTATCTTGGCTACGACGCTGCGGATTTGCCCGACTATCCGTGGAACGACAACGTCCATCCGGAGGATCTGAAGGCCTATCTCGAGCTGCGCAACGGCGCCCTGGCGAGCGGCGAGGCGCAGGAGTTCACCTACCGTCGCAAGCGATGGGATGGCGTCTATCGCTGGCTGCGGGCGCGCGCCGAGCCGGCACGCGACGAGAAGGGCAATATCACGGTCTGGTACAGCACGCTGGTCGACGTGCACGAGGAGAAGCTCGCCGAGCAGGCGTTGCGCGAGAGCGAGCAGCGCTTGCGGCTGCTGATCGACACGATTCCGGCGCTGGTGTGGTGCGCCGACGCAAGCGGCAACGCCTTCTACCTCAACAAGCGGCTGCTCGATTATTCCGGATTGTCGGCCGAAGAAGCGTCGCAGGCGCGTTCGCGCCTGATCCACCCGGACGACGTGCCGTTGCTGGTTCGCACCTGGGCCGACTGTCTCGCGAACGGCCAGACCTTCCGGATCGTCTATCGCCTGCGCCGCGCCGACGGCGTGTATCGCTGGCACGAGGGACGCTCCGAGCCGTGGCGCGATGCGGCCGGCGGCATCGCGCAATGGTACGGCGTCAATGTCGACATCGACGACAGGCTGTGCGCCGAGCAGGCCCTGCGCACCATGCAGGCGCGCTTCCAGCGCGCCTCGCAGCTCGCCGGCCTGGCGGAGCTCGCGGCCTCGATCGCGCACGAGGTCAACCAGCCGCTCGCGGCCGTCGTCACCAACAGCCACGCCTGCCGGCGCTGGCTTGCCGCCGAGCCACCCAACCTGGCGCGCGCCACGATGGCCGCCGAGCGCATCATCCGCGACGCCAACGCGGCGGCCGACGTGGTGAGCCGGGTGCGCGCCTTGTTCAAGCAGACGGCGCCGAACATGGCGCCGGTCGACCTGAACGAGGTCATCGGCGAAGTGTGTGGTCTGCTGGCCGACGACATTGCGGCGCGCAAGGTCCGGATCGAGCTCGGCCTCGGCAAGGGATTGCCGCCCGTGCCGGCCGATCGCGTGCAGCTGCAGCAGGTGCTGGTCAACCTCATCCGCAACGGAATGGAAGCCATGGACGGCCTCGCCGGTCCCAAGGTCCTGACGATAGCCACCCGGAGCGAGGAGGGTGCCGCGGTCGCGCTGGAAGTGCGCGATCACGGCAGCGGCATCGCCGATCCCAACGGCATTTTCGAGCCGTTCTTCACGACCAAGGCGCAGGGCATGGGGATGGGTCTCGCGATCTCGCGGTCGATCGTCGAGGCGCACGGCGGCCGCATCGCGGCGGCCCATGCGGATCCCGCGGGCACGGTGTTCACGGTCGTCCTGCCGACCGAGGGCGCGTCCGTGGCCGCCGAGGCGGCGGCGTGAGCGAGAGCGATCACATCGTGTACGTCGTCGACGACGATGCCCGCGTCTGCGAGGCGATCTGCGATCTGCTGGCTGCGGTCGGCATCGAGGCGGTCTCGTTCGGCTCGCTCGCCGCCTACACGGCCTTCGCGC
>JAFAKN010000455.1 GCA_019235415.1 Alphaproteobacteria bacterium
GGCGCCGCTGATCGCCATCGCGCCGGCCAGCCGCGCGAACAGGCCGTGGGTGTCGAGCGTGTAGATCGTCACCTCGGTAACCGAACGCTCGCCGTCGATGCGATGCTCGATGGCGAGCGGCTGGCGGTCGCGCTCGGCGCGGCGCACCAGCTCGGCGTGGCGGGCCAGCGTCTCGGCCGGGAAGGACAGCCAGTACGGCGCGTAGCCGCGCGCGAAATGCTCCTCCTTGTCCTGCTCGCTCCAGCCGCCCAGGTGCTGGGCGACCTCGGCCTGCACCGCCTTGATGCGCTCGGCACGACCGCCTGCCAGCGTACCTCCCGAGAGCACGCGCTCGGTGGCGTTGTAGAGTTGGCGCAGCAGGGCTGCCTTCCAGCCGTTCCACACGTTGGGGCCGACCGCGCGGATGTCGCATACCGTCAGCACCAGCAGCAGGCGCAAGCGCTGCGGCGACTGCACCAGGGCGGCGAACATCTCGATGGTCTTGGGGTCCATCAGGTCGCGCTGGAAGGCAGTGTTCGACATCGCGAGGTGGTAGCGCACCAGCCAGGCAACGGTCTCGGTCTCGGCCTCGCTGAGCCCGAGCCGTGGCCCGAGAGACATGGCGATCTCCGCGCCCTGCACCGAGTGATCGCCACCGCGGCCTTTGGCGATGTCGTGCAGCAGCAGCGCGAGATAGAGGACAGGCCGGGACAGGATCTTGTGGACGAGGTCGGTGGAGAGCGGATGGTCTTCCTTGAGATCGCCGGCCTCGATCTTGGCCACGATGCCGATGGCCCGGATCGTGTGCTCGTCGACCGTGTAGGTGTGGTACATGTCGTGCTGCGTCTGGGCCACGACGCGGCCGAAGTCGGGGATGAAGCGGCCGAACACGCCGGCCTCGTTCAGCCGCCGAAGCGTTGTCTCGGGATCGTGCCGCGAGGTCATCATCTGCATGAACAGGCGGTTGGCGTCGGGGTCGCTGCGCAGGCGGTCGACCAGGCGCAGGTTCTGGGTGATCAGCCGCAAGGTCGCCGGATGGATGTCGAGGTCGTTCTCCTGCGCCACGTGGAACAGCCGCAGGATGGCGACCGGATCCTTGGTGAAGGCATCGGGCGAGGCGACCGCGAGGCGCTCGCCGTCGAGGCGGAAGCCTTCGAGCTCGCGCGGCCGCAGCGTCTGCCACAGGGCGGCGAGCCGCGGCTTACGGCGGCGGCTGTCCTCCAGCGCGGCGACGAAAATACGGGTGAGATCGCCGACCAGCTTGGCGTGCAGGTAGTAGTGCTTGGTGAAGCGCTCGACGCCGCGGCTGCCGGGGCGGTCCTGGTAGCCCAGGCGCTGGGCGATCTCGCGCTGCAGGTCGAAGCTCAGCCGATCGTCGGGCCGGCCGGTGAGATAGTGGATGTGGCAGCGCACGGTGTTGAAGAAGCGCTCGGCGCGTTCGAAATGGCGTGCCTCCTCCTTGGTCAGGACGCCCTTGGCCACCAGCTCGCCGGGCTTGCTTACGCGATAGAGGTACTCGGCAATCCAGAACAGCAGGTGCAGGTCGCGCAGGCCACCCTTGCCCTCCTTGATGTTGGGCTCGACGACGTAGCGCGAATCGCCCATGCGCTGATGGCGCTGGTCGCGCTCGGCGAGCTTGGCCTCGACGAAGTCGCGGCCGTCGCCGGTCAGGAACTTTTGCGCAAAGCCGCGCTGCAGCTCGTCGAACAGCTCGCGGTCGCCCCACAGGTAGCGCGTCTCGAGGAGCGCGGTACGGATGGTCTGGTCGCGCTCGGCGTAGCGCAGGCTCTCCTCGACGGTGCGGGTGGCGTGGCCGACCTTCAGCCCCATGTCCCACAGGAGGTAGAGCATGAACTCGACGATCTGCTCGCCGCGTGGCGTCTGCTTGTAGGGCCGCAGGAACAACAGATCGATGTCTGAAAGGGGCGCCAGCGCACCGCGGCCATAGCCGCCGGTCGCCACCACGCTCAGCCGCTCGGCGGCGCTGGGATTGGCTGCCGGATAGACGCGCTGGTCGGCGAAATCGAACAGCACGCGGATCAGCTGGTCCATCAGGAACGAGGTCGAGATCAGCACCACGTCGCCGTTGTTGCGCAATGGGGGGTCACCCTCGAAGCGGCGGCGGATCTCCTGCCGGCCCTCGGCCAGGGCCTGGCGCAGCAGGACCAGGACGGCGGGCCGCGGCGGCTCGCCGCCGGCCGGCAGGTCCTCGACCAGCGCTTCCAGCGCCTCCTCGAGCGCCCGCCGGCGCACGATGGCGCCGCGATCCGGGACGTGGTCGTAGGAACTAGGCATGCGCCGGCTTAACGAGGGGCGCCGCGCCGCGCATCTGTAAAATGGCGGTCGGCGGGAGCCCGGACTCTTTCCATCTCACCCATGGGGGCGCTGCATACAGGGGTTCCCGCACTTTTCGCAATTTCGCCACCTGGATCGCCAATCGGAGGGGGAGTTTTTGCGTGCCGAAGAACGCAGAAACTCCCGTTTGCGTTTCGATCTGCGATGCGAAAAGGGCGTTTCTGGTATTGATGGTATTGTTGGCGGTCGAGATCTTCTGGGGCCGAGCGGAACAAATAGGCATCTCCGGCATCTCCCGCTAACCTGCATTGCTGGAGCGCGCCAGCTGCGCGCGGAGTAACCTCCGCGCGAGTGGCGCTCTTCCTCGC
>JAFAKN010000496.1 GCA_019235415.1 Alphaproteobacteria bacterium
GGCATGGCCGGCCGCGTAAAAGTGCGCTCGGCCGACATCAAGAAGTTCGACGCCGAGGTGCGCACCTTGGTCGGCATCTTCAACGACGCCTGGAGTGACAACTGGGGCTTCGTGCCCTTCACCCAGGCCGAGATCGACCACGCCGCCAAGGCGTTCGGGCCGGTGATCGTGCCCGAGCTCGCGGTGTTCGTGGAGGTCGACGGCGAGGCGGTGGCGTTCATCGTGGCGCTCACCAACCTCAACGAGGCGGTCCGCGATTTCGGCGGCAGCCTCGCGCCCATGAACCTCGTGAAGCTCGTCTGGCGCATGAAGGTTGCCGGCGTGCGCAGCACGCGCGTGCCGCTGATGGGCGTGAAGAAGAAATTCCGCAACCATCCGCTGATGGGCGCGGGGCTCGCGATGATGGCGATCGACCAGCTGCGCCAGAACGGCAAGCGGCTGGGCAAGACCAGCGCCGAGCTGGGCTGGATCCTGGAAGACAACGGACCGACCAACAAGATCATCCGCTCGGTCGGCGGGGTGCACTACAAGACGCATCGGCTGTACGAGAAGGCGCTATGAGGTGAACGCCCCGCCGCGCGAGGCCGTCGCGAGGACGCATCCGTCCGCCTTTGCCCCGCTCTCGATCCGCGCCTTTCGCGTGCTGTGGATCGCCAACATCCTGTCCAATGTCGGCGGTTGGATGCAGACCACGGGGGCAGCCTGGGAAATGACCAGCCTGACGCCCGAGCCGATCTTCGTCGCTCTGCTATCGGCTGCCGGCACCCTGCCGATGTTCCTGTTCTGCTTCCTCGCCGGCATCCTGGCCGACCGCTTCGACCGCCAGCGCTACATCCTGGTTTGCCTGGTCTGGATGATGGGCGTGGCGGCGACGCTCGCCGCGTTCGCTTATTTCGGGCTGCTCACGCACTGGAACCTGCTGGCGCTCGCCTTCTGCATGGGGCTCGGCAACGCCATGAACGCGCCGGCCTGGCACGCCGTCGTGCCCGAGATCGTATCGGGTCCGCTGCTCAGGCCCGCCATCGCGCTCAATAGCGCGGGCTTCAACCTGGCGCGCACCATCGGCCCGGTGCTGGGCCAGGTGCTGCTCGGGCTGGTCGGAGTCTTCCTGCTGTTCGCCATCAACGCCTGCACCTATGTCGGCGTCATCTTCGCGATGGCGAGCTGGCGGCGGCCGGCCGAGGCGCGGGCAAGCCAGCGCCGTGAAGGTTTCATGGAGGCGGCGCGCACCGGCCTCGGCTTCGTGCGCCGCTCGCGCGAGCTCCAGGCGGTGATGGCCCGCGGCCTGTGCTTTTTCGTCCCCGGCATCGCGCTCTCGACGCTGCTGCCGGTGATCGGCCGGTTCGAGCTCGGCCTCGATGAGCTGTCGTTCGGCGTGCTCTACGCCGTGTTCGGCGCCGGCGCCGTGGCCGGCGCCATCCTGATGCCGACGCTCAACCGCCTGCTCAGCGCCGACCGTGCCAACATCTGGGCGATGGGCCTGCACGCGCTCGCGACCCTGATCGCGGCACTGGCCATGACGCCCTACGTGGTCGGCGGTTGCATCACCATCGCCGGCGCCTGCTGGATCACGGTGATCGCCAACAACAGCACCGCCGTCCAGGCGATCCTGCCCAATTTCATGCGCGCGCGCGGCATGGCGGTGCATCAGATGGTGTTCTTCGGCGCGATGGTCGCGGGCTCGCTGGTGTGGGGCAAGCTTGCGACAGCGTTCGGCTCGCAGGCTTCGCTGATCGTCTCGGCGGTGATGCTCGTGCCGCTCACCATGCTCGCCGTCACCATCCGCCTGCCGCGCTCGACCGTGCCGCGCGCCTAGAGCGGCGCCCGAGCAGATGGAACCGCCTGCGGTTCCATCCGATCGGGAGAAGCCGCTCTAGAACGATTGATTGCAGAGCACGACCTCCCGCTCGGCTGACTTCAGCCGAGCGGGACGTGCTCTGACTGAGTTGCCTTGGTTGTGCCTCGTTCACTACAAGAGGCCAAAAAATTTGTCAGGCGACTCAGAATCCGCTTGTAACCGCGTCGATTAGTTGTAGATAGCGAATCAAGACGCCCACGCACGTGCCGCTGGCCCATTGGTGGTTACGCAACGACGGAAAGCGTCCTTTTTGGCAGTGCCGGCGCGAGCCGGGTCCGGGAAGGAGCTTCTGAGATGGTTGCTTACCGTGCGGGGCGCGTTCCCCGCTATTTTGTCGATTGCCCGGTGATCAAAAGCCGGGCCGCCAACTCCCAGAAAACGCTCCTTCAGACCGGCACGCCGTCGAGTATGAGCTGACGCGCGCTGCCTCGGCGTAGGCACCGCGCGTCGCGTTCGACGTTCCACCCGTTCCAGTCTTTTTTCGTTTTCCGGGGAACCCCCCAGCGATGACCGAGCGTATTTTTCGTTACCTCCGCGAGCAGCAGCCCGAGACGCCGTGCCTGGTGATCGACCTCGACGTGGTCGAGAACAACTACCGCCGCATGCGCGAGCTGTTGCCGGCGGCGCACATCTTCTACGCCGTGAAGGCCAATCCGGCGGCACCCATCCTGTCGCGGCTGAGCACGCTCGGCTCCAAGTTCGACACCGCGAGCCGCGGCGAGATCGAGCTCGTGCAAGCGACCGGCGTTTCGGCCGACCGCATCTCCTTCGGCAACACCATCAAGAAGGAGAAGGACATCGCCTGGGCCTACGAGCAGGGCGTGCGCCTGTTCGCCTTCGACAGCGAGGCGGAGCTGCAGAAGGTTGCCCGCGTCGCGCCCGGCTCGCGCGTGTTCTGCCGCGTGCTGGTCGATTGCGGCGGCGCCGAATGGCCGCTCAGCAAGAAATTCGGCTGCGCGC
This sequence comes from Alphaproteobacteria bacterium, assembly GCA_019235415.1. Classification (GTDB taxonomy): domain Bacteria; phylum Pseudomonadota; class Alphaproteobacteria; order Reyranellales; family Reyranellaceae; genus Reyranella. The sequence goes on from JAFAKN010000496.1 coordinate 2,819, forward strand.
CGGAGATGGCGGCCAACCTCCTGACCGAGGCGCGGACGCTGGGGCTCGACCCCTACGGCGTGTCGTTCCATGTCGGTTCCCAGCAGACCGATCTCGGCCAGTGGGACAAGGCGGTGGGCCAGGCAGCCTCGCTCTTCTCCGTGCTCGCGGACCGCGACATCGCCTTGCGCATGGTCAATATCGGCGGCGGCTTCCCGGCGCACTACCGGCACGGCATCGAGCCGGTCGAGCGCTATGCCGCGGCCGTGATGGCGGCGATCACCCGGCATTTCGGCAATGCCCTGCCCGA
>JAFAKN010000422.1 GCA_019235415.1 Alphaproteobacteria bacterium
TACGTCCGCAAGGTGCCGGTCAACGACTTCGAGCGCGTCAAGGCCGGCGAGCTGCTACTCGAGATCGAGGACGACGACTACAAGGCGCGCGTCGCCCAGGCCGAGGCCGACGTCGCCGCGGCCGAGGCGGCGATCGACAACATCAAATCGCGCAAGGCGCAGCAGCACGCCCAGGTCGCCGACGCCGAAAGCGCCATCGCGGCCACCCAGGCCGACGTCGACCGCACGCGGCTGGAGGAGATCCGCCAGCGCGACCTGGTCGCCAGCACTTACGGTACGCGCCAGCGCCTTGAGCAGGCTACCGCCGACGAGAAGCGCTTCGCTGCGACCTTGGCGCGCGCGCGCGCCGACCTCGAGGCGCAGCGGCGCCAGATGGCGGTGCTCGACACCCAGGAGCTGCAGCTCAGGGCCGACCTCAAGGCCAAGCAGGCGCTGCTCGCCCTGGCCAAGATCACGCTCGGCTACACGCGCATCGAAGCGCCGGTCACGGGCCGGCTCGGCGAACGGGGCGTGCGCGAGGGACAGTACGTCCGCCCCGGCGTGCAGGTGAACTCGGTCGTGCCGCTCGACACGGTGTGGGTGGTCGCGAACTACAAGGAGACCCAGCTCACCAACGTCAAGATCGGCCAGCGCGCCAGCATCACGATCGACACGTTTCCCGGCGTGGAGGTGACCGGCTATGTCCAGAGCATCGCCCCGGCGAGCGGCTCGCAATTCAGCCTGCTGCCGCCGGACAACGCCACCGGCAACTTCACCAAGGTCGTCCAGCGCATTCCGGTGAAGATCGTGCTCGATCGCGGCCATGCGCTCTCCGGCCAGCTGCTGCCGGGGATGTCGGTGATCGCCACGATCCATACGGATACGACCCCGCCCGCGCCATGAGCGACGTGCCGGCCGCGGCTTCGGCGTCTTCGCCCACGGCTGCGCCGAAGGCCGACTACCATCCCCTGCTGGGCGTTGTGGCCGTCGTCATCGGCGCGTTCATCTCGACCATCAACACGCGCGTCACGGCGGTCGGCCTGGCCGACATTCGCGGTGGGCTGTCGCTGGGCTTCGACGAGGGCTCCTGGGTATCGACGACGTTCAGCGCCGCGCAGGTGCTGGTTGCCCTCTCGGGCGCCTGGTTCAGCCTTGTGCTGGGGCCACGCCGGCTGCTGCTGTGGTCGAGCTCGATTTTCCTGATCGCGTCGATCCTGCCGCCGCTCAATCGCGATCCGGCCATCGTGCTCGGCCTCCAGTTGGTGCGCGGGCTTGCCGTCGGCACCTTCATCCCGGCGGTCATCCCGTTCATCCTGCGCGAGCTGCCACGGTCCTGGTGGACCTGGGGGCTGGCGGCCTACGCGTTCCGCTTCGTGTTCTCGCAGAACCTCTCCTCGTCGATCGAGGCGTTCTACGACGAGAACGGCCTGTGGCAATGGATCTTCTGGCAGAACGTGCCGCTGACCTTGCTGATGATGGCTTTCATCTGCCTCGGCATGCGCCGCCACCCGCTGGACCTTGCCGCGCTGTTCGGCGGCGACTGGAGCGGCATTGCCTTCGGCGGCGTAGGACTGTCGCTGCTGTTCGCCGGTATCGATCAGGGAAACCGCCTGGACTGGCTGAACTCCGGAACGGTGGTCGGCCTGATGCTGGCGGGCGGCCTGCTGATTGCGGCGTTCGTCGCCAACGAGTTCCTGGTCAAGCAGCCGCTGATCGAGCTTCGCGCGCTCGCCCATGCCAACATCTGCATTCCGCCGCTCTTGATCACCCTCTTCCTCTTCGGCAGCAGCGCCACCAGCTTCGTCCTGCCGGACTATCTCACGCGCGTGCAGGGGCTGCGCTCGCTGCAGATCGGCGACGTGCTGAACTGGATCGCCCTGCCGCAGGTCGTGTTGGTGCCGTCGATCGCCTGGGTCCTGCGCTACGTCGATGCGCGCCTGATGTTCGCCTCCGGCTTGGCGGTGATCGCCGTCGGCTGCTGGATGGACACCGAGCTGACTCACGATTGGGCGGCGGGCGACTTCCTGCCGTCCCAGCTCGTCGAGGCCGTCGGCTTGGCACTCGCCGTCACCTCTGTGGTGACGTTTGCCGTCGCCAATATGCGGCCGGCCTGGGCGATCACTATCGCCGGCCTGATCCAGATCGGCCGCCTGATGGGCAACGAGATCGGGTCCGCCTTCATCCAGACCTTCACCAGGATCGAGGAGCAGGTCTATTCGAACCTGACCGGCCTGCATCTGATCACGGGCGCGACGCTCACCGAGCAACGCGCCGCGCAGCTGTCCGAGGTGTTCGCGGATCGCAAGGCCAGTGGCGATTCCACCGCTCAGGCGCTCCTGGTGCTCGACGATCTCATCCGGCGCGAGGCCTACGTCCTGGCCTATATCGATTCCTTCTGGATCATTGCGTGGGTGGTGACGGCGGGTCTGGTGCTGATGCTGTTCCTGCATCAGCCGCCGCCCAATCCGCTCACGCCGCCGCGCCAGACGGCCTGAATCGCTAACGCTTGTAGGACGAGATCTCGATCAGGCTGCCGTCGGGATCGCGGCAATAGACCGAGACGATCGTGCCTTCGGCACCGCGTCGCTCGCCTGGCCCGGCAATGATCGGCACATCGCAGGCGCGCAGATGAGCGACCACGGCCTCTGGCGCGACCGTGGTCAGGAAGCAGAGATCGTCGCTGCCGGCCGATTCGTGATCGGCGGTGATCCACTGCTCCTGCGTCGCCGACACCGGCCGCAGGTTGATCTTCTGGCGGCCGAAATGCATCGAGGTGCGTCGGCCGCGGTCGGCGCCGGCGTCGACATCCTCGCGCCTCATGCCGAGCACGCGCTGATACCACGCCGCCGCGACCTCGACGTCGCGGACGTTCACCACCAGATGGTCGAGAGCATCGACGGCGAGCGCCACGGTGGACCTCCGTCAGGGTTTCAGGAAGCCGACGGTGCGGTAGACGTCGGCCAGGAGCGGATTGCCGAGCGCGCGAGCGCGCTCGGCGCCATTGTGAAGGACCTGGTCGACATGACCGGGATCCTTCATCAGCCGCTGCATCTCCGTCGCGACCGGGCCAAGCTTGGCCACCGCAAGCTCGGTCAGCGCCGTCTTGAAGTCGGAGAACTGGCGGCCGGCGAACTCGGCGATGACGTGGGCCTTCTCGCGGTCGGCGAGGGCGGCGTAGATGCCCAAGAGGTTGTCCGCCTCCGGCCGCTTCTCCGCTTCCGCCTCGCTCTCCGGCAGCGGCAGCGGGTCGGTCTTGGCGCGCCGGATCTTTACCGCGATGGCGTCGGCATCGTCGGTCAGGTTGATGCGCGACTGGTCCGAGGGATCGGACTTGCTCATCTTCTTGGTGCCGTCGCGCAGGCTCATCACGCGTGTCGCGGCGCCGAAGATCAGCGGCTCGGTGATCGGGAAGTAGTCCGGCACGTCGAAGTCGTTGTTGAACTTGATCGCGATGTCGCGCGTCAGCTCGAGGTGCTGCTTCTGGTCCTCGCCGACGGGCACGTGCGTGGCCTTGTAGATCAGGATGTCGGCGGCCATCAGCGCGGGGTAAGCGAACAGGCCCAGCGAGACATTCTCGCGGTCCTTGCCGGCTTTCTCCTTGAACTGCGTCATGCGGCTCATCCAGCCCATGCGGGCGACGCAGTTGAAGATCCAGGCGAGCTCGGCGTGCTGGTGCACGCGCGACTGGTTGAAGACGATGTTCTTCTTGGGATCGACGCCCGCCGCGATATAGGCGGCGGCGACCTCACGGGTGGCGCGGCGGAGATCGGCCGGATCCTGCCACACGGTGATCGCGTGCTCGTCGACGACGCAATAGATGCATTCGTGCGTCTTCTGCATTTCGACGTAGCGCTTG
>JAFAKN010000659.1 GCA_019235415.1 Alphaproteobacteria bacterium
GCACTGCTCGATGAAGGAGCTCGGCGACAAGCGCCGGCGCTACGCGCAGAAGCTCGGCGAATCGGGCTATTCGGACAAGGGTCGCGACATCCCCATGGCACGTCTGTTGGCCCTGGCGCCCACCATGAGCGAGGCCGAGGAGGTCGCCCGCCGCGGCTCGCAATGGCTGGTCGACGCCTATGCCGGGCCGCAGCACGCACATCGCAAAACCATGCAGCGCACCTACGACGGCAAGGAGCCGGTCCAGTACTATCTCGACAGCGTCATTCTGCACGGCACGCCGGACGCGGTCGTCGACCAGATCCGGCGGCTCGAGCAGGACGCGGGCTTGAACTACCTGATGTGCGCGCCGCTCAGTCGCGAGACGTTTCGTCTTCTGGCCGACCAGGTCGTGCCGAAGCTGTGAACATCGCCTCGGCGATGGTCGTCATGTCCGTCGCGCTGATCTCGACCAACCCCTGGCGCAGGCGATAGCCCCAGTTCCTCTCGCGGGTGAAGACGAGTCGATCCTGCAGTTCGACGAGCGGTGCGGGCGCAGCGTCGTGCCAGACGACGTCGCGGCGAAAGGGTTGGAAGCCGGCAGCCATCTCGGCGCGATAGGGCTCGCCCGGCTTCACCGTGCCGATCGCGGTGAAGGCTTGCAGACGGTCCTTCTCGCGCCGCGCATGGCTCGGCGAGTAGCGCTGGTTGGGCGAGTAGTAGACGACGCGGTCGCCGGGCTGGATGCGACGCAGCGGCGAGACCTTGCCGTGGCTCACCTGCATGAACCCTGCTTGCAACCCGATGTGGACATGATCGGCGGACGCGACCGCCAGCCAGTTCCTGGTCATGAGAAGCTCCTATTGAAGTGCGGCCAACCTACAGGAGTCCACTGTCAGATTCTGACAGCAGCGACGTGGCTCAGGCTTCGGTCGTCGCCGTACGCTCGCGCCATTCCTTGAGCATCGCCTGACGACGGCGCGGATAGCGCCGCTCGCTCACGATGAGCTTGACGATGCGGTCGGTGCGGAAGTGGCGGTAGTCCTGGCGCAATTCGCACCACGCCACGACGACGCGCGACTTCTCGAAGAAGCCGACCGCGAACGGCCAGATGGTTCGCCGGCTGTCGACACCGTCCTTGTCGCGGTAGGAGAGGCCGAGCTTGCGCTCGCGGCGGATGGCCTGGCGGATCTTGGGCAGCTCGGCGTCGCCGGCCGCGATCGGATCGCCGCCGGCGATCAGCAAGCCCGAATCGTCGAGCGTCTCGCGCAAGTCCGGCGGCAGCACGGCACCCACCTTGGCCAGCACGTTGGCGGCGGCTTCGGCCAGCACGCGATCGCCGCGCTGGTGCACCCAGCGCGAGCCCAGCACCAGCGCCTCGATCTCCTCCTCGCTGAACATCAGGGGCGGCAGCATGAAGCCCGGCCGCAGCACGTAGCCCATGCCGGCCTCGCCGTCGATGTGCGCGCCTTGCGCCTTCAGCGTGTCGATGTCGCGATAGAGGGTGCGCAGAGACACCCGGGTGGCATCGGCCAGCACCGCGCCGCTCACCGGATGGCGATGGCGGCGCAGCACCTGGATCAGCTCGAGCAGGCGTTCGGCACGGGACACGCCGTGGAGCCTAGCACCAACTCCTGTCAGTTTCTGGCAGCATGAGTTGGTGGACCTTTGTCATCCCGAGCGTAGCGAGGGATCCTTAGGGCCACAGGAAGGATCCCTCGCTATGCTCGGGATGACAGGAATGACGCTCGGGATGACGTGAGCCTATGCTCGGGAGGACAGGACCGGGAGATCGGCCGCCCAGGTGCGCAGCACGGCCGCCGTCGCATGGTCCATCGGGAAGAAGCTTTCTATGCGCAGCTCCTGGACGGTGACGTCCTGCGGCGTGCCAAGCGTGGCGATGGTCGTGAACAGGCGGAGGGATACGTCGCCTTTGCGGAAGTGCATGGGCAGGACGGGGGCTGCGATCGTATCGACGGGTGCGGGCTTCAGCACCGCGGCGACGCCTTCGTAGGCCAGCAGGCGCTCCAGCAGCGCCGCCGTTTCGCGCGTGCCGTCGGCCGCGGCGTCGGCCTCGACGCTGCGCAGGAAATAGCGCACCACCTCGGCCCAGTTCGTAAGGTAGGGCTTCAGCACGGCCGGGCCCACGAGCGCGTCGGCGAGGTTGACCTTGGCATCCGGCGCCAGCGGCCCGACCAGGAACTCGACCAGCCGCACGGCGCCGCTGTTGGCCTTCAACAGGTTCCAGTGGCGGTCGACGACGACGGCGGGATAGGGCTCCTGCTGGTTCAGGATGTACTGGACGGCCTCGGCGATCGCGGCGAGCTGCGGCGCGTCGAGCGGGCGCTCCTGCCACACCGGCGCAAAGCCCGCCGCCAGCAAGAGCGCGTTCTGCTGGCGCAGCGGCACGTCGAGCGCATCAGCGAGCTTGGTCACCATGTCGCGGCTGGGCGCGGCGCGGCCCAGCTCGAGAAAGCTGAGGTGTCGCTGCGAAACGTCGGCGCGCAACGCGAGCTCGAGCTGCGAGAAGCCGCGACGCCGGCGCCAGTCGCGAAGCCTTTCGGCAAACCCTTCGTTCATACCCTCTCCTGGAGCGCGGACCTCCTGGTCCGCATCATCTCATGAGCCGGACTCGGCGCATTCACATGCGCCTTGGGACGTCCGCGCACCAATGCCCGCCAGCTGTACCTGCCACGTAGTTGCTGCGCGGAGTGCGATCACGAAGATCGCACAAGCTCACGAGATGCAACAGGAGACAGCAGTGGGCGAAGCGATGGGTGTGCTGATTGCCGTGCTCTCGAGTGCGGTGGGCGGCACGGCAGCCGCGGTGACACGCTACCTGGTCGGCAATGCCGATCCGTTGACGCTCGCGATCCTGCGCTGGGGCATCGGCTTTGCCTGCGTGCTGCCCGTCGCGCTGGCATTGGGCGTGCGTTGGCCGCAGCGCGGCGACTGGGTTGGCGTGGCGCTGCTCGGCCTGATTTTCTATGGCCTGTTCACCATCCTCTACAACATGGCCATCGGCTATACGACAGCGGCACGGGCCAGCTTGGCGCTCTGCACCTTGCCGTTGCAGACCATGGTCATGGGCGCGCTGCTGGGCGTCGAGCCGCTGACCCTGCGCAAGGCCTGCGGCGTGGGGATTGCGATGTTGGGCGTTTCCGCCGCTCTTGCGACAGGCCTCGCCGCCGCGCCGGAGGGGGCCTGGCGCGGCGAGATCATCATGGCCGGCGGGGTGCTTTGCATGGCGTACTACAACGTCCGATCCCGGCCCTACATCATGCGCTCGAGTGCGCTCGGCTTCCTCACGGTCGGCATGGGGTCCGGCGCGGCGGCGCTCCTCGTCCTCGGCGTGGCCACGGGTCGGCTGGCCGTGCTCGAAAGCTTCGGCCAGGCGCAATGGATCGCCGGTCTCTATCTCGGCGTCGCGGGGGGCGCGCTCGCCTTCATCCTCTGGGTGATGGCCCTGCAGCGCGCTTCGCCGACCCGCGTCGCCAACACCATGACTGTCAATCCCATCGCGGCGGCGCTTCTAGCGCAACAGCTGGTCGGCGAGCCGATCACGCTCAACCTCGTGATCGGCCTGGTCGCGGTGTTTGCCGGCATCTGGATCGCGACCACGGAAGGCGCCAAGGTTCCACTTGGACGCACGCCATGAAGGTCGCGGTCGTCACCGGTGGCGGACGGGGACTGGGTCGGGCATTCGCGCTAGCGCTGGCGGCGGACCATGCGATCGCCGTCATGGCGCGCTCGGCGGGCGAGCTCGACGAAACCGTGGCGCTGGTCCACGCCGCCGGCGGCCGCGCCCGGGCTTACGTTGCCGACGTGACCGACCACGCGGCGATCGAGCGGGCATTTGCCTCCATCGAGCGCGAGCTTGGCCCGATCGACCTGCTGGTCAACAACGCGGGCGTCGTGGCGCCGCTCGGCCCGTTCGCGGACGGAGAGGTGGGCGACTGGTGGCGCGCGATGGAGGTCAACCTGCTCGGCCCGGTCATCTGCAGCCAGCGCGTGCTGCCCGGCATGCGGGCGCGACGGCGCGGTCGCATCGTCAACGTCGCGAGCGGCGGCGGCGCAATCATGCGGCCTTACTTCTCCGCGTACATCACATCCAAGACGGCCGTGATTCGCTTCTCCGAGTGCCTCGCCGCTGAGGTCGCTTCGATCGGCATCGCCGTATTTGCGATGGGCCCTGGCACGGTGCGTACTGCAATGAGCGAGTATTCGCTGAATTCTCCCGAGGGAAAGAAATGGCTGCCCTGGTTCAAGGACATCTTCGACCAGGGCCGCGACTTGCCGCCGGAGCGCCCAGCCGCGTTGCTGTGCGCGCTCGCTTCGGGAAGGTTCGACGCTTTGTCTGGCCGCTTCGTGCAGCCGTCGGACGATCTCGATCGGCTGCTGGATTGCGTAGGCGAGATCAGCAGCCAGGCGCTCTACACCCTGCAGGTGCCGAAGCTGTGACGTCTCAGTGCCGGAAGTGGCGCATGCCGGTGAACACCATGGCCAGGCCCTTCTCGTCGGCGGCATCGATCACTTCCTTGTCGCGCAGCGAGCCGCCCGGCTGGATGATGGCGGTGGCGCCCGCTTCGGCCGCGGCCAGCAGACCGTCGGCGAACGGGAAGAACGCGTCCGACGCCACCACGCTGCCGACCGCCGGACTTTCCTTCAGGCCGGCGAGCTCGCCGGCTTCGGCCGCCCGAATGGCGGCGATGCGCGAGGAATCGCGACGGTTCATCTGGCCCGCGCCCACGCCTACGGTGGCGCCGTCCTTGGCATAGACGATGGCGTTCGACTTCACGTGCTTGCAGACGGTGAAGGCGAACAGCATGTCGTCGATCTCCCTGGGTGTGGGCGCGCGCTTGGTCATGACCTTGAGCTCGCTGCGCTTGACGCTGCCGTTGTCGCGGCCCTGGAAGAGATAGCCGCCGGCCACGCTCTTCAGCGTCATGCCTGAGGCCGCCGGATCGGGCAGGCTGCCGGCCAGCAGCACGCGCACGTTCGGTCGTTTGGCGAGCACGGCCAACGCCTCTTGCGTGGCATCGGGGGCGATCACGACTTCCAGGAAGCGCTTGTTGAGGTCTTCCGCGGTGCGCGCCTCGAGGGTGGTGTTCAGCGCGACGATGCCGCCGTAGATCGACACCGGATCGCAGGCATAGGCCTTCAGGTAGGCGCTGTACTGGTCGGTCCCGATCGCCACGCCGCAGGGATTGGCATGCTTCACCACCACGACGGCCGGTTCCTTGAACTCGGCGACGCATTCGTAGGCCGCTTCGGTGTCGGAGATGTTGTTGTAGGAGAGCTCCTTGCCCTGCACGACGCGCGCCGTCGCGACGCCGGGCCGCCTGCTGCCGTCGGAATAGAAGGCGGCCTGCTGATGCGGGTTCTCGCCGTAGCGCAGGACCTGCACGCGCTCGGCAGCGAGCGTCAACCGCTCGGGGAACGTCTCGCCTTCCTGCTTGGCGAACCAGTTGGCGATCGCCGAATCGTAGGCGGCGGTGCGAGCGAAGGCCTTGGCGGCGAGCTTGCGGCGCAGCGCCAGGGTGGTCGCGCCGTCGTGTGCGGCAAGCTCGGCGAGCAGCGCGGTGTAGTCTGCCGGGTCGACCACCACGGTGACGAAGTCGTGGTTCTTGGCCGACGCGCGGATCAGCGCCGGGCCGCCGATGTCGATGTTCTCGATCGAGGTGGCGAAGTCGGCGCCGCGCGCCACGGTCGCCTCGAAGGGATAGAGATTCACCACCACGAGGTCGATGCCGGCGATCTTGTGGTCGCGCATCGCCTGCCGGTGGCCGGCATCGGTGCGGCGGGCCAGGATGCCGCCATGGATCGAAGGCTGCAGCGTCTTCACCCGGCCGTCCATGATCTCGGGGAAGCCGGTGTGGTCGCTCACCTCGACGACCGCGATCCCGGCCTCGCGCAACGTCTTGGCTGACCCGCCGGTCGACAGGATCTCGACCTTGTGCCGGGCCAACGCCCGGCCGAGCTCGACCAGCCCTTGCTTGTCGGAGACGGAGACCAGCGCGCGCTCGATGCGGGCCAGATCGGGTGTGGGCGAAGGGATGTATTGCGGCGCAACAGACATGGCGCGCTCTATAGCCCTCCGGGAGCAAGGTTGTAAGACCGCAGTTGGATGGCCCGCGGATCGCTGCGCCTATGCGCTGGCCAAATCCCTCGACTTTCCCCTGCTGCTCGAGGGCAATGATTTCGCCCTGACGGACATCAAGCGCACGATATGGGGCTTCAAGCGTCGGCCCCCTCCAGCACACGCACCTTGAAGCCGTCGGCTTGCAGCGCGGCGACCAGATCGCGGACGTGGTCGCGGTCGCGGGTCTCCACCGTGACGTCGAGCTCGGCGGCCTTGGCCACGACGCCGCCGAACAGCCGCTGGTGCTGCACCTCGACGATGTTGCCGCCAGCCTTGCCGATCAGGCCGGCGACGCGGGCGAGCTGGCCCGGCAGGTCGCCGATCATCAGCCGCAGCCGCACGATGCGGCCGTCGCGCACCAGGCCGCGCAGCAGGATCGACGCGAGCAGACGGGTATCGATGTTGCCACCGCTGAGCACCAGGCCGATCTTGCGGCCGACGAACGGTTCGGGATGGGCGAGCAGCGCCGCCAACGTCGCGGCACCGGCACCTTCGGCCACCGTCTTCTCGACCTCGAGCAAAAGGGCGATGGCGCGCTCGAGCGCGACCTCGTCGACCGTCAGCACGCGCTCGACCAAGGCGCGCGCGACCTTTAGAGGCAGCACGCCGATGTCGCGCACCGCGATGCCCTCGGCGACGGTGTCGCCGCCGGCGGTCACTGCTTCGCCGGCGAGCAGCTGGCGCATCGCTGAATAGGCGATCGTCTCGGCGCCGATGATCTTGATGCCCGGCCGCAGTCCGTGCGCGGCGACGGCGCAGCCGGCGATCAGCCCGCCGCCACCGATCGGGACCACGAGCGTGTCGAGGTCGGGCGCATCCTGCAGCATCTCAAGGGCGACGGTGCCCTGGCCCGCGATGATGCGCGGGTCGTCGTAGGGATGGACGAACACCAGCCGCCCGGTTTCGGCCAGGCGACGCGCCTCGGCGCCGGCGTCGGCCAGGGTGTCGCCGTGCAGCACGACGCGGGCGCCGTGGTCGCGGGTGTGCTTGACCTTCACGTTGGGCGTGAAGGACGGCATGACGATGGTGGCAGGAATGCCGAGCCGGCCGGCGTGGTAGGCGACTCCCTGCGCATGGTTGCCGGCCGACATGGCGATGACGCCGCGCGTGCGCTCCTCGGGCGTGAGCTGCAGCAGGGTATTGAGCGCGCCGCGCTCCTTGAAGGAGGCGGTGAATTGCAGGTTCTCGAACTTCACCCAGACGTCGGCCTTGGCGATGCGCGACAGCGTCTGGCTTCTGAGGCACGGCGTGTGCACCACCGCACCCTTGATGCGCCGGGCGGCCTGCTCGACGTCCCGCAGCGTAACTGGCAGCGTAACGGGCAGATCAGTCATCACCGCCGCCGCGCTCCCTTTCGCGATAGTCGCCGAATTGGCTGTCGCGCTCGCTTAAAAGCGTCGAGACGCTGACGCCGTCGCGGCGGAAGCGACTCATGTACTGTTTGCTGGCTTCGGTCTGGAAGGCGAGCGCCTGGATCTCCGTGCCGGCGCGGATCGCGGCCCGCAGGCCCGCGATCTCCATGGCGCGATGCACCGATCGCTTGTTGATCTGGGCGAGCTCGCTCGGCAGCTTGGCCACGCGCGCGGCAATGCCTAAAACTTCGCGCTCGAGGTCGACGGCGGCGTAGGCGCGCGTCGCCCAGCCTTTCTCCGCCGCCTCGCGGCCCGACAGCGCATCGCCGGTCAGCATCGATTCCATGGCCTGGCGCATGCCCATCAGCCAGGGATGGAACTGCATGTCGGGCGGGCTCATCAGGCGCACCGGCGGGTAGCCGATCTGGGCATCGTCGGCGACGTAGACGAGATCGCAGGCCGTGGCGAGCTCGGTGCCGCCGGCCAGGCAATAGCCGTGCACCTGGGCGATCACCGGCTTGGCGAGATCCCAGACGCGGAACCAGCCCTCGACGACATGCCGCGACCATTGCCCAAGGCCGCCAGCGGTATGGTAGGGCTGGCCGCTGCGATTGTCGGCCGAAAGGTCGTAGCCGGAGCAGAACGCGGGACCGGCGCCGCGGACGATGGTGACCTTGACGTCCGGGTCGTTGTCGTGTGCCTCGAGCGCCTGGAAGATCGCGGCCCGCAGCTCGTTGTTCAGCGCATTGCGCTTTTCTGGCCGATTGAGGGTGAGGCGGCGTACGCCGGTGAAAGGCGTGTCGATCAGCAGCACGGGCATGTTGCCCCCTTTGGCTGTTTCGTCAGGCTGCGAGGCGGCGGTCGATCCAATCGCGCGTGCGGTACCAGGCGCCGATCATGGGCAGGAACCACGGATCGCCGTTGTAGAGCGCATGGTCCGGAAAGTCGCGGCCATCCAGGGCATTGACGGGCGCGTTGCGGCCGCCGGCGATCTTTTTCGCGGTCTGCGTGCCGAGATAGGTCATCATCGCGACGCCGTTGCCGTTGCACGCCAGCAGGTAATGCAGGCCCTCGTCGACGCCCATGTGCGGCATATAGTCGAGCGCGAACGCAACGTTGCCGGTCCAGACGTGGGTGATGCGCACGCCGTCGAGCTGCGGGAAGCGGTCGATCATGTATTGGTACAGCGCGGGCGCGCTCACCTCCGGCGGTGCCGCCGTGAAGCGCGCGCGGCCGCCAAAGACCAGCCGCTTGCCGTCGGGCGAGGGCCGGTAGTAGGTCAGCACCCGCTTGGTGTCGCCGATCGCCCGCAGCTCGGGGATTAGCGTGGTGGCCGGCTCTGGCAGGTCCTCGGTGGCGATGATGTGGCTCGCCACCGGCACGACGCGGCGCTGCAGCCGCGGCGTCAGCTTGCCGGTATAGCCGTTGGTCGCGATCACCACGTCGCCGGCGTTCACCGGGCCCTTCGAGGTCAGCACGCGCCAGCCGCCGGCGGTCTTCTCGATGCTTTCGGCCTCGACCTGGGCGCAAAGCTTGGCGCCGCTGCGGTGAGCGGCTTCCAGCAGTCCCTTGTAGTACAGCGCCGGATGGAGATGCCCGGCGCGCCGGGCGTACATGCCGCCGAAATAGTAGTCGGAGGCGATGAACTCGCGCTGGCGCTCGCGCGGCACCATCTCGCTGCCCGCGCCCGCATACTTGTTGTAGGTGTCGACCTTGCTCGCGAGATCGGCGTAGTGGCGCGGCGTCCAGGCGCCGACGAAGCGGCCGTTCCGATGCAGTCCGCACTCGATCTTCTCGCGCACGATGATGTCTTCCAGCACGCTGAGCGACTCGGCGCCGGCGCCCATCAGCTCGGCCTTCTTGCGCTCGAGCTCCTCGGCGATCGGGCTCTTGCCGCCCAGCCCCTTGCCGAGATTGGTGCCGCCGGAGATCATGCCACCGTTGCGCGTGCTGGCGCCGATGCCGAAATCGCCGCGCTCGAGCACCACGGCGCCGATGCCGTTGCGGCCGAGCTCGAGCGCGGTCGACAGCCCGCCGTAGCCCGCCCCCACGATCACGACGTCGGTGCGCGCCGGCGGATCCTGTGACAGCGCGTTGTTGGGCCGCCACGCTTCCCACCACCACGGCTCGGCCTTGAAGTCGCGATGAAAGATGTCCTTGCCGCTTCTCATTGGTCTAAGCCGCTATCCTGCCGGTACTCTTGCCGGACCGCGGAGCTCCAGCTCCGCTCATGAGCGGGCCTGGAGGCGCGCGGTCCGGCAAGAAACAGTCGGCAACACTAGAAGTCCGTCACCTTGCCATTGAATTGCCAGTCGCCGTAGCGCGTCGGCTCTGGGCCGGGCGGGCCGCCGATCTCTTCGACTTTCTTGGGCGCGGACGGCAGCGAGGGCTTTGCCGGTTCGGGCTTCTCGGCGTCGGAAGCGGTTGGTTTCTTGTCGTCGGTCATGCCCGGCATGATGCCCGCCTTCGCCTTGATTAGCCACAGTCGCCGGACCACCTTCTGGCCATGAACTACTTTCGCACCGCGCTGCTTCTGGCGGCCCTGACCGGCTTCTTCCTGGTGGTGGGCTACCTGCTGGGCGGGCGGTCCGGCCTGGTGATCGCGCTGATCGCGGCGCTCGGCATGAACCTGTTCGCCTACTGGAACAGCGACCAAATGGTGCTGCGCATGAGCAATGCGCGCGAGGTCGGGCCGCAAGAGGCGCCCGAGCTCTATGGCATCGTGCAGGGGCTGGTGCAGCGCGCCGGCTTGCCCATGCCGCGCGTCTACATCATCGACGAGGAGCAGCCCAACGCCTTCGCCACCGGCCGCG
>JAFAKN010000677.1 GCA_019235415.1 Alphaproteobacteria bacterium
GAAGGTGTAGGCGGCGAACAGCACGATCTGCAGGATCGAGGGGCCCCAGGCGCCGGCATACATGTCGCCCACCGAGCGGCCGAGCTGGTCGGCCAGCACGACCAGCACCAGCGACGGCGGCACCAGCTGGGTGATGGTGCCCGACGCCGCCAGCACGCCGGTGGCGTAGCGCATGTCGTACTTGTAGCGCATCATGATCGGCAGCGTGATCAGCGCCATGGCGATCACCTGGGCGGCCACCGTGCCGGTGATGGCGCCCAGGATGAAGCCCACGATGATGGTCGAGTAGCCCAGGCCGCCTTTGACCGGTCCGAACAGCTGGCCCATCGAATCGAGCATGTCCTCCGCCAGCCCGCATTTCTCCAGAATGGCGCCCATGAAGGTGAAGAACGGGATGGCGAGCAGCAGCTCGTTGGACAGGATGCTGCCGAACACGCGGCCGGGGATGGCCTGCATGAACGAGATGGTGAAAAAGCCCATCTCGATCGACAGGAAGCCGAAGAAGAAGCCGACCGCGGCCAGCGAGAACGCGACCGGGTAGCCGATGATCATGAACACGACGAGGCCGCCGAACATCAGAGGCGGCATCCATTCGAGCGGGATCATCATTGCGTCGGCCTCTCGTAGTGCGCCTCGAGGCTCTCGACGGGAATGCCATTGAGGAAGGCTACGCGCTTGATGAGCTCGGAGATGCCCTGCAGCGCCACCAGGGCGAAGCCGACCGGCAGCACCAGCTTGATCGGCCAGCGCAACAGGCCGCCGGCGTTCGACGAATGCTCATTGACGTTGAACGCCTGCATGAAGAACGGCCAGCTCAGCCAGCCCAGGATGATACAGGTCGGCAGCAGGAAGACGATGGTGCCGAGGATGTCGACCCACAGCTGCCCGCGACGCCCCAGCGTCATGTAGAACAGGTCTACCCGCACGTGCTCGTTGCGCTTCAGCGTGTAGGAGGCGCCGAACATCACGATGACGGCGAACATGTACCACTGGATTTCCAGCCACGCGTTCGAGCTGGTGTCGTAGGCGTAGCGCACCATGGCGTTGCCGGCGCTGACGATGCACGACAGCAGGACAAGCCAATTGCAGACGACGCCGATCTTTTCGTTGACGATATCGATATACGAGCTGAAGGCCAGAAGTGCCCGCATCCCCACTCCCTTGCGCGAGTTCTTATTGTCGGTGGCCCGTCCTCGCCAACGAGCGCCTTCTCATAACGCGGCCCGGCAAGGCGGGCTAGGCGAAACATGCGGTCGACCTTCATCCCGAGCGAAGCGAGGGACCTTTAAGGCGGCCGGAAGGGGCCCCCCTTCGCCCGGGACGACACCCTGTCGTCGACACTCCGCGAATTTGCCTACGGCGTGGGCAATTCTGTCCAGCCGTCGGGGCCGAAGAACTCCAGCGGCCGGAAAGCCTTCTTGTAGGCCATCTTGCTCGAGTCGGCGATCCAGTAGCCGAGATAGACGTAGGGCAGGCCGCGGCGGGCGGCGGCGTCGGCCAGCCACAGGATCATATGCGTGCCCAGCCCACGCCGCGGATCCTGCGGGTCGAAGAAGCTGTAGACCGCCGATACGCCGCTCGACAGCCAGTCGACCAGGCACGCCCCGACGAGCCGACCTTCGGCCGAGTCGTCCCGGAACTCGATGATCGCCGTCTCGACCGGGCTCTCCTCGACCATAGCCCGGTAGTCGTCGAAGTCCATGTCGGCCATGTCGCCGTCGCGATGGCGGGCCAGCACGTAGCGCGAGAACAGCGCATACTGCTCGCCGGTCGCGAGCGCCTGGACCTCGACGGCGTGGACGTGCTCGTTGCGGCGCTGGATGCGGCGCTGCGCGCGGCTCGGCTCGAAGTCGCGCACCCGGATGCGCACCGGCACGCAGGCACGGCAGCCGTCGCACAGCGGCTTGTAGACGAAGTGATGCGAGCGGCGGAAACCGGCGTCGGTCAGCGTGTCGTGTTGCGAGATGGCATCCGGGCCGCTGAGCTCCGTCACGAGCTTGGTCTCCAGGCGATGCGGCAGGTACGGGCAGCGCATCGCGGGCGTCGTGCGGAAGAACCGCAAGGTCTGGATGTTCTGACGGATGAACATGGGCGGCTACTAATGTAGCGCTCCGGCCGGCGAAGAAAAGCGTTCGTATTGCCGACGAAGGTCGAAGCGCACGGCGCTCGTCAAGAGTTTTGTCGGCGACGGGTCAGGCGTCGCACCGGCAGCAAGGCAAGGCGCACGAGCTTGGGCAGCAACCAGACGAGCAGGGCGACGAACAGCGCCAGCAAGCAGAGAAAGACGACGGGATGGGCGATCGCGAGCGCCAATCCGCCGATCACCGAGGCGTCCTCGGCAAGCGACGCGGCGATGTTGCTGAACGGCTCGGGCGAGGTGTTGATCAGCGCGCGCGAGCCGGTCTTGGCGACGTGCGTGCCGGCCGCCAGCGTTCCACCCAACAACCCGGCGATCACGGCAACCTCCGGACTGACGCCGCCGGCGGCGCCGTAGGCCAACAAGGCGCCTGCCGGAACGCGCACGAAGGTGTGCAAGAGATCGTTGATGCTGTCGACGTACGGGATCTTGTCGGCCAGGAAGTTGAGCGCGAACAGGAGGGCCGCCACGCCCAGCACCCAAGGCGAGGAGAGCACGTGAAGGTCCGGCGGCAGGCTGACGAGGCCGAGGCGTTCGGCGCCGCCCAGCACCAGCACCGTAGCGTACGTGTTGAGCCCGCTACCCCAGCCCGCGCCCAAGGCGACGGCGAGAGCGGCCAGGGTGTCGCCGCTCATGTCGGCTCAGAGCGCACGTCGCGCGCGCAACGCGGTCGCGAGCGTGCCCTCGTCGAGCCAATCGAGCTCGCCGCCCACCGGTACGCCGTGCGCGAGGCGGGTGAGCGGCACCTCGAGAGCCGACAGGCGCTCGGCGAGATAGTGTGCGGTGGTCTGACCGTCGACTGTGGCGTTGGTCGCCACGATCACTTCGCGCACGTTGCCTGAAGCAACGCGGGTCACGAGCGAGGCGATGTTGAGCTCGTCGGGGCCGATGCCGTCGAGCGCCGAGAGTGATCCGCCCAGCACATGGTAGCGGCCGCCGAAGATCTTGCCGCGCTCCATGGCCCACAGGTCACCAACATCCTCGACGACGCAGAGGAGTCCGGCGTCGCGCTCCGGATCGCGGCAGATCGAGCAGGGGTCGACCGTGTCGAGATTGCCGCATACCGAGCAGGCGCGGATGGCCCGCGCGGCATCGGCGAGGGCAGCCCCCAAAGGCTGCATCAGGGTTTCGCGCTTTTTCAGGAGATGCAGCGCAGCGCGCCGCGCCGAACGCGGCCCCAGGCCCGGCAATCGGCCGAGCAGCGCGATCAGCCGCTCGATCTCGGGGCCGTTCATTGGAGCGCGGACCTCCTGGTCCGCCTCATGAGGATGAGCGGACCGGGAGGTCCGCGCTCCACATGAGCGTCAAAGCTTGAATCCCGGCGGCAGGGGCAGGCCGCCGGTGATGGTGCGCATATGCTCCTGCACCGTCTGCTCGACCTTCGCCCGCGCGTCGTTGCAGGCCGCAACGATGAGATCCTCGACCACGCCCTTGTCGGCAGGCACGAACAGCGAGGCGTCGATCTCGACCTTGCGCGTCTCGTTCTTGCCGTTGACCGTCACCTTCACCAGCCCGGCGCCCGAGCTGCCGACGATCTCCAGGCGCTCCAACGTGGCCTGCAGATCCTGCATCTTCTGTTGCATCGCCTGGGCCTGCTGCATCAGCCCGCCCAGATCCTTGAGTTTGTCGAACATTTAGAACTCGCTTTCCGGGACCTCGTCGTCGGCCGGGTAGTCTTCCGCCACCGGCTCGTCGACCGGGCTCGCCAACTCGGCCACCAAGGATGTCTGATCGCCCTTGCGCCGCACGGTTTCAAGCTTGGCGCCGGGAAATGTCCTGAGAATCGCCTGGACCACAGGATTGTTCTCGGCCTGGCTGCGCAGCTCGTCGCCTTTGGCGGCCTTCTGCTCCACCAGGGTCGGCTTGCCTTCGGCGGAAGAGACGGTGGCGATCCAGCGTCGACCGGTCCACTGGCTCAAAAGCTCGCCCAGCCGCGGCGCCAGATCGGCCGGCGCCCTGGGTTGCGGCCGGAACTCGATCAGCCCCGTCTCGCAGCGGACCTCGTGCACGTGATGCATCAGGTGGTGCACCAGCCGCGCCTCGCGCCGCGTCTCGAGAAGCGCCACGACATCGGTGAAGCTGCGCGGATTGGGGGGAGGCGCGACGGGCTCGGCTGCGGGCGCCGCCGCGGGTTGCGCCGCCGCCCGCAGCGGCGAGCCGCCGCCGCGGGGCGGCGGGGCAGGGGCCGGCCCTGGTCCTGGTCCCGGCGACCCACCGGCGGCGAGTGCGGGGCCGTTGTGCAGCGCCTTGAGCGCGTCGGAGGGCGACGGCAGGTCGGCGGCGTAGCACAAGCGGATCAATGCCATTTCGGCGGCGCGCAAGGGCGAGGGCGCGGCCAGGGTTTCCTGCAGGCCCTTCAGCAGCAACGTCCAGGCACGGGTAAGCGACGCCATCGACAGCTTGGACGCCATCGCCTGACCTTGCGCGCGCTCGCCGTCGGCAACGCCGGACGCGGCCTCGGGCGCCACCTTCAACCGGGTCACCCAGTGGGTGAGCTCCAACAGGTCTTGCAGGATGACCGCGGGGTCGGCCCCGGAATCGTGCATTTCGGCCAAGGCTGCGACCATCGCCGCCGCATCGCCGCGCATGGTCTTCTCGAACAGGTCCAGCACACGCCCGCGGTCGGCCAGTCCCAGCATGTCGCGGACCTGCGTGGCATCGACAACGCCGCCGCCGTGGGCAATCGCCTGGTCGAGCATGGAGAGCCCGTCACGCACCGAGCCGTCGGCGGCGCGCGCCAGTAGCCCGAGCGCCTCGGGCGATATCTCCACCTTCTCGGCGGCGGCTGTGCGGCCGAAATGCTCGACCAAGTTTTCCTGCGGCACGCGCTTGAGATCGAACCGCTGGCAGCGGCTCAGCACCGTCACCGGCACCTTGCG
>JAFAKN010000062.1 GCA_019235415.1 Alphaproteobacteria bacterium
TGCGCTCTACCGCCAGGAGAATCGCTGGCAGGCCTGGCTCGATGTCGAGGCCGCGCTGGCCCGCGCCCAGGCTGAGCTCGGCATCATTCCGCGCGATGCTGCCCAGGCGATCGCGGCCAAGTCCAGACTCGAGCTGATGGACCGCACGCGCATC
The DNA here is from genome assembly GCA_019235415.1 of Alphaproteobacteria bacterium. Taxonomy (GTDB): domain Bacteria; phylum Pseudomonadota; class Alphaproteobacteria; order Reyranellales; family Reyranellaceae; genus Reyranella. The sequence goes on from JAFAKN010000062.1 coordinate 155, forward strand.
GACGAAGGCTTCGCGCGCACCGGCCATACGCTGGTGCCGCTGGTGTGGGAACTCTCCCGGGTCGTCGGCGAGCCGCACGGCGGCTGGGTCCACTGGGGGGCGACGACCCAGAACATCACCCAGACCGGCGATCTTCTGGTGCTGCGCCAGGCGCACGCGATCTTCTTCAGGCAGATCGGCGAGGTCCTGTCGGCGATGGCCGATCTCGCCGAGCGCACCGCCGACATGCCGATGGCCGGCCGCACGCACGGCCAGCACGCCGTGCCGGCGACCTTTGGCTTCAAGGTCGCGGTGTGGATCGACGAGCTGCTGCGCCACGTCGAGCGGCTGCGCCAGCTCGGCCCGCGCCTGTTCGTCGCCATCCTGGGCGGCGCCGCCGGCACCTATGCCTCGCTCGGCACGCAGGGACCGAAGGTGCAGCAGGGCATCGCGCGCCATCTCGGCTTTCGCTCGATGAGCGTGCCGTCGCGCACCGAGCTCGACCATCTCGCCGAGAACGTCACGGTGCTCGGCCTCTTGGCCGCGACCTGCGGCAAGATCGGCCGCGAGGTCTACACCCTGATGAAGACCGAGTTCGGCGAGGTCGAAGAACCCGTGCCGCCCGGCACGGTCGGCAGCTCGACCATGCCGCAGAAGCGCAATCCCAAGCTCTGCCAGGACATCATCGCCGCCGCGGCCGACGTGCGCAGCCAGGTGCCGCTGGCGCTCGAGGCGATGATGACCGAGCACGAGGCCGATCGCACGACCAGCCTGATGATGGACAGCGCCGAGCAGCGCGCCTGCATCGCCACGGGCGACATGCTGGCCCGCCTGGGCGAGGTGATGCGCGGCCTCAGGGTCAATCCGGCGCGCCTTTTGAAAAACCTCGAGCTGGGCGGCGGGCTTATCATGGCGGAGGCCGTCATGCTCGACCTCGGCGCCGCCATCGGCCGCCAGCACGCGCACGACGTGGTCTACGACGCAGCTCAGGCAGCGTTCGTCGAGGGCAAGCCGTTCTCCGCCCTGCTGGCCGCCGACAGCCGCGTCACCGCGCACCTCGACGCCAAGGCGATCGACAAGCTTCTCGACGCGACGGCCTACACCGGCCTCTGCGCCGTCATGGCGCGCGAGGCCGCGACGCGCGCACGCCAGGCGGCGGGCGAGCTGGCCGCAGGCAAGTGACGGCCGGCAAGTGATGGCCGGTCGGTTAGGGTCGATCGAAGCCGTGATCCGGCCGGCCCGCGACGACGATGCCGATGCCGTGAGCGCGGTGATCCAAAAAGCCCTGCGCGAAACGAATGCGCGGGACTACGCGCCGGAGATCATCGACAGGATCGCGCTGAGCTTCGCCCCGGCGGCTGTGTCGCAACTCGTCGCCAAGCGTACCGTCTTCGTCGCCACCCTCGAGGGCCGCATCGTGGGAACCGCGAGCCTCGACGGCAGCGTCGTGCGCACGGTCTTCGTGGAACCGGGTGTTCAGGGTCGCGGCATCGGCCGCCGGCTGATGGCCGAGGTCGAGCGAACGGCCCGCGAGAGGAACGTTGCGGTGCTGGCGGTCCCTTCGTCGGTCACCGCCGAGACGTTCTACGCCCGCCTTGGATTCCGTTCGGTGCGCGACAGCTTCCACGGCGACGAGCGGACGATCATCATGGAGCGGACACTGGCCCCGCCTTCAACTGCCTGCGACGCGCCGTGCGTGCCCGGCCCAGAACGGCTCGCGTAGCTCACGGCGCTTGATCTTGCCGACGGGCGTCTTGGGCAGCGGCTCCTCGCGAACCACCACGCGGCCCGGCTTCTTGTAGGAGCCGAGCTGCTCGGCGCAGAGTTGCACCACCTCGGCCGCGTCGATCGTCCGGTCCGACTTGGGCACCACGACGGCGCAAGGCGTCTCGCCCCAGCGCGGGTCCGGAATGCCGAAAACCGCCACCTCCATCACCGCCGGGTGCGTCGCGATGGCGTTCTCCAACTCCATCGGCCAGATGTTGAAGCCGCCGGAGATGATCATGTCGGCGGCGCGATCGAGCAGGTAGAGGTAGCCGTTCCTGTCGATCATCCCGATATCGCCGGTCAGCACCCAGCCATCGACCATGCGTTCGCGGGTGCCCTCCGGATCGTTCCAAAAGCCGGTCATCTGTCCGTCGACGCGAGCAACGATCTGGCCCGGCTGGCCGAGCGGCAGCGGCCTGTTCTGCTCGTCCCAGATCTCGAGATCGGCCCACGGCATCACCAGGCCGCACGAGCGCAGGGGGTTGGAGCCCTCGACCTCGGTGAACCACTGTCGGGGTCCCATGAAGGACAGCAGCAGGGCCTCGGTCTGGCCGTAGCCCTGGTACAGACAGCTCTCGCCGAAGATCTCGCGTGCCGTCAAGGCGGTCGTCTCCGAAATCGGCGCCGCGGCGATCAGCATGCATTTGAGCTTCGACCAGTCGCGCCTGCGCACGGTCGGCTCGTGGTTCATCGCATTGACCATCGTCGGCACGGCGAACAGGTAGCCAATGCGCTCGCGTTCCATGAGCTCGACGGCAGCGCTGGCCTCGAACCTGTCGAGCATGACGTTGCAGCCGCCCCATACCCAGATCGGCACGAACAGATAGCCGGAGCCGTGGCTGATCGGGCCGAGATGCAGGCAACGATCGCCCGGCTCCACCGGCGGGTAGTTGTAGAACCAGTCCCGCCCGCAAGCGAGCCAGGCGCGATGGGTGAAGGCAACGCCCTTGCTGCGGCCGGTCGTGCCGCCGGTGTGGCGGATGATGTAGTTGTCTTCGGGCGAGATCTTCAGCATGGGATCGATCGGCGACTGGGCCGCGAGCCAGGGCTCGTAGCTCTGGTCGCGCACCATCAGGTGCTCGAGGGACGCCAGCCGGTGCTTGAAGTCGGCCACCTCATGCGCATGATTTCCTGCGACGACCAGGGCCCGGCAGCCGGTATGCTCGACCATGTCGAGATGCGCGTCCGCGCTGTTGCGCGGATAGAGCGGCACGCGCACCAGGTTGGCGATGCCGGCGCCGAGGAAGAAGTCGGCGGCCTCCATCGAGTTGCCCTCCAGCACGGCGACGCGGTCGCCCGGCTTGAGCCCGAGCCCGAGCAGGCCGTTGGCCAACCTGCAGCCGCGCTCCCAGGCCTGCGCGAAGGTCAGCCGGTCGTTGCCGTGCACCACCGCTTCGCGATCGGCGAAGAAGACAGCGGCTCGCCGCATTGCCGTCGTCACGTCCATGACTTCCTCCCGGGCGTTTGACCGCCTCATTGACAGCCCGCAATGGTCGCATCACCTATGCCGAGGTCTACACGATCGCCGGTCCGGCCAATGCGGCTGCAGCCTTGGCGAGCAGCGGTCCGAGATTCTCCTTAACCCAAGAGGGCGCGCGCCTGTTTGCCCCTCGGCTCTGGTCGAACGCTCGGACAGGGGTTACTGATAAAGGCTCCCCGCGGCGAAACACTGCGGTACTCTGCCATCAAACATATCACCGTTTAACGCGCGTCCCTCATGGCCCTGATCGGCTGCTCGCGCGATGCTCCACGGGCGGCGCGCATCGACCCACGGCTCCATCCCGATCAAGCACGGTGGCATGTCCGTCGCGCCGGCTTGCAGCGCGCGTCGACAGGGCAGCCGAAGCGGAAATGTTGCCATCGGGTCCGGCCGCTGCCAAACGGTGTGGTTGGACCACCGAGATAGTGGCTCTGAAACGCTGCGCGAGGTACTATTACAAGCAGTTGCCGGCAACGCGAGACATCATACCATTCGATTTTGACGAGTGGTGCACAGGGCCTCAATGATTCTTTGTTCGGGCCGAGCATCCTCGTCGAAGCAGCGGGCAGAAATTCGTTTTCGACGCGGCGCCGCGGCGCCCTTCAGCGACTCGACCAGATCAAGGTGTCCTGGCGGGATGTAGACCATCCCCTCACCGAGCAGGATGACCGACGCGAGGAGGCTCGCCATGGATGAGCACAGGATTCGCGAACTCGTCGCGGACGTCAGGAACGAACGACTCCCGCGTCGGCGTTTCCTCCACACCATGGTGGCGGCCGGGCTGACCATGCCCATGGCCGCGAACCTCTTGAGCGCCGTGGGTGTCGCACACGCGCAACCGAAGACCCCGGCCGTGGCGCCGACGCGCCGAGGAGGCGGCGGCCAGGTCCGGATGCTCTACTGGGCGGCGCCGACGCTGTTGAATCCCCACCTCGCCGTGGCGCCAAAGGATTTCGAATCCTCACAGCTCTTCTACGAGCCGCTCGCCGACATCGACACTGACGGCACCGTCGTACCGGTCCTCGCCGCGGAGACTCCGAGTGTCGCCAACGGAGGCGTGGCTCGCGACGGGATGTCGGTCGTGTGGCGACTGAAACGCGGCCTGACGTGGCACGACGGACGGCCATTCACGGCGGACGACGTCATCTTCACATGGGAGTATGCGGCCGATCCAGCGACGGCCGCCACCAGTGCGGGCTCATACCAGGGCATCGACCGCATCGATCGCATCGACGACCACACCGTGAAGGTCGTCTTCAAGCAGCCGACGCCCTACTGGGCCGACGCCTTCTGCAGTGCGGCGGGCATGGTGTTGCCGCGCCACGTCTTCGAGCCGTTTCGAGGCGACAAGTCACGTGAAGCCGCCGCGAATCTCAGACCCGTGGGGACGGGGCCCTATCGCTTCGTCGACTTCAAGCCGGGTGATGTTCTGCACGCCGAGATCAACGCGGCCTATCATGTCGCGAATCGTCCGTTTTTCGACACGGTGGAGTTGAAGGGCGGCGGCGATCCCGTGTCTGCGGCTCGGGCCGTCCTGCAGACCGGCGATTACGACTATGCGTGGGGCGTCCAGGTGGAGGACGAGATTCTCCGACGGCTCGAGCAGAGCGCGCGCGGACACATCGTCATCGGGCGAACGGCGAACGTGGATTATATCCAGCTCAACCAGACCGACCCATGGCACGAGGTCGATGGTGAGCGCGCGAGTGCCAAGACCAAGCATCCGTTCCTCACGGATCCGGCCGTCCGCTCGGCGCTCGCGTTGCTCGTCGATCGTGAGTCCATCCAGACACACCTGTGGGCTCGTCAGGCCGACGCCACGGCGAACTTCATGAATCGCGCACCGTACGTGTCCCCGGCGACGCGGTGGGAGTTCAGCATCGACAAGGCCAACGCCATCCTCGATGCCGCCGGATGGAAGCGCGGGGGCGACGGCATCCGCGCGAAAGATGGCATCCGGCTGAACGTCCTGTTTCAGTCGGTGAACCAGCCGATTCGCCAGAAGATGCAGTCCATCGTAAAGCAAGCGTGCGGTCGGGCCGGCATCGACTGCGAGCTCAAGTCGGTCGTCGGTTCCGTGTACTTCTCCTCGGATCCGGGCAACCTGGACACGGAGAGCCACTTCTATGCCGACCTCGAACTCTCTTCGAAGATCTTGCGGCAGCCCGATCCGCAGGCCTTCATGCGTGCATTCTGTTCGTGGGAGGTCGCGCAGAAGGCGAACAAATGGTCGGGCGCGAACTCGACGCGCTGGCGTAACGAGGAGTACGACCGCCTGTGGCGCGCCGCGGAGACCGAGATGGACCCGGCCAAGCGTGCGGCGCAGTTCATCCGCATGAATGATCTGGTCGTTCAGAACGTCGTGGTCGTCCCCGTGCTCGTCCGCCATGCGACGTTCGCCATCGCAAACCGGGTGCGCGGATTCGACTTCAGCCCATTCAGCGGGCCGCTGTGGCGGCTGGCCTACTGGTCCCGAGAGTCGTGATGCGTGCCGCGTTGCCCAGTGAGCCAACGGGCTTAAATCGACGCGAATGGCGCCGGTAGTAGTACCGCGGCTGTTCAACCCCTGGGTGATCGAGCTTAGTCGCCCTTGATGTTGTTGTCCTTGATAACTTTGAACCAGCGTTCCTGCTCGCTCTTCTGAAAAGCGGCGAATTGCTCGGGAGTACTCAACAGGATCTCCATGTTGAACTGCTCGGTGAATTTTTGCGTCACATCCGGCGAGCGGACCGCCTTGGTGATCTCAGCCTGCATGCGATCGACGACTGGCCGGGGCGTGCCGGTCGGGCAATAGACTCCCCACCAGGCGTATGACGGATAGCTTTTGATGTTCAGCTCGGCGAGCGTCGGGACGTCGGCCAACGCCGGTGTGCGCACCTCGCCGGTCACTGCGAGCGGGCGCAGCCGGGCGAGGTGCGGAGACAGCAGCGTTACGCTGCCGATCGCGGCGTCAGTGACACGCGCCAACAGGTCCTGCACGAACTGCGGTCCGCCCTTGTAGGGGATGAGATTGAAGTCGATGCCGTTGTCCTGGCCCAACAGCGTCATGAACACGAGCGCCTGGCTTGCCGTCAGGAGGCCGACGGTCAGCTTGCCGGGTCGTTTGCGGGCGTCAGCAACTAAATCGCCGAACGCCTTGTAGGGCAGCCCCGGGTGCGTGGCGATTACCTGCGGCGTGCGGCCGATCTGGGTCACGTTGAACAGCTCGGAATCCTTGTAGGGCAGCGGGCTGGTGAAGGCCGGGTTGAGGATGTGATTGTCGAACGTGACCATCCAGGTCTGTCCGTCGGGCGGTGCGTGTGCCACCGTGGTCGCGCCGACCACACCCCCGCCGCCGGGCTTGTTGTCGATCAGGATGTTCCAGCCGGTCGCCTCGACCACCTTGGCCTGCAGGATGCGCGCCACGGCGTCGGCCGAGCCGCCCGCCGGCAGCGGCACCACGAACTTGATCGGTCCCTTCGGCCAGCCGGATTGGGCGCGCACGATGGCTGGCGCCGCAAGCAACGCCGGCACTGTCGCCAAGACTGCACGCCGCGGCAAATTAATCTTCTGCATCGATTCCTCCAGCACCCCCGGGGGTAGTAGAGAGAACGTCGTTCGCGGCAACGTAGCAAGCGCTCGCTACCGGCTGCGTCGGGGAATGTCTGCGTTTGGCCCATCTCCAAAGAATCAGTAGATGCCGCCGATATCTGCAATCAGGTGGGCAGCAGACACGGTAAGTGCTCGTTGGATCTTGACCCTAGTCGCCTGCTGGGACGGTCGCCGTGACCGGATGCAAGGTTTCCCTGATCAGCAGCGAGGCGATCAATCCCAGCACCATGAACCCCACCAAGGGGGAGAAGGCGAAGCGGTAGTCGGCGGCCGTCAAGGCCGCGAGGCCGCCCGCCTTGTTGGCACCGAGGCTGCGCTCGAGCAGCATCCCGACCAGCGGCTGCGAGGCGGCGCTGCCGGCGTAGAAGCAGGTGCTTAAAAACCCGATCGAAAGGCCGGCCAGCCTGGGATAGAGATCGCGGGCGACGGCGTAGGAGACGATGTTGGCGCTGCTGAAGAAGCCGACCAGGAAGATGCCCGCCTCGAGTCCCTCGACCGCAACGCCCGGCAGGTAGAGCAGGCCGGCCATCGTCGCCAAGGCGCCGATCCCCGCCGCCACCATCGGCAGCTTGCGCCGCCCCAGGTGGTCGGACCACCAGCCGAAGAACAGGCTGCCCAAAATGCCGCCCAGGAACAGCAGCGAGCCGACGTCGGCCGCCGCGACCGCGTTCATGCCGTAGGCCTTCTCGATGTAGCTCGAGCCCCACAGGCCGCCGAACGCCACGAACACCAGGCTGATGCTGGTGGCATAGACCGCGTTGATCCAGACTTGCAGATCGGTCACGAGGTCCAGCATCTGCCGCGGCCGCGGCCCGGTCCCGTCATGGGCGGATACGTCAGGCACGGCAGGGTGCGGCCGGTCGCGGACCACCAGGAAGACCAGGACCGCCAGGACGAGCTCGGCCCAGGCGATCGAGGCCGTCGCGCCGCGCCATCCGACGGCGCTCACCAGGCTTGCCACGGCGGCGCCGCTGGCGGCGCCGATCATGCCCGCAGTGTTGGTCATGCCGGCCAAGGTCGAGAAGCGCGACGGGGGGAACCATTCCTGGGCGAGCTTCAGGCAGCCGATGAACGAGAACGCCGAGCCCGCGCCCATGGCGAGCCGGGCGAGCTCCGCGCTTGCCGCACCGTCGGCGCGGGAAAACGCCAGTGCGCCCAGTCCGGCGGTCAGCAGGGCTGCGATCAGCGCCCGGCGCGCGCCGTAGCGATCGAGGATCAGCCCGACCGGGATCTGAAGGATGGCGTAGGCGTAGAAGTAGAACGCCGCGATGTTGCCCAGCGTGGCGTCGCTTGCCCTGAAGGCGGCGATCAGGTCGTTCGCGATGATGTCGGGAACGACCTGGTGGACGTAGTTGAACACCACGAACAGTGCCGCCAGCGTCCAGATCGACCACGGCCGGATTGACCGTAGGACGACGGCCGATGCGAGGCTCATGGGATGCGGCAGGCGATCAGTGACTGAACGCGGTGCCATCGCGCGGCGCGTCGGACTCCAGCGCTGGACGGCGGCCGAGATGGTCGAGGGCCGACCTCATGTCGGCGATCAGAATGTCGGCGAGGTCGCGGGTGACGCCGGCGCGCACCAGGATCCGCTGCACCACCACGTCCTGCCGGTTGGCCGGTAGTGAGTAGGCCGGCACTTGCCATCCCCGCAGGCGCAGCCGCTCGGCGAGGTCGTACAGCGTATACCCCGGGCGCTTGGTCCCCTCGGCGATCTTCCAGCAGACGGCCGGGATGCCGTGGGCGGGGTCGCCGCCGAACAGGATCTCGAACGGACCGAGCTCGGCGATCTCCTTCGCGACGTACTGCGCGGTGCGATAGCAAGCCGAGTGCAGCTTGGTGTAGCCGTCGCGGCCCAGCCGCAGGAAATTGTAATACTGCACGACGACCTGTCCGCCCGGACGCGAGAAGTTGAGCGCGAAGGTCGGCATGCTGCCGCCGAGGTAGTTGACGTCGAAGATCAGCTCCCGCGGCAGGTCGGCTTTTTCCCGCCAGACGATCCAGCCGCAGCCGAGCGGCGCCAGCCCGAACTTGTGGCCCGAGGTATTGATCGACTTGACGCGCGGCAGGCGGAAATCCCAGGCGAGATCGGCGGCGCAGAACGGCGCGAGGAAGCCGCCGCTGGCGGCGTCGACATGGATCGGGATGTCGAGCCCCGATGTCTTCTGCAATTCATCGAGCGCCTGGGCGACCGCTGCGACCGGCTCGTAGCGGCCGTTGAACGTGACCCCGAGCGTCGGCACCACGCCGATCGTGTTCTCGTCGCAGCGGGCGATCGCCTCCGCCGGGGTCATCAGCAGGCGGTCCTTCTCCATCGGGATCTCGCGCAGCTCGATGTCCCAGTAGCGCGCGAACTTGTGCCAGCAGACCTGGACCGGACCGCACACGAGGTTGGGCCGATCGACCGGCTTGCCCGCGGCGCGGCGCCTCTCGCGCCAGCGCCATTTCATCGCCATGCCGCCCAGCATCGCCGCTTCGCTCGAGCCGGTGGTCGAGCAGCCGATGGAATTCATCTGGTCCGGCGCATTCCACAGGTCGGCGATCATGTGCACGCAACGGTTCTCGATCTCGGCGGTCTGCGGATACTCGTCCTTGTCGACCATGTTCTTGTCGATGCAGTCGTCGAGCAGACGGTGAACCTCCGGCTCCATCCACGTCTGGCAGAACGTCGCGAGGTTCAGGCGCGAGTTGCCGTCCAGCAGCAACTCGTCGCGCACGGCCTGGCAGACTCGTCCGGGATCGTGCTCGTGGCGCGGGAAACTCTTCTTCGGCAGCGGGCTCGAGGGATCGTCGGTGGAGAACGACGTGTCGTCGCTGTCACGGTGGAGAAGGGGAGAGGAGAGCGCCATGGTGATCGGCTCGCAAGCTCGGATATAGTTCGCCGATCGCCTATACGGGGCGCCATGAAGGCGATCAAGGCGGGAAGAGACATGGCAAACGACAGGCGTATCGGCATCATCGTCAACGGCGCCACCGGCCGCATGGGCACCACGCAGCACATGGCCAACCTTTTGGCCATCGCCGCCGAAGGCGGCCTGCCGTTGAAGAATGGCGACCGGCTGATCCCCGAGCTCACGCTGGTCGGCCGCGACGCGGGCAAGCTCGGCGCGCTCGCCGCGGCGCACGGCAACCTGCACTGGACGACCAGCCTCGCGGAGGCGTTCGCCGGGCCCGACCACGTCTTCATGGATTGCGCCGCGACGGGCGAGCGGCCCGAGCGCGTGCGCCAGGCGATCGCCGCCGGCAAGCACGTCTTCATCGAGAAGCCGACCGCGCCCACCGTCGACGAGGCGATGGCGCTGGCGCGGCTTGCCGATCGCGCCGGACTGAAGGCGGGCGTGATCCAGGACAAGCTCTTCCTGCCGGGCTTCGCCAAGCTTCTGGCCCTGAGCCAGTCCGGCTTCTTCGGCCGCATCCTGTCGGTGCGCGTCGACGCCGGCTCGTGGATCTTCGACGGCACCGAGCGCGAATGCCAGCGGCCGAGCTGGAACTACAGGAAGGCCGACGGCGGCGGGCTGGCGCTCGATATGATGGCCCACTGGCGCTACATGATCGATCGCCTGGCCGCGCCGATCACCGGCGTGTGCGCGCTCATGAGCACCGCCATCCCCAAGCGCGTCGACGAGCAGGGCCGCGCCTACGCCGTCGACGCCGAGGACACCAACTACGCGCTGTTGAAGCTTGCGAACGGCGCGGTCGGCATGATCACCAACAGCTGGGCGACCCGCCCGCGCCGCGACGACACCATGGTGGTCCAGATCGACGGCACCGAAGGCTCGGCCGCCGCCGGCCGCTTCCGCTGCTTCACCCAGTCCGCCGCCGACACGCCCGAAGCCTTCACCGCCGCGGCGCGGGCCGGCGGCGTGGATCTGATGGCCCATTGGAAAGAGGTGCCCGACACGGGTCCGAACAAGAACCCGTTCCGTCAGTGCTGGGAGGCGTTCCTGCGCCATCTCGGCGAGGACGCGCCGTACGTGCCGACGCTGGTCGAGGGCGCCAAGGCCGTGCAGCTCGCCGACCTCGCTTATCGCAGCATGGCCAAGCAGCGCTGGATGGCGGTGCCGCAGCTGAGCTTGTGATCGGTCGCTGCGGTCACCCGTCTTGCCCGGCGACGTCGGCGACGCCCTGCATCGTGCGCTCGTAGGCTTCCTGGAACCAGCCGATCCGCGTCTCCTGTGCCCCGAGGATCGGGTGCTTGCCGGCTTGTCCGGCGACCTCTTGCAGGCGTTCGCAGGCTGCGTGATCCTGGCGGGCGATGCATTCGAGGCTACGGCGCACGACGCGGGCGCGGATCGCGTCGGGGAAGGGGCGCAGCAGGCGATCGCGCGCGCTCCGGTCGGCGGCGGGAAAGATCGTACGGTAGAACCAGCCCCGCCATTCCGACCGTCCCGGCGACACCGGCACGAACTGCTGTATATTGGCATACCAGAACGGGCGTGCCTTGAAGAGCCCGACGGCCAGGTTCGGGAATATGTTGAAGATCTTGTATCCGCTCGGTCGATGGCGTTCGGGATCGGCTCGGCATTCCTCGGCCATCGACTGCAGCGTGTGGCGCTTGCCGATGGCATGCGCGCTGTGCAGTCCGAAGCGCCAATACTGGATATCGGCGGTCTTCTGGTGCTTCGGCCGATCGTGCACCGCGACGGTGTGATAGTCGTCGAGCGTGATGTTCACCATCAGCCGCCAGTTGGCCTCGACGATGCCGCCGAAGGCATGCAGGGTCGATGGCAGTGTCGAGAGGGCCGTGAGAATCGGCCAGGCCGCGCCCAGGAAGGCTTTTAGGCTTTCCCCGCCGCCGGCCGCGGCAAGGCGCCCGAAGACCAGCGAGCCGCAGACCGCGATCTCGACCGGTGTCAGGCGTGCCCCGATCTCGCGCGGCGTCCCTCCGAACAGCTCCTGGCAGATGGGGATGCCGACCGCCTCGCCGGTGCGATCGTAGTGCCAGTGATGGAAGCCGCAGACGATCGGGCCGTTGCCCTTGTCGGAGGTGCGCAGCGGAAAGAAGCGATGGGCGCAGACGTTCTCGAAACCGACGATCTCGTTCCCGAACCTCTGCACGAAGACCGAGCGGCCGCCCAGCGTGGCGCGAAACCAGTCGTTGTCCTTTTTGAGGTCGGCCGTGAGGCCAAGAAAAGTCCACACGCGGCCGAGCTTCTCCTGTTCCGCCGCGAAAGCTTTTTCGTCAGTAAGGCTGACTTGCGACATCTCGGCCGTCCCTCGCCGACCTCGAACCGTGGGTGACGCAGGTTTGCCGAGGCACTCCTGGCGACGACTGGAAACTCTGTTTCCCGCCCATCTTACATGAAACTGCTTTCTCAACACTGATGTTGCGACACGGCCGATCTCGGCATGGCGGAGGGGCGGTGGATGGAGGTGGCGGGGTTGAGGTTGCGAGTTACCAGGACGCAGGCTTCGCGTCTCGGCCTCATTCGCTGGGAGCGCGCAACTCCAGTTGCGCTCATGAGGTGTCGCAACACCGATGAAGAGCGCCACTGGAGTGGCGCGCTCCCAGCGATGGGTCGGAAAGGCCGCCTTGATTCGAGAGATCCATCCGCTGCGGCGTGGAAGAGGTGTTTCGAATGGCAGCGCTGGCACGGCTATTCTATGGACAAGCTTCCAATGAGGTTCGCCGTTCAAATGTGCGAAGCGGCCTTTGGGCCGAAAGGAGTATTGGAATGGCTGGCGCGTCGCTTCCGGCTGATCATCTGAGGGCCGGCGCCGATTTATCTCGGCGCGCTTCGCAAGCTTGGCCTGGACCCGGAGTTTCTCGCTTAGGGCAGGCAGCACGACACGGGCGAGTGGATGCTGGTCATGGTAACGTCCGTGCTGGGAGATGAGCGGACCGCTCGTTTTCGACGAGCTGCTATTCCGCGCATACAATCTCAATGCTACGCCCAAGGAAATTTCGCCGTTTATCGTGAGGGTCTACGGCTGCCGTCCGATCTTGGCGCCGCTGTTGAAGAAGTTCGGCGAAATCGATGTCAGTCGCGCCATGACGCGAAAGGTCAACAAGGCGACCGGCGCGCCCGAGGGGCCGCCGATCCCCATCAAATCCCTGGGCCGGGACTTCGCCGATTTTCACCTCGAAACGAGGTACGTTTGCCGATTGAAGCCGCGTCGCCACACCAGCCACGAGCAGCTCACGCCGCAGTGGATCCGCTTCAAGGACAACGTGGAGAATTGGCTGCGTAGCCTGCGGTTGAAGCCATTTGAGCCAAGGCGACAGCTTCTAACGCTGCCCTCACGCTGACTCATTCACACTGCCGGTCACTCTGATGAGGCCCTTCCCTCGGGTCCGCCTCGAAGGAACGATCCTCAGATCGATGTCTTGCCCCAGCTTGATCAGAAACCGCATCATCTGCTCACAGGAGAACTTATCGAGTGGCATGTTGATCAGCGCCGACAACGTGCGCTGATCGATGCCCATGAGAGCCGCCGCCTTGGCCCGCGTGAGCCGCCTGCGCGCTATAGCCTGCTCGATGTGCGTTGCGAGTTGCGCCCTCGCCAACGCGTCTTCCGGTTCGGGCAATCCGATGTCGGCGAACACGTTGCCGCTGCTCGGCGTCACCTTGAGGCGTTCCGTTGGCTTCTTGGGCATTCCTCGTAGTTCTCTCTTTCCTGGCGCAACCGTCTCCGGTCCCTTGAATACGCCCCTGCGCGTGAGCTGCACTGCAGTCTGGTTACGCTGCGGAGGCGTTCAGCCGTGGTCGCTATGGCATCGCCCGGGCGATATCGTGACCACGAGGCCGAAGTTCGCGAACACGACCATGCGCGCCAGAGCTGCATCCGCGGCGGGCCTTTGCTTCTCGGCTTTTCTCCGGGAGCGCGTGGGCAGCGATCGACTAATGCGTCCTTTTGGTCACTAGAAAGGCTTCGGGCCCACTCCCCCCCGGTCAGGCTGCTGTCAAGCCTTCGACGGTAAACAGCCGACCCTTCGAGTTCTGGAGACGGTGCGGAAGGATTTTCTGGTACTCCGGTGAGTTGTACCACCGATCAAGAGAAGCGGCGTCTGGGAACTCAAGGATCACGATGACCTTGGGCTCCGGTCCACCTTCAATGAGCTGGGTGGCGCCCGCCTGCGCCAGGTACCGGCCGCCGTGCTTCGCAATCGTGTCGCCAAC
>JAFAKN010000088.1 GCA_019235415.1 Alphaproteobacteria bacterium
GCTACCCCTTCCCCGTCGCGTCCTCGATGGCGCGCAAGAGCACCGGCCAGTACTCCTTTCCGTGCCCCAATTCGGCGGCGCGTTCCATGAGCTCGCGCGCCACGTCGGCGCCGAGCGCCGGCACGCCCTGCTCCTCGGCCATCTGGATCGCGTAGGAAAGGTCTTTTAGCGCGTACTCGGTCGAAAAGGCGCGCTCGGGAAAGACGCCGGGCAACATCGCCTTCATGCCGTGATTGCGCAATGCGAAGGAATCGGCCGAACCTTTGGTCAGGGTCTCGAACAACACCTTGCCGTCGACGCCATGCGCGCGCGCGATCGACAGCGCCTCGGCCAGCGCAACGCCGGTCTGGAACAGGATCATGTTGTTCAGGATCTTGACGGCCTGCCCGCTGCCCGCCTCGCCGCAGTAGGTCACCTCGCTCGCCATGTGGCGCAGCAGCGGCTCGATGCGCTGGAAGCAATCGCGCGTGCCGCCGACCATGATCGACAGCGTGCCGTCGATCGCCGCCTGCCGCGTGCGCGCCACCGGCGCATCGGCGAAGGCCGACGCCTTGCCCTCGAACTCGGCATAGAGCCGCCGCGCCAGACTGACCGGCGCGGTGCTGAGGTCGATCACCGTCCAGCCGAGCTTCGCCTTGGAGAGAAGCCCGCCTTCGCCGAAGCATACCCCCTCGACCTCATTGCCGCCCGGCAGCGACAGCAGGATGGTGCGGCAGCCCTCGGCAATCTCGTCGATCGAGGCCGCCGTCACGCCGTCGGCCTCCAGCCGCTTCAACGGTGCCGGATCGCGGTCTGCGGCAAAAACTTTCAGGCCGCTCTTGCGTGCGAGGTTGCGGCACATCGGCTCGCCCATGGTGCCGACGCCGATGAATCCGATGCTTTCGGTCATGTCAGTCCACGATGAAGAGCTTGGCCCCGCCCTCGGTGCGCGAGCGATGCGCCAGCGCCCCGTCGGCCACCTGATAGCTCTGGCCCGGCTTCAGCACCACGGTGCGCCCGTCGGCCAGCTCGGTGTGCAACTCGCCATCCAGCACCAGGAGCACGTGGCCCTTCTGGCACCAATGATCGGCGAGGTAGCCGGGCGTGTACTCGACCATCCGCACGCGGATATTGTTGAAGGTGCGCGTGCGCCAGAACGCCTTGCCGGTCTCGCCGGGATGCTCCGTGCGCTCCACGCCCTCCCAGTCGGTCGTGCCGAACGGTATGTCGAACATCAGCATGGCGGCTGGTGTAGCACAGTTTGCGCGCGCCGGTACGCGGCTCGGCGCAGGTCGCGCGCCAGCCGCAGATCGACGACAGTGCGCGCCAGTACCATCCCGCCACCGCCAGCGCCGCGACGCGACGCTCAACGCCGCTTCCGCGCGGCGGAGGCGCGAAGGTCGGCCTGCAGCAGATGGTGTTCGTCGTCGCCGCTCTGCTGATCGTCCTCGACGCCGCGCAGCGGACCAGGCGGGTGCTCACCGCCGTGCTCGTCTGTGGATCGGAATGGCGGCAGGCGCAGGCGGCGCGGGATGGTTCGCCATCTCCCGTCCCTTCCCCATCATTGCGCCGTTCGTCGCGATACCGCTGCTCGCGGCGGCGTTGCTCGCCGCCGCTTCGCCCGCCGCGGCTCGCTCGCGAGCCCGGGCGCAACTCCGTTGCGATGCATGCCTGGAACGCCTTCGGCATGGCAGATCTTGTCGTCGCCGTCGCGCTCGGCGTGACGTCGGCGGTCAACTCGCCTTGCAGATCTTCGCCGCTCCCGGCTCGGAGGTCATGCAGCATCTGCCATTCGCTTTCGTGCCCACGGTCCTCGTGCCGCCATGGATGATCATCCACAGTATCGTCTTCGCGAGGTTGCGTGCGCCTTAGCCCCAGCGCTCCAACGCTCGGGCGAGAGAGTCGGGGCCCCGATAGAGCATGCTGCGCCAGCCGCAGGCGCGGGCGGCGTCGACGTTGGTCGCCGCATCGTCGACGAACATGATCGACCGCGCCGCCTGCACGCCCATGCGCGCCTGGGCATTGGTGAAGAACACGCGGTCCGGCTTGCAGACGCCGAGAGCGGCCGAATAGACGATCTCGTCGAAATGCGCGCCAAGCCCGACCGTATCGCGCAGATAGGCGATGCGATGATGTTCCTGGTTCGTCGCCGCAAAGCACCGTCCGCCGGTGCGCTGCCGCCAGGCATCGGCCTCCGCCAGCACGCGGCGGTCGATCACCGCGTCCTTCTCGAACCAGTAGGCGACGAACGCTTCCAGCCGGTCGGCCATCCCCTTGCTTTCGAGATAGGGCTGTAGCGCCACGTAGAGATCGAGCCGGCCGCGCAGCACTTCGCGAAAGTCGCCGCGGAAGAAGTCGCGCGCCATCTCCTCCGGATCGAGCGCCCAGTCCTCCTGCAGCGTGGCGTACCACGGCGTCGGCGCGCCCGGGTAGCCGAGCGACACCACGCCGTCGATGTCGAGCACGAGGACAGGCCTGGACGCCATCGCCGATCATGGTACAGCAGCCGCCCCTGCAAGTGGATCCTGGCAAGTGGATCGTGGCAAGTGGATCGTCCGTTGCGGCTGGTCGTGCCTTCCCTGAAGCATCTCGACGGTTATGCCGAGGCGCTGAGGCGCGGCTGGTCGCCGGACAATGTGCGCGGCGAGGCGACGCGGCGCGAAGAGCTGGCGCACCTGGAGGAGGATCCCGCAACCTTCGTCGCCCGGCTCGACGACCGCGAGGCCAAGAGCGGGCCGATCACGCTGCCCGACGGCACGCAGATGCCACGCCTTCCGGGCTACCGGCGCTGGATGTGGGACGACGGCTTCTGCGGCTCGATCGGCTTCCGCTGGCAGCCGGGTACGGAGGCTCTCCCGGCCCATGTGCTGGGCCATATCGGCTACGCCGTCGTGCCGTGGAAGCGGCGCCGGGGCCATGCCACGCGGGCGCTGGCGCTCCTGCTGCCGGAAGCGCGCAGGGAGGGCTTGCGCTTCGTGGAGCTCACGACCGATCCGGACAACCTCCCCTCGCAGAAGGTCATCACCGCAAATGGTGGGGTGCTGATCAAGCGCTTCGCCAAGGAGGCTGCCTATGGCGAGGCCGACGCGCTGCTGTTTCGGATCGATCTCTAGCTGGCCAAGGGCGCGCCGCCGGCGCGGACCACGGCCTCGACCATGGCCGACAGCGTCGCCAGACCGCGCGACTTCAGGGCGCGCGGCGAATCCTTCTCGCCGAGCTGGCCTTCCAGGACCAAGGTGATGAAGCCGTGCACGGCGGCCCAGGCGAAGTCGACCATGCGCTCCTTCACTTCGCCGGAGGCCTGCGGGATCACCGCTTCGACCGCCTCGCGGTGCAGGTGGTACGCCGACTTGGCGGCGGCGTGGAGGACCGGCGTCTCGAAGCGATTGGCCTCGCGGCTGAACATCAGCTGGAACAGCACCGGGTTGGCCGCGGCAAAGGCCATGTAGCCCACGCCCTGCGCCACTAGGCGCGCCGCAGCGTCGCCGTCGACGCGCTTGGCCTCGGCCATCATGGCCTCGGTGAGCTCGTGGTAACCGCGTGCGGCGATCTCGCCCAAAAGGTCGTCGATCGAGGCGAAGTGGTGGGCTGGCGCGGCGTGCGAGACCTCGGCCCGGCGCGCGCACTCGCGCAGCGTGAAGCCGCGCAAGCCCTTTTCTTCCAGGAGCTTGCGGCCCGCTGCTACCAGCGCCTCGCGCAGTTCGCCGTGATGATAGGGCTTCCCCGTTTTCCCCCGCGTCATTGGCCCATCCCTTCACGCAAGGCTGTGAGGTGTCAAGAATACAAGAAGACTTGTCATCGTAAAGATTTAGGCATATCTTATCTTGGCATTGCCAAGACGGAGCTATTGCATGACCGAAAGCCAGACTCAACCGCCCTCGCCCAACCGCCGCCGAATCGTCGGCACCACCGCGCTCGGCGTTTCGGCCGGCCTCGCCGCCGGCCTGGCGGCGGGAGTGGCGCTCGCCTTGCCGCCCAAGTCGGCGCCGATCCCGCCCCAGCCCGGCCGCCGCCGCTTCGAAGGCAAGGTCGTGGCGATCACCGGCGCGACCTCCGGCATCGGCCGGGCGGCGGCCATCCAGTTCGCGGCCGAGGGCGGCAAGGTCGCCTTCTGCGGCCGGCGCAGCGCCCTCGGCGCCGAGGTCGAGCACGAGATCAAGGAGGCGGGTGGGCAGGCGCTCTACGTCAAGGCTGACGTCCTGGTCGAGGACGAGGTGCGCGGCTTCATCGACCGCGCGGTGGGCGCGTTCGGCCGCCTCGACGTCGCCTTCAACAACGCCGGCATCACCATCGAGAAGCCCCTGCACGAATACAGCGCCGAAGAATGGGACGCGGTCAACAACACCAACCTGCGCGGCGTCTTCCTCGCCATGAAATACGAGATCCCGTACATGCTGAAGGCGGGCGGCGGCACCATCGTGGTCACCTCGTCGTCCAATGCCATCGCCACCCAAGCCAAGCGGTCGGCCTATTCCGCGGGCAAGCGCGGGCTGGTCGGGCTGGTCCAGGCGGCAGCGCTCGACTATGCGCAGCAGGGCATCCGTATCAACACGCTGATCCCGGGCACCACCGATACGCCGTTCCTGCGCAAGGCGGCCGGCATGGAGAACGTGCCCGATGCCGTGTGGCGCGTCGGCCTCAACCAGTGGGTCAAGAGCAACGTGCCGGGCATCGGCCGGCTCGCGACGGCGGAGGAAGTGGCGGCGCTGGCGCTGGCACTTGCCTCCGACGAGCATCCGTTTATGACCGGTGCGCAGATCGTCCTCGACGGCGGCAAGACCGCAAAGGCCGGCTAAGCGTGTTGGTGACCTCCGTGCGCGCCTGTGGCTTGATTGCCTCGCAGGCGTTCGCGGAGGAACCACATGACGTTCGAAACCTGGGCCGCTTTCACCGCGGCGTCGGCGATCCTTCTGATCATTCCGGGGCCGACCGTCCTGCTGGTCGTCTCCTATGCGCTGGGCCAGGGCTGGCGGACCGCCCTGCCCATGGCGGTCGGCGTGGCGCTGGGCGACTTCACCGCCATGACCCTTTCCATGCTGGGCCTGGGCGCCCTTTTAGCCGCCTCGGCCACCCTGTTCACGATCCTGAAGTGGGTCGGCGCGGCCTATCTCGTCTATCTCGGCATCAAGCTGTGGCGTGCCGGCGGCGCCTTGCGCGCCGCGCCGCGCACCGACCGCGTATCGGTGCTGCGCATGTTGGGGCACGCCTGGCTGGTGACGGCGCTGAACCCCAAGAGCATCACGTTCTTCGTCGCCTTCCTGCCGACCTTCCTCGACCCGCATGCCGACTTCCTGGGCCAGATGGTCGTGTTCGAGACGACGTTCTTGGTGCTCGCCTTCGCCAACGCCTTCACCTACGCGCTGGTCGCGAGCAGGGCGCGCGGCCTGGTTTCCAATCCGCACACCATCGGGGTCATCAACAAGGTGGGCGGCGGGCTTTTAGTCGGCGCCGGGGCCGCCACTATCACCTTCGCCGGCGCGACCAGCTAGGGGGCAGCTCAGCGCTCAGCCTTTCTTGGCGAACGCCTCGACTAGCCGCTCGCGCAGCCAGCGGTTGGCCGGATCATCGTGCACGCGGTCGTGCCAGTAGAGGCAGAGGTCGAGCGTCGGGATCTTCATCGGCAGGCCCAGCGCGCGGATCGGCACGTCCGCCGTCATCAGCGTGGCGTAGCGTTGCGGCATGGTGAGGACGAGGTCGGTCTCGGCCACCACCCGGAACGCCGCGAGATAGCTGCGGCAGCGCAGCCGCACGTGCCGGCGCAGGCCGTGCTGGCCGAGCTCGATGTCCTCCGGGCCGGGGCCGCGCCGGCGCGCCGTCACCATGACATGCTGCTGAGCGAGGTAGGTCTTCAGCGAAAAGCCCGGCCGCACCTTGGGATGACCCTTGCGCGCCGCCACCACGAAGCGGTCGGAGCCGACCTGCTGGCGATGGATCTGCTCCGACAGGGGCAGCGGTATGTCGAGGACGGCATCCAGCGTGCCGTCGGCCAGTCCCGCCTCGATGCCACGGCGGCGGACCTGGATGATGCTGAGATCGACGCCCGGCGCCTCACGCGCCACCTTCCGCATCAGCGCCGGCAGCAGCAGCACCTCGGTCGGATCGCGCGTCGCCACGGTGAACGACATCTCGCTGCTGGCCGGATCGAACCCCTGCCCCCTCTCGAGCAGGCGGCCCAGCGCGCCGAGCGATTGGCGCAACGGCTCGACCAGCCGCCGGGTCAGTGCGGTCGGCACCAGGGTGCGGCCCTGGCGCACGAACAGCGGATCGTCGAACAAGAGCCGCAGGCGGGCCAGCGCATGGCTGACCGCGGGCTGCGTCAGGTTGAGCCGCGACGCGGCGCGGCTCACGCCGCCTTCGGCGACGATCGCCTCCAGCACGACCAGCAGGTTGAGGTCGACGCGCGACAGATTAATCACGTCGATGCTTTAGCATGAAATCTATTCAATTTCCTGATGCCAGGAACCGCCCTATCGATCGGGCGAAATGCATCAGGAGACCGCCGTGGAGTTCGCCTATTCCGACAAGGTCCGCGCGCTGCAGGACAAGCTGAACGACTTCATGGAGCGCCACGTCTATCCCAACGAGGCGCGGCACGAGCGCGAGGTCGGCACCGGCGACCGCTGGCAGCCGAGCGCGCTGATCGAGGAGCTCAAGGCCAAGGCGAAGCTCGAGGGCCTGTGGAACCTCTTCCTGCCGCACTCGCCGCGCGGCGCGGGCCTCAGCAACCTGGAATACGCCCCACTGTGCGAGATCATGGGCCGCTCGCCGATGGCGCCCGAGGCGTTCAACTGCTCGGCCCCGGACACCGGCAACATGGAGACGATCGAGCTCTACGGCAGCGACGAGCAGAAGGAGCGCTGGCTGAAGCCGCTGCTCGCCGGCGAGATCCGCTCCTGCTTCGCCATGACCGAGCCCGCCGTCGCTTCGTCCGACGCCACCAACATCGAATGCACCATCCTGCGCGACGGCGACCGGTACGTGGTCAACGGGCGCAAGTGGTGGACCACCGGCGCGCCGGACCCGCGCTGCAAGATCGCCATCGTCATGGGCAAGACCGATCCCCAAAGCGCCGACCGCTACCGCCAGCAGTCGATGGTTCTGGTGCCCATGGACACGGCGGGCGTCAAGGTGCTGCGGCCGCTTTCGGTGTTCGGCTACGACGATGCGCCGGTCGGCCATGCCGAGGTGCTGTTCGACAATGTGCGCGTGCCGCGTTCAAATATCCTGCTGGGCGAAGGCCGCGGCTTCGAGATCGCGCAGGGCCGACTGGGACCGGGACGCATTCATCACTGTATGCGCGCGATCGGGCTGGCCGAGCGCTCGCTCGAGGACATGTGCAAGCGGGTGAAGGGCCGCACCGCGTTCGGCAAGCCGCTCGCCGAGCAGGGCGTCACGCTCGAGCGCATCGCCGAGGCCCGCATCATGATCGAGCAGGCGCGGCTCCTGGTGCTGAAGGCCGCCTACATGATGGATACGGTCGGCAACAAGATGGCCCGCGCCGAGATCGCGATGATCAAGGTGGCGGTGCCCGGCATGCTGACGCGGGTGGTCGACATGGCGATCCAGGCGCATGGCGGCGCCGGCTTCTCCGCCGACTTCGGCCTGGCCAAGGCCTACGCGACGGCGCGCGCCATGCGCGTGTTCGACGGACCGGACGAGGTTCATCGCGACCAGATCGGCCGTCTCGAGCTGCGCAAGTACAATTGAGGCTGGACGCGCGATGCTAACCGCTGTCATCCCGAGCGCAGCGAGGGATCCTTCCTGCTGCCCTAAGGATCCCTCGCTCTGCTCGGGATGACAAAGCTTTCACCGTTACCGCGCGGGCTCGCTCACGAAGGCGACCTTGCTCAAGCCCGCGCGCGAGGCGTCGGCCAGCATCTCGGCCACGTAGCGGTAGGGCACGTTCTGGTCGGCGCGCAGGTAGACCTCGGGCTGCGGCCGCTTCTGGCCCGCTTCGGCGAAGCGCGCCTGCGCATCCTCGCGGCTCAGCCGCTCGCCGTTCCAGAACAGCGTGCCCGAGGCGTCGATCGCGAACTCGACCTTCTCCGGCTTCTGGATGTCGGCGTTGGAGGTCGCCTTGGGCAGGTCGAGCTTGACGGCGTGCGTGAGCAACGGCGCCGTCACGATGAAGATCACCAGCAGCACCAGGGCGACGTCGATCAACGGCACCATGTTGATCTCGGCCATCGGCTGGTTGGAGGACTTGCGGTCGAAGCTGCCGAACGCCATGGCTTGCC
>JAFAKN010000338.1 GCA_019235415.1 Alphaproteobacteria bacterium
CGTCGGCCAGCCGTGCATCGATCACTAGAAGGTCGCTCTCGCTGTCGAGACGCTGCCGCGCCGTCAGCGGGTCGATCAGATGC
Organism: Alphaproteobacteria bacterium; assembly: GCA_019235415.1. Taxonomy (GTDB): domain Bacteria; phylum Pseudomonadota; class Alphaproteobacteria; order Reyranellales; family Reyranellaceae; genus Reyranella. The sequence goes on from JAFAKN010000338.1 coordinate 84, forward strand.
GATGGCGGTTGCAGGTTGGCGCCGGCGAAGCGTTCGGCGAAACGTTCGGCGAGCCGGGGCCAATGCAGGTTCGCCATGAAGGCATCGACGTAAGCGGCGGCATTGGCGCCGAAGTCCAAATGATAGGCGTGCTCGTACATGTCGAGCGCCAGCACCGGCAGGCCGCCGGCCAGGGTGTGCGTGTGGTCGGCGGCCCACACGTTGCTGAGCACGCCGTCGCGTGGCGAGCGTGTCAGTACGACCCAACCCGAGCCGCCGCCGAGTGCGCGGCCCATCGCCATGAACTCGACGCACCAGCGCTCGAACGAGCCGAAGTCGCCGGCGATGGCGTCGCCCAGCGCACCGTCGGGCGCGCCGCCGCTGCCGCCCAGCCCATCGAAGTAGAGCTCGTGCAGCAGCATGGAGTTGGTCGCGATCAGCTCCTCGCGCTTCAGCCCGTTCAGGACGAAGCCGGGTGCCGTCGCGGGGTCGAGGCGCGCCAGCTCGCCCTTGATGGTGTTCAGACGGCGGACGGCGCCGCCGTAGTTGTTCTCGTAGTGGCTCGAGAGAAGCCGCGCCGACAGCCCGTCGAGGTACTTCGGCTTGAAGGCGATGGGCCGTGCCTGGAACGCCATTTTGACCTCCCTTGATACAGTTGTTTCTTAAAATATAGAGAACTGCGACGGGCGTTGCAAGAAGAAAAGATACATGTGTTGCAGTATGAATTAGGTCCGTGGTACAGATGAACCATGAACGATGTCGGCCTGGTCACGAGAACGTCGTGGTTGCTGCTAATCCACCAGCTCCCGGCCAAGCCGGCCTACGCCCGGGTCAAGGTCTGGCGGCGCCTGCAGGCGCTGGGCGCGGTGACGGTGAAGAACGCGGTCTACGCTCTGCCGAGCAACGAGGAGACGCAGGAGGATTTCGCTTGGCTCGCCCGCGAAATCGTCGAGCTGGGTGGCGAGGTGCTGGTCTGCGAGGCGGCCCTCGTCGAGGGCCTCGACGACCAGCAGCTCACGGCAATGTTCGTCGCGGCGCGCAACGAGGACTACGCCAAGCTTGCCAAGGACGCGCGCGAGCTGGAGCGCCGTCTTGGCGTCGAGCCGGCCGACGCCGAGGTCCCCGGCCAGGTTGCACGCTTGCACCGGCAATTGAGCGAAGTTGCCGCCATCGACTTCTTCTCCGCTGCCGGCCGCGACGCCGCCGAGCAGCTGATCACCGCACTCGAAACCCGATTGCAGGAAAGGAGCGACGCGATGAACCTGGAACAAGACCTGTCCGCAACCCAATCGTCCGCAACCCAGTCGCCGCTCATGAGCAAGGTCTGGGTGACGCGCGAGCACGTGCAGATCGACCGCATCGCCTCGGCGTGGCTGATCCGCCGCTTCATTGATCCCAAGGCGCGGTTCAAGTTCGTGTCCGGTCGTAGCTATCTGCCGCGCGTGGGCGAGGTGCGCTTCGACATGTTCGAGGGCGAGTACACCCACGAGGGCGACCGCTGCACCTTCGAGGTGCTGGTGGGCCGCGCCGGCCTCGACGACCCCGCGCTCGCTGCGATCGGCGAGATCATCCACGACATCGATCTCAAGGACGGCAAGTTCGGCCGCGAAGAGGCCGCGGGCATTCGCACCGTGATGGCCGGCATAGCCGCCAGCCAGCGCGACGACGAGCAGCGGCTGGCACGCGGTGCCGCGGTGCTCGACGACCTCTACGAATCCTTCAAGGCTGGCTTTCCGCGATGAGCGACATCGCCGCGAACAGGATCGCCGACGTGCCGGCGCACGGCGTCCCCTTCGGCGAGGCGATGAGGGTGTGGGCGCGCGTCGCAGCGCTGTCGTTCGGCGGCCCGGCGGGGCAGATCGCGGTCATGCATCGCATCATCGTTGAGGAGAAGAAGTGGATCGGCGAGAACCGCTTCCTGCAGGCGCTCAACTACTGCCATCTTCTCCCCGGACCCGAAGCGCAGCAGCTCGCGATCTACATCGGCTGGCTGATGCACAAGACCAGGGGCGGGCTGTTCGCCGGCACGCTGTTCGTGTTGCCCGGCCTCGTCGCGATCATGATCCTGTCGTGGATTTACGTGCTGCTCGGCAAGCTCACCATCGTCGAGGGCCTGTTCTTCGGGTTGAAGGCCGCTGTGATGGTGATCGTGATCGAGGCGGTGCTGCGTGTCGGCAAGCGTGCCCTCAGGAACCGGGTGCTGGTGGCGCTGGCGATCGCGTCGTTCGTCGCCATCTTCTCCTACGACATCCCGTTTCCCGTCATCGTGCTCGCCGCCGGCCTGACCGGCTTCGTCGGCGGCCGTCTCGGCTGGCAGCCCTTCCTGAGCGGCGGCGGCCACGGCAAGGCGGGCGCGAACCAGCTCGCCGACTCGGACTCGCTGCTGGGCGAGGAAACGCCGGCGCACGCCAAGCCGAATCCGCGCTGGGCGCTCACCATCGGCGCCATCTTCCTGGTCCTGTGGCTCGCGCCGGTCGTCGCGCTTCTTGGCGTCCTGGGCGGCGGCAATGTCTTCTCCCAGGTCGCTGTCTTCTTCAGCAAGATGGCCGTCGTCACCTTCGGCGGTGCCTATGCGGTTCTGGCCTACGTTGCCCAGCAAGCGGTCGAGCACTATCGCTGGGTCACGCCGGGCCAGATGCTCGATGGTCTCGGCATGGCGGAAACCACGCCCGGCCCGCTCATCATGGTCACCCAATTCGTGGGCTTTCTCGCGACTTGGAAAGAGCCGGGATCGCTGCCGCCTCTGCTGGCTGCGACGTTGGGCGGGCTGCTCACCACCTGGGTGACCTTTACGCCGTGCTTCCTCTGGATCTTCCTGGGAGCGCCCTACGTCGAGGTCTTGCGCGCCAACAAGGCACTCGGCGCCGCGCTCGGCGCCATCACCGCTGCGGTCGTGGGCGTCATCTTGAACCTCGCCGTCTGGTTCGCTCTGCACGTGCTGTTCGCCAAGCTGGTGCCCGTCACCGTGCTAGGCGCGACCTTCGGCAGGCCGGCGCTGGAGTCGCTCGACATACCGTCGGCAGTGCTCGCTGTCGCCGCCGCGATCGCGATCTTCCGCTTCAAGATGGGTATGATCCCCGTCCTGCTGGCGAGCTCGCTGGCCGGCATGGCGTACTACCTGGCGATGGGCGCCGTCTGAACGTGACGCTTTTCCCGGCGACTGCCGACGCCAATGCCCGCCGCCTCGTCGTGGCGCGCGGCCTGCGCGCCATCGCCGACGGCTATGTCAGCGTCCTGCTGCCGGCCTGGCTGCTCGCGCTCGGTCTCGACGCCTTCGAGGTCGGCGTGCTCACGGCTGCGACCTTGCTGGGCTCGGCCGTTCTCACGCTGCTCGTCGGCTTCATCACCGCGCGGTTCGGTCATCGCCGGCCATTGCTGGCGTCGGCCATCCTGATGGTCGCGACCGGGCTCGGCTTCGCGGCCCTCAGCGATTTCTGGCCGCTGCTGGTGGTCGCCTTCGTCGGCACGATCAACCCATCGACCGGCGACGTCAGCGTCTTCCTGCCGCTCGAGCAGTCGCTGCTCGCCCATTCGGTCGGCGACCGCGACCGCACCGCGCTGTTCGTGCGCTACAGCATTGCCGGCTACGTGATGGGTGCGGCCGGCACGTTGCTTGCCGCGGTGCCCGATCTCGCCGGCCGATGGGCGAACGTCGCCCCGGCCTCGGCGATGCAGGCGATGTTCGTGCTCTACGCCGCGCTCGGCGCCCTGAGCGGCCTGATCTACCGCGCGATCGACGAACCGCAGGCGTCGGCCGAGACGCCGCCCAGCGCGCCGCTCGGCCCCTCGCGCGGCATCGTCTATCGCCTTGCGGCGCTGTTCAGCATCGATGCCTTCGGCAGCGGCCTCGTCGTGCAGTCGATCCTTGTCCTGTGGTTGTTCC
>JAFAKN010000406.1 GCA_019235415.1 Alphaproteobacteria bacterium
ACGCCCGTCGAGGTGCCGTTCGCTTTTCCGCTCGACATTGCCAACCTCGGCCGCGACTTCCGCCGGCGCCACGACGAGATCTACGGCTACGCCACGGACGAGCACTGGGAGATGCAAAGCCTGCGCCTGCGCGTTGCGATGCCGCGACGCACCTCGGTCGGTCCGGTCGAGCCCGCGACAGGCAAGCCGGAGCCGACGAGCGTCGGCTCCTGCTGGTTCGATCCGGCCGCGCCCATGGCGACGCCGCGGTTCGACCGCGACCTCCTGCCGGCCGGCGTGGCGATCACGGGCCCGGCCATCGTCGAGGATGCCTGGTCGACCATCGTCGTGCCGCCTGGCTACACGTTGCACGGCGACGCGATGGGCCACCTCTGGATCAAGGAAACGCCATGAAGAATGTCGTCGACCCCTTCACCGTCGAGGTCATCCGACATGCGCTTACGGCGGCGGCCGAGGAGATGTCGTTCGTCGTCATGCGCTCGGCGCGCTCGCCGCTTCTGCGCGAGGCCGGTGATCTTTCCTCCGCCCTCACCGACCACAAGGGCGACCTCATCGCCCAGGGTCGCGACATCCCGATCCATCTCGGCGTCTTGAGCTTCACGGTTAAGAAGTTCCTGGAGCACGTGCCGCCCGAGCGCCTGCGGCCGGGCGACGTCTGGTTCCTCAACTTGCCCGAGGTCGGCGGCAACCACCTGCCCGACGTCAAGGCGATCCGTCCGATCTTCCTCGAAGAGCGCCTGTTCGCCTTTGCCGTAAGCCTCGCCCATTGGGGCGACATCGGCGGGGCGTGGGCCGGCAGCTACTTTGCCGCCGCCACCGAGTGCTGGCAGGAGGGCGTGCGCATCCCGCCGCTGCGCCTGTTCACCGCCCAGGGCCCCGACCGCGAGAAGCTCGATTTCCTGCTCGCCAATCTGCGCGGACCGGCCGAACGCGAAGGCGACATCTTGGCCCAGATGGCGGCCACGCGGACCGCCGAGGCACGGTTGCATCGGCTGGGCCAGGAGCACGGTGCGGCCACCATTCGCGCCGCGCTCGACCGGCTCGACGACCTCTCCGAGGCGCAGATGCGCGAGGCAATCGCCGACCTGCCCGATGGGACCTACTACGGTGAAGATTTCCTCGACGACGATGGACCCGACGGCCAGCCGGTGGGCATCCGGGTGCGCATCGACATCGCCGGCGATCGCGCCCGCTTCGATTTCAGCAGCACCGACGATGCGGTGGCGGGCCCGCTCAACACGACGCCCTTCGTCGCCATTGCCGCCGTCTACTACGCCATCAAGGCGGTGGCCGGCCCCGACATCCAGCCCAACGGCGGCTGCTACCGGCCGCTCGAGATCGTCACGCGGCCTGGCTCGATCCTTGAGCCCGGGTTCGACAAGCCGGTGGTCGGCGGCAACCACGAGACCTCGCAACGCGCCGTCGACGCCATCATGAAGGCCTTGGAACCGGCGGTCCCGGAGCGCCTCACGGCCGGCGGCTCGACCACGGCCGGGCTACTGATCTTCGGCGGCCGCCGACGCGATGGCACCATGGGCACCTTCTACGAGACGCACGGCGGCGGCGAGGGCGCGCGCATCGACCGCGACGGCGTGCCGGTCGTGCGCGTGCACCTCACCAGCACCATGAACACCCCGGCGGAGATCGTCGAAGCCGAGTACATGATCGGCGTCGAGGAGCAGCGCCTGCGCCGCGGCTCCGGTGGCATCGGCCGCCATCGCGGCGGCGACGGCATGATTCGCACCTACCATGTGCTGGCCGACGGCATGACGCTCACCACCATGTTCGAGCGCCGCGTCGTACCGCCCTACGGGCTGCAGGGCGGCGCGGCAGGTGCGCCGTTCCGGGTGACGTTGCATCGCGGCGACACGCGCCGCGAGCTCAGAGGCAAGGAGAACCTGCCGCTACGGCTCGGCGACCGGGTGGTCATGGAAACCTCCGGCGGCGGCGGCTACGGCAGGCCTTAGTCGCGGCCGCAGCCGCGGGCTCTACCGTCGCGGGGTGCGGTCGCGGATCCGGTCGAAGCCGCGCTTGATTTCGGCGAAGCGCGCGTCGATGTGCGATTCGAACTCGCAGTCGGTGAAGATGTAGGGCCAGTCGTTCTCGATGCCTTCGCGTACCAGCTCGCCGACGTAGAGCGGGTCGATGCCTTGAGTAATGCGCGCGGCGAGCTCCATCCTTCGTTGCCGAACCGACTCATCCAACGGCGGCGGCGGCGCGGCCGAGCCGGCGAAACGCTCGGGCAAGTTGCGCCGCGAATTGATGATGTTGGTCCGGATGAAGCCGGGGCAGAGCACCGAGACCCCGATGCCGCGCGGAGCAAGCTCCGCGCGCAGCCCTTCGGACAGCGCCACCACCCCGTATTTGCTCACGTTGTAGGGGATGCTGTTACCCGAGATCAGACCGGCGATGGAGGCCGTGGACACGATGTGGCCGCCTTCTCCGTGCTTCTCGATCATCGGCCCGAAGATCTCGATGCCCCAGATCACCGACATGAGGTTGACGCCGAGCGTCCAGCTCCAGCCGTTGTCGGTCCACGTGCCGTACGGCCCGGCGCCGACCACGCCG
>JAFAKN010000503.1 GCA_019235415.1 Alphaproteobacteria bacterium
AGATCGACCATGTCCGCAACTCCTACATCCGCTCGGACGGTCCGCTGACCGCCGTGATCGGCGTCGAGGAGGTGGTGGTGGTCGCCATGAACGATGCGGTCCTGGTCGGCCATCGCGACAACCTTCCGCGGCTGAAGGACGTCGTGCAGCGCATGTCGGACGGCAATCACAAGGCCGCCACCGAGCATGCGGTCATGCACCGGCCGTGGGGCAGCTACCAGGACATCGACCGCGGCGAGCGCTTCCGCGCCAAGCGCCTTACGGTCAAGCCCAAGGGCCGGCTCAGCCTGCAGAGCCACAAGCACCGCGCCGAGCACTGGGTGGTGGTGAGCGGCATCGCCGAAGTCGTCCTCGACGGCAAGGTGATGACCCTGCACGAGAACGAATCGATCGACATCCCGATGGGCGCCATCCATCGCCTGAGCAATCCCGGCAGCGAGCCGCTCGAGGTGTTCGAGGTGCAGACCGGCGACTACCTCGAGGAAGACGACATCACCCGCTACGAAGACATCTACGCCCGGGTTTGACGGCGTTGCGGTTCGGAGCGCATCACGAATGGGGCAAGCTGCGCGAGGTCGTCGTCGGCATCTCGCCGGCCGAGGACTTCGTGGTCTTCTACGAGGAATCCGCGCGCTGGATGTCGCCGGACGTCGCGGCGTTCAGTCGCAAACATGCCGGACGCCGACTGATCGACATCGATCCGGACTGGGCCTTGCGCTGTGAGCGCCAGGTCGATGCGCTGGCCGGGCTGCTGGCGCGCGAAGGCGTGAGCGTCCATCGACCGCAGCGTCTCGAGGAGGCCGAGCGCACCTTTCTCGCCGGCAACGGCGAGGGGACGCAGCTGTTCGTCCGGGATCCCCTGATCGTTGTCGCCGACCATGTGATCGAGGCCTCGGTCCGGCTGATCTGCCGGCAGCGCGAGCGCTACGGGCTGCGCACCATCGTCCAGGGGATGGCGCAACAGCGTGGCGCGCGCTGGACGAGCGTACCGCTGGGCCTGCCCAATTGCGTCGACGGTCCGTTTCTCGAAGGCGGCGACACCCTGCTGAACGGCTACGAGATCTATGTCGGAATGTCCGGCTGCGCCTCCGACATGGCCGGTATCGACTGGCTGCAGGCGCTGCTCGGCGAGAGATACCGGGTGATCCCGGTCGCCATGAAGTCCAACGTGCTGCACCTCGACTGCTGCCTCACGCTGGTGAAGCCCGGGCTGCTGGTCTGGTGCCCGGAGAAATTGATCGACGGTTTGCCGAAGTCGCTGCGCGCCTGGGACAAGATCGCGGTATCGATCGACGAGGCCAACCGGCTCGCGACCAACGGGCTGATGCTCGAGGAAGGCCGCATGATCGTCGACAGCGACAACCGCCGTGTGATCGACGAGCTGCGCCAACGGGACATGGACGTCATCCCGCTGCCGTTCGACGGTCCAATCAAGGTCGGCGGCGGCCTGCGCTGCGCTCACCATCCCCTGCTGCGCGAAAGCGTGCTGGCGTAAGTGACCCCTCACCCTGAGGGCATCGCGCAGCGATGCGTCTCGAAGGGTCGGCAACAGTCCCGATGCGGCCCACCCTTCGAGACGCGCCCTGCGGGCGCTCCTCAGGGTGAGGTTTGTCGGCAAACGCGGGAGAGCTTCTAAACCCCGCGCTTCGGCGTGCGATCGAATATAATCGGCTTGGGGCGATTCAGCCATTTGCGGACGTGCACGGCGAGCGAGCGTGCCAGCATGGCGACCTGCCCCCCGACGAAGCGCATGAGGACCCAGCCGAACCGCGCCGGTGACATCGCCCCGCGGCGAATGAAATTGTGTCCGGCGCGCAGGAAGGTCGTGGCACACACCAGCACCCAGGCAAGCGTCACCAGGAACAACGTGAACAAGAGCGGTATCAGCGGCGGTGCGATGAGCGCGGCCAGGAGGCCGCTCAGAAGACCGACCAGCAGGATCGGCTGATTGAGCGACATGCAGAGATGCAGCAGCGCCGCCCCTTTGGCCGCCGGCGTGATGTCGCGGCTCCGGAGGATGGCCGGAACCATGCGCAGCGAGACGTGGCGGAAGCCGTCCTGCCAACGCTGCTGCTGGCGCAGCCAGGTCTGGGTGTCGGCCGGCAGCTCGCCTGGCACCGCGACGCTGGTGAGGAAGACCGCGCGCCAGCCCTTGACCCAGCCGCGGTAGGTGAGGTCGAGGTCCTCGGTGACGGTGTCGCCTTTCCAGCCGCCGCCCGCCTCGATGGCGCGCCGCTGCCAGATGCCGCAGGTGCCGTTGAAGGGCAGCGGATGGCCGGCCCAGCAGCGCGTCGCCTGCTCGATGCCGAGATGCGCGTCGAGCGTCACCATCTGCATCTCGGTGAGCGCGTTCTCATGCGGATTGAGGAAGTCGAAGCGCGCCTGGACGAAGGCCCAGTCGGGGTTGGCGAAGAACGGACGCATGCATCGCCGCAGGAAATCGCGGCCCGGCA
>JAFAKN010000531.1 GCA_019235415.1 Alphaproteobacteria bacterium
ACGATGATTGGGTGGCATTGCTTGGTGACGACGGCTGGTTCTGTGTCTGCTGCGACGGCGGTTCGCCCGGAATCGCCGCCCGAGACGGCGCGGCGGGTTGTTCTGGCCCGCTGGTGGGGTTGCCCGTAGCCGGGACCGACTGTTGCGGCATGGGTGGCGCAGGAGGCGACGAACTCAGCCCCGTTTCGGGCTCGATGACGCTCATCATTTGTTGCGCGGGCCGAGGTCGCCACAGTGGGCTTCCTTGCCAGCCAGGCCCGGTGGGTGGAATGACAGGATTGGGGTCAGCGACGGCTGTCACGAACGGCTGTGGAGCCGATACGCCCGGCGACTGCCAGTGAGGCTGGACGCCCGCGTTGGCACCCATTTGGAAATAGGGTGCCGGATGAGTTGGCAGCATGAGCGGGGCATTCCCCACGGGCTGCACAGGTGCTGGCGGGACATTGATCCTTTGTGGCGCGGGAGCGGCGACGGGCGGGTTGATGCCCGGCGCGGTATCCCATGGAGGCCACCTCCAGATGGGCTTTGGTTCGTCAGGTTCGGGGGCCGGTGGCAGACCGGGGTCGGGGATATCGGGGTCGGTGTCAGGGTCCGTGTCCTCTGGCCCGGGCACGCCCTGGTCTTCCGTCGGATTGAACGTGGCCGGGGTGATCAGGGGTGCATAAGGCACTATTGGCTGTCCGGTCCGCGGGTCGATCACCGGCGTCTGCGGCAGAGGCATCGCCAGCAGGTAGCTCAGCCAGTCGGGCAGCACGGACGGACCCGACTGCTGGAGGTTCGTACCCATCCCCTGCGGAGCCGATGCTGAGCCCAACCCGGGATACAGCGATGCCGGCTTGAGGTTGAAGCCCGGTACGGCATCCTGAGGCGTCACGCGAAAGCCTGGGACAAAGTCGTCCGATTTCACGCGAAAGCCCGGGACGGCATCGTCCGATCTCGCGCGAAGCCACGGTACGGCGGGCAGTGGGAAGAGGCTGTTCAATTGACGCTCCACCTGTATGGAGTGTCACTTTAGTCATATATTAAGTGATAGTCAACAACAACTTATGAGCCCACGGCTACCTTGCGCCGAACGGCGGCAGGTGCCACCTCTGACGGCATGTGTGGCCGCTACACCTACAAGCTCACCTGGGAAGAGATCGTGACGCTCTACCGGCTCACCTTGCCGGACGAGCCGCCGGAGAAGTACCGGCAGTCCTACAACGTGGCGCCGACCGACGTGATGCCGATCATCCGGCCGGCGGGCAACGGGCGCGAGCTGATGATGGCCGGCTGGGGGCTGGTGCCCTACTGGCTGAAGCCCGATCAGCTCGGCAAGCCGGCCTATTCCACGATCAACGCGCGCGCCGATCGCGTGCAGACCGCGCCGACCTATCGCGAGCCGTTCCGCAAGCGGCGCTGCCTGGTGCCGGCGAGCGGCTGGTACGAATGGCAGAAGGTCTCGCCGAAGGCCAAAAAGCCGTTTCATTTCCGGCCGACCAGCACGCCGTTCGCGTTCGGCGGCGTGTACGACGTGTGGCGCGGCGACGGCGGCAAGACCATTACAAGCTTCGCCATCGTCACCACCGACGCGGCGCCGTCGACCAGCGCCTATCACGACCGCATGCCGCTGGTCCTGGACGAGAGCCAGTTCGAGGACTGGATGCGCGGGCCAACGGAGCTCGCCGCCGGGATGATGAAGCCGTACGCCGGCGCGATCGACGTGTGGGAGGTGTCGGCGGAGGTCGGCAACGTGCGCAACAACAAGCCCGAGCTGATGGAGCGGGTCGCGGTGCTGCTATAATTCCGTCATCCCGACCGGAGCGAAGCGCAGTGGAGGGACCTTTCTTGTCGATGTATCCACAAGAAAGGTCCCTCGACTACGCCGCCCGCTGGGCGGCTTCGCTCGGGATGACGGCATTACTTGAGCCGTCACTCACGTGTACTTGCGCACGTCGTCGATCACCTTTCCGTCGTTGGGCAGGCTGCCGGGCGACGCGAACTCGACCTTGCCGCCGACCTTGCACACGGTGCGGATGGTCCCCTCCATCTCCTTCGCAAGATCGGGTGACGCATTGGGCGCCTCGACCTTGAGGGTCATGACGTCGGCCTGGTTGACCCAGTCGATCACCATGCGCAGGCGCCCCATGCCGGGATGCTTTCTAGAAATTTCGGCGATCTGCTCGGGATCGACGAACATGCCGCGCACCTTGGTGCGCTGGTCGGCGCGGCCCATCCAGCCTTTTATGCGCATGTTGGTGCGCCCACAGGGACTCGTGCCCGGCAGCACCGCCGACATGTCGCCGGTGCCGAAGCGGATCAGCGGATAGGCGCGGTTGAAGGTCGTGACCACGACCTCGCCGACGTCGCCCTCGGGCACCGGATCGCCGGTGCCCGGCCGCACGATTTCGACGATCACGCCCTCGTCGATGATCATGCCTGCCATGCTCTCCGACTCGTAGGCGATGGTGCCGACGTCGGCGGTGCCGTAGCTCTGCAGGCAGGTCATGCCCGTGTCGATGAACATCTTGCGCAAGCTGGGCGGCAGCGCCTCGGCGCCTACGAAGGCGTGCTTCAGCGAGGAGATGTCCTTGCCCAGCTCGGCCGCCTTCTCGACCAGGATCTTCAGGAACGACGGCGTGCCGACATAGCCTTGCGGTTGGATCGCGGCGATGGCGTCGAGCTGCAATTCGGTGTTGCCGACGCCGCCCGGCACGATGGCGCAGCCCAGCGCCCGCAGCGCCGATTCCATCATGATGCCGGCGGGCGTCAGGTGGTAGGAGAACGTGTTGTAGACCACGTCGCCCGGCCGGAAGCCGCCGGCAAACATGGCGCGCGCGCCGCGGTAGTAGTCGGGCTCGTCGGTGTCGATCTCGAAGATCGGCCCGGGCGACATGAAGACGTGGCGCGCCTTGCTGAGCGGCACGGTTACAAGCCCGCCCATCGGCGGGTTCTTCTTCTGCACCTCGCCCAGCATCGACTTGCGCAGCACCGGCAGCCCGGCCAGCGCCGCGCGCGAGGTGACGGCGGCGGGATCGACGTCCTTCAGCCACTGGGCGAAGAACGGCGCGTTCTGCTTTGCGTGCGCGACCTGCTGCGGCAGCGCCCGCATCAGCGCCTCCTCGCGCTCCTCGGGCGAGCGGGTTTCCAGGGTGTCGTAGTGCTTTGAGGTCGATGGCATGGCTTCCTCCGGTTTGCGGCGACCGTAGCTGGCTGCCGCAAACCTTGCCAAGGCGGGCCTACCTACGCCTTCGGCTTCGGTAGGCTAAGCGTCGCGCAACTCGAGGCGGCGTTCGATCCGCTCCAACCTGTCTTCGACGCGGTCGATGCGACCGGACTGGCCTGCAAAGTCGCCGTGAAGGTTGGCAACGGAGCCCTGGAGATTGGCCATTGTGACTTCCAGCGACGTGAGCCGCCGCTTCACTTCGCGCAACTCGTCGCGCACGTCGCCCATGTCGGACCGAATGCCGCGAAGAAGCTGCAAGACGAGGTTCTCGGGGTCGTCGACCATTGGTCACCAGATAAGTAGGGCGGCGAGCTTGGTCAACCGAGGCTGGGTTTGGCGCCTGTCGCCCTTCGATGACGGGGGGTCGCCGGAGTTAGCGCAGTTACCGCAGTTAGCGCTAGTGACTCGCCAATCGCCGGCGAGCTCGTTGTTCGACTTGTGGAGGCTCGGGCATCGCAGGCCGTCCATGGCGAAGCTCCTGATTGTCGTTCGAGGCCAATATAAGCCATGCTTCACTAAACTTCAAGAACAAAAATAGAACGACAGAATAGCTTGCGAATTCCAGGCTTGAGTTCTGGTGCTCCGCGTTTCGCCGAATAACCAAGCACCAATGACGGGGTCGGTCTCTCGATTCTACTATTACCGGTATGAATATTGGCAAAGCAGCTACTTCATGTGGTAGCCACAAATAAGGTCCGCCCGAAAAATCGGGGCTGACGGCATTGCTGTCAGGCGATCCGTCACGTGCCTACGGCCGCGGGTAGATGATGATCGAGAGGTACTCCATGGGGGCGGCCAAAAGCTGCTCGGGGCCGTGGCGGGCGGCGGCGTCGAAGAACAGGGCGTCGCCGGGCTCGAGCATGAAAGTGCGGTCGGCGTGGCGGTAGCGCACCTTGCCCGACAGCATGTAGATGAACTCGACGCCGGCATGGCGGAAGTTGGTGTAGGGCTTGGCGTCGCGCCGCAGCGTGATGAGGAACGGCTCGACGCCGATGCTGCCGGCCAGCGAATGGCCCAAAAGGTCGTAGAGGTGGCCGGCCTTGGTGCCGCGCCGCTCGATGCGCAGCCCCTGGCCCGCCTTGACGAACGAGCAGTCGCGCCGCTCGTCCGATTCGGCGAACAGGCTGGCGATCGGCACGTTGAGCGCCTTGGCCAGCGCGCCGATCGTCGACAGCGACGGCGATATGGTGCCGTTCTCGATCTTCGACAGCATGCCGGCCGAGATGCCGGCCGCCGCGCCCAGCTCGGCGACCGTGAGGTCGAGCGCCTTGCGCAGGCGGCGCACCGCGATGCCGATCTCCTCCTCGACGCTTTTTGGCCGCAGGTCGGTCGGCGCCAGCGAGCCGGTGGCGAGCTCGCGCCCCTTTAGCGACGTCGGGCGGCGCGGCACGGTCTTCTTCCTTCGCATCAGGCGATTATCGCGCCGTTTGCCTGTCAGGAAACATTTATTCTCGGCAGTTGACAGCCCCCAAGCGGGATGCACACTGCCGGCGTTGCGTTGGAGCATCACGATGTGCGGCATTGCCGGCCTGTTTCTGAAAGACCGGGCGCTCGAGGGCGAGCTGGGCGCCCTTTTAGCCGGGATGCTGGCGCCGCTCAGCGACCGCGGTCCCGACTCGACCGGCTTCGCGGTCTATGGCGAGAGCACGCCGGGCGTGCTGAAGCTGACCCTGCGCGGCCCGTCCTCGCTCGACGCCGAGGCCGTGCTGCAGCGTCTCGGCGAGGCCGTGGGCGCGCCGGTGGCGCATCGCCGACACGACACGCATCTCGTCGTCATGATCCCGGCCGAGAGTGAAGCGACCGTCCGCCAGGCGGTGCGCGACTTCCCCGGACTGGCGATCGTCGGCTCGGGGCGGCGCATGGAATTGTTCAAGGAGGTCGGCAGGCCGGAAGACGTCGCCCGGCGCTTCGGCCTGGCCGACATGGCCGGCACGCACGCCATCGGCCACACCCGCATGGCGACCGAATCGGCGGTGACCACCGACGGCGCGCATCCCTTCACCACCGGCGACGACCAGTGCCTGGTGCACAACGGCTCGCTCAGCAACCACAACGCGGTGCGGCGCGAGCTCTTGCGCGAGGGCCTTTTATTCCAGACCGAGAACGACTCCGAGGTGGCGGCCGGCTTCATCACCTGCCAGCTGCGCGGCGGCCGTTCGCTCGAGCAGGCGATGGAAGCCTCGCTGGGCGCGCTCGACGGCTTCTACACCTTCGTCATCGGCACCGAGCAGGGGTTCGGCGTGCTGCGCGATCCGATCGCCTGCAAACCCGCCGTCATGGCCGAGACCGAGCGCTGGGTCGCCTTCGGCACCGAGTACCGCGCCCTGGTCGACCTGCCCGGCATCGACGCCGCGCGCGTCTGGGAGCC
>JAFAKN010000632.1 GCA_019235415.1 Alphaproteobacteria bacterium
GGGCCGGAGGCGTTCCCGGCATCACGCGATCCGACACCGAATGCCACGCAATGATCTGGGCGCCGCGCAAAGCAGCCAGCCGCGCATACTGCCAGTACGTGTCGTCGTAGCAGATCAGCAGCGCGATGCGGCCAAGCGGCGTGTCGACCACCTCGACGTCGGTGTTGCCGGGGGCAAAGACCTTCTGGTCCTGCGGGTTGAGGCCGTTCTTGCGGTACTTGCCGATGATGCCGTGCGGCCCCATGAGCACCGCGGTATTGTAGGCGAGGCCCGTCTCGCTATCGCGCTCGGCGATGCCGACGCTCATATGCAGGCCGGTCCGCTCCAGAATGGGCAACAGTGCGGCGGTGGTGCGACCGGGGATGGTGTCGAGGAAGGGCGCGATCTGGTCGGGCCCGCTGAACAGGTAGCCGCTCACCGCGGTTTCCGGGAACACGGCGTAGGCGACCCCCTGCCGCGCCAATTCGTCGGCGGCCTGCGCCAGCCGACGCACGTTTCCGTCGAGGTCGCCCCACGCGGGCACGAAATCGACGGCCGCGACCTTGATCGAAGACGAAGGCGACAAGCCCTGGGCGAAGCTGACGGGGCAATACGCGAGCGCGAACACGAGGCTGATCCCCAGGGCGCGAATCATCGAACGCCGCAAACCCCGAGGAACGCACGACGAACTGCTTGATAGGTTTGTGCGGCCGACAGCAACGCATGCTGCGGCCAAGGCTTGACGCACCATCAACATTCCCCCGCTCAGTTGTTGGCGCTTGCAAATGCGGCCAAGTCAGCAATAGCCCGCGTCCCACGCCGCGACAAGTTCGGCCAGGCGTCGCACTCAGCTCTTCGGCCCGAAACAGCCCAAAAAGCTATGGAGCGCGCTTCCCTCGTGCACCTTGCGACGGCGAACAAAGAGCGTGTCGACCCGCTTCTGCGCATGGTTCAAGGCATGCGCGCGGATGCTGCCGGCCAGCTCGCTGCGTTGCGCGACGGCTCGAGGCAACAGCGTAACGCCCATGTCGGAGGCGACGCATCCGATGATCCCGTCGAGAGTTCCAAATTCCAGGCGGGAGGCGCACGGCCAGCCGAACTCGGCCAGGATCTGCTCAAGGCGCTGGCGATAGGAGCACCCCGTCCGAAAAACGAGAATGGTGGGGCCGGCTCCTTCGGTGCCGGCACGCAACGCCGCAAGACTCCGCCAGCGGCGGGCCGTCAGCAGGACAAGCTCCTCTTTGAAGGCAAACGTCGACACGAGATCCGGATGGTCGATCGGACCGGCAACGAAGGCGCCATCGAGCGAGGACTCCAGGACTGCCTGCGTCAGGACCGCGGTCGGCCCGGTCTGCAACGTCAACTGCACCGCGGGAAACCGCCGATGGAACCGCGTGAGCAACGGCGGCAAGCGGACGGCCGCCGTGGTTTCCATGGACCCGATGGCGAGAGGCCCCTTGGGGACGCCGTCGTCTCGTGCCGCAAGCAGCGCATCGCGCGACATGGCGACCAGCTGTTGCGCATAAGGCAGCAAACGGCGCCCGGCATCGGTTAGCGTCATACCGCGCGCATGGCGCTCGAAAAGCGGTACCCCGACCTCGACCTCGAGAGACCGGATGCGGTTCGTCACGTTCGACTGCACCGTATTGAGCTCGCCAGCCGCCCTGGTAATACCGCCGCTGCGCGCAACGGTGGCGAAGGTGACGAGATCGGACAGCTCCATGGGACCGTTCTCTAAAGAAGAACGCAGCGATGGCAGCTAATCATTTCCCAGGAAGGGAAGCCATCCCTATGCTCGCTGTCGACTTTGCAGCGGGAGTCTTCGCCATGCCCATCGCCAACTCCTTCACCAAGCTGTTCGGCATCCGTCATCCGATCGCCCTTGCCGCCATGGATCTGGTGGCGGATGCACGCCTCACGCTGGCTGTTTCGGAAGCCGGTGGGTTTGGTTTTCTGGGTGCGGGCTACGGCGATGCCGAATGGCTCGATCGAGAGCTGGCGATCCTCGCCGGCTCCCGAGGGGCGGGGTCCACGCCGTTTGGCATTGGGTTCATCACCTGGAGCCTGGCCAAGCACCCTGAGCTACTCGACAGCGCACTCGCTGCCAAGCCGAAGGCGATCTGGCTGTCGTTTGGCGATCCCGAGCCGTTCGTCCAGCCGATCAAGGATGCGGGCGCCCTGGTCGTCTGCCAGGTTCAATCCGTCGAAATGGCCGTCGACGCGGTATCGAGGGGCGCCGACGTGGTGATCGCGCAAGGCGGCGAGGCGGGCGGCCACGGGATATCGTGCGGTTCCTTGGCGCTTCTCCCGGCCGTCGTGGACGCGGTCGGCAACAAGGTTCCGGTCCTGCTTGCTGGCGGTGTCGCCGACGGCCGAGGCTTGTCGGCCGCGATCATGCTCGGGGCGCAGGGTGTCGTCATGGGCACGCGCTTCTACGCCAGTCAGGAAGCTGCGGGCAGCATTCTTGCCAAGCAACGCATCGTTCGGGCGTCAGGCGCCGACACGCTTCGCAGCATCGTTTTCGACGTTTCGCGCAGAAACATCTGGCCGATCCCTTACACCGGCCGGTGCCTGGTCAACGACCATACGGATCGATGGTATGGACGCGAGCTTGAGCTGATGCGTCGAGGCGATGCGCTGGAGGCGTTCGCTCGAGCGCGACAGGCGGGCGACTACGATACGGCGCCCGTCATTGCCGGCGAGGCGGCGGCTCTCATACACGACATTCCCTCCGCCGCGGACATCATTCACAGGATGGCCGCCGAAGCGGAGAGCCTCCTTCTGGCTGCTCCGCAGCTTGCCCGGCAGCCGGAGCCAGCGGCCAAGGCGGCGGCGTCATAGACAACATGCAGCTGCTGCGGCTCCCAACACCGAAACCGCCAATTCTTTGTTGCTTCGAGGTCAAGAGGTCGTTCTGCCTGCGCGGGCGCAACGGGTCAGGCCTTCACGTACGATCAGCACATGAAAAGGGTAGATGACGGCCAGGTAGGCGCGGCCCAAGAGATTATGGCGGCGTACGGCGGTGGTGGCGGCGAGCCGGCGTGGGCCGGCACCTGAGACGAGAAGCTGAATCGAAACCCTGAAATCGAGATGTATGTCGTCCGCGCCCAGGACCAGTTCCTCCGCAGTGCGCTGCTGCACAGGGAAGAACCCGATCCGGGCCACGCCGGCGGTTCGGGCGCCCTCGGAAACCGCCGTGCTGCTCTTGACGCCGAACGGCGCCATCGAGACGTCGCGCGTCCACAGCAGCGCGCGCACCCAGAACGGGGGCATCGCCAGGACCTGACGAGCAAGCTCTTCCAATCCGCGAGTGTCGGCGCTTGCAAGCGGCGCAGCATAGGTGTCGATGAAGTCGCCCCCGCCCGCCCATCGCGCGGCAAAGCACTCCGGCGGCGCGATGCGTCTCACCTCAGCGTTCACCCTAGGCCTCCTGCGACTCGCCGCGGTGCGCTCACCTTCGACGGCGGAAAACCGTCGGCGATAGTCTCCCGGATCGCGCGCGCCGTCGCAATGCGCCCCAACACCAAACGCCGCCAGTTCGATGTTGGCCAAAGGCCCCCAACACCACCTACGGCAGCGCTTGGCGGTGTTAGAGCGTGATCGGCCCGACTAGACTGAGACTGGCATCGGCGGTGCGGCGATCGCGCGCCGCGCGGCATCGGGAGGTCATTGGCAATGGAGATTTCCGGCAAGACAGCCATCGTCACCGGCGCCGCCTCCGGCATCGGCCTCGGCATCGCCACGGAACTCGCCGAAGCCGGCGCCAACGTGGTGCTGGCCGACATCCAGAAGGAGGCGGTGGAGCAGGCGGCGCATCGGCTCAGCGGCACCAACAAGCAGGTGCTCCCGGTCCGGATCGACGTCACCCAGGAGCAGTCGGTGATCGACGCGCTGGCCGAGGCGGAGCGCCGCTTCGGCAAGCTCCACATCGCCTGCAACAATGCCGGCGTGCCGATGCACGGCACGCGATTGGTGGACGTGCCGGTGGCCGACTGGGCGTTCGTCATCGGCGTCAATGTCTGGGGCGTCATCCACGGCATCCGCCACTTCGTGCCGGCGATCCTGAAGCACGGCGAGGCCGGGCACGTCGTCAACACCGCCTCGGTCGCCGCCACGCAGAATCGCCGCGGCACCGATCAGGGGCCGTACTCGATGAGCAAATACGCCGTGCTGTCGCTGTCGGAGGCGCTGGAGCACGAGCTCGAGGGCACCAATGTCGGCGTGACTGCGCTGTGCCCCGGTCCGATCGCCACCAACATTGCGGTGGGCGCGCGCAACCGCCCCGATCACCTGGGCGGCCCGCAGGTGCGTCCGGCCGACGAGGCGGTCCTGGCGGAGCGTCTGGCGCGCACCGGCATCGATCCGAAGCTGGTCGGCGAGAGGGTGGTCGATGCGATCCGCAGCAAGACCTTTTATGCCTTCGTGAGCGCCGTGCCCGCCGACGTGATCAAGGCGCGGCACCGCCGCATCGAGGCGGCGCTCGAGACCCGCTGGGTGACGCACTACTAGGACGCCGTCGACGGACGCGGACCGCTGGCCAGCCCCGGTGTGACAATGTTGCCGTTCCGTTACCGGTAAAGGCGCGGCAGTATCTGTGTGGGGGTGTGATCCACGGACAGCGAGAAGAGCATGGCCGTCGAGATCGAGAGAAAGTTCCTGGTTCGCAACGACGGTTGGCGCAGCCAGGTCACCCATCAGCAGAGGATACGCGACGGACTGATCGCGATCGAAAGAGGCAGCAAGGTGCGCGTGAGGATTTGCGACCGCCGCGCCACCTTGACCGTGAAGTCGAGGACGGAGAGTCTCACGAACGCCGAGTTCGAATATGAAATACCTTTGGCCGACGCCGAGGAAATGATGGCGCACCATTGCCTGCAGTCCGGGCTGGCCAAGACGCGGTACTACGTGCCGCACGGTAACCGTACGTGGCAGGTCGACGTCTATGAGGGGATACTCGCCGGCGTGATCCTGGCCGAGGTCGAGCTGCCGTCGGAGACAACCGAGATTGTGCTGCCGCCGTGGATCGGCCGGGAAGTCACCGGCCATCCCGACTACAAGAAGTTCAACATGGTGAACGCCCGGCTGGACCCTGCTTCAAGGGCGCTTCAACTCGCTTAGCTTCCGGGCCTTTTCCGACCTGCGGCGACGGCCGCGCGGCGGCCTTCGACACCAACGCTGCCAGCGCCGCCGTCATCGGGCGGTGATCGTCGCGGCGCTTCAGGAGCCAGAGCTCGGCCTCGCGTTTGGGCCCGCGCAGAGGCCGAAACGCCACACCGCCCAAGCGCAAGCGTGCGACCGAAGCCGGCACCAGGGCGACGCCGCGACCGGCAGCGACGAGGCCGAGAATGGTGGGCATGTCGCTCACCTCGTCGACGATTCGCGGGCAGGCGCCGACTTCCGCCAGCTCGCCCAGCATGGCGTCGCGGAGCGCGCCCGCGTCGGCCGGCAAGGTCACCAAGGGAAGGTCGTCGAGCAGCCGGGCGGCGAGGACCGACTGGCGCAGCAGCGGATGGCGGGCAGGCAAGGCGACCACGAAGGGTTCGGCGGCGATGCGCGTCGAGGTCAAGGCGCGCGTGGCGGCCGGGACGCGTGCCACGCCGAGATCGATGCGACCGGCTTCGAGCGCTTCGACCTGGAGCGGGCTGATCATCTGGCGCAGCGCGATCTGCACCTCGGGCAGGGCGCGCTCAGCCAGGCGCAGGACGCGCGGCAGCAGCTCGTACGCCGTCGAGCCGACGAAGCCGACCACGAGACGACCGGCCCGTCCCTGTCCGACGGCGAGGGCTTCGGCGAAGGCATCGCGCAGGTTGGGCAGCAGCGTTCGCGCTCGCCTCAGCAGGACCGTGCCGGCGGCGCTGAGCTCGACGCCGCGCCGGTTGCGCTCGAGCAGCGCGACGCCCAGCTCCTGCTCGAGCTTGGCGATCTGCACCGAGAGCGCCGGCTGCGCCACATGCAGCCGCTCGGCCGCCCGCCGGAAGTGCCGCTCCTCGGCGACCGCCACGAAGTAGTCCAGCCGGCGCAGGTTCATGATCGCGTTCCGTTATCACCCGATGACCAAACAATATTGGAATTGCGAGAAACTGTCCGCTCTCCTGCGGCGCAACGGGTATCTCCGATGGAGGACGAGATGGCGGAAGTCGTGGAGAAGCTTTGGCGGGACCGGCAGTGGATCGCGACCGACAAGCCGGGCTTGGATTACGCGCCGCTGCGCCCGCATGCGTCGGGCGGCGCCACGTTCTTCCTGCGCTTCGCCGCCGGCGCGGTAGGGCCAGCGCACACCCATCCCGAAGGCGAGGAGCTCTTCGTCGTGTCCGGCGACATCACAGTCGGCGGGCGGCGGCTCAAGGCCGGCGACTACCTCTATACGCCGCCCGACGGCGTCCATGAGGCGGTGGCGCACGAGGAGACGGTGCTGCTGCTCCATACGCCGAAGCTGCCGGTCTTCCTGTGAGGCCGGCAGTCGCGCTGAGGATTGGGGCCAGGACAGCAGACATCGGGGGCCGCACCCTGATCGCCCTGCTCTTCATCCTGGCCGGCCTCGCCAAGGCGCTGGGACCGCAGCCCTTCCTCGACCACATGGCGGCATTCGGACTGCCCGGATTTTTGCTGCCGGCGGTGATCCTGCTCGAGATCGGTGCGGGCCTGGCCCTGCTCGTCGGCTGGCGGCTCGGCGAGGCGGCCGCCGCGCTCGCCGCGTTCTGCATCCTGACGGCGCTGATCTTCCATCACGACCTGGGTGACAAGACCGAGCGCACGCTGTTCTTCAAGGACCTGGCTATTGCCGGCGGCCTGCTGGCGATCGCGGCGACGGCGGCCGGCCGACGCACCCTTGCGCCACCGAAGGCGTAGAGCGTCATGAGTCCAAGTCCATCCGTCATCCCGACCGGAGCCTCGCGGAGCGAGGCGTAGTGGAGGGACCTTTCTTGATGTTGGCCGCAACATGAAAGGTCCCTCCACTACGCGCTTCGTTTATCCCGAGCGAAGTCGAGGGGCGCTCCGGTCGGGATGACGGGATGATCACGGCCCGCTACTTACCTGGATTGGCGGCACTCTCTCGTGGTGCCGCGAGGCTGAACACGACGCCGCCGGGATTGCCGTCGCCCTTGGTCGCGGACGAGCGATAGTTGACCGCCGATACGACTAAAACGTTCTCGCCCGGCTTGAGGGGGACGGCGTAGGCGTCGAACGTCTGCCAATGGCCGTCGTCGACGTTCGAGGCGGCCGAGAGCTCGCCGCTCGAGCCGACGACCTTGCCGTTCAGCGTGACCTTGTAGGCGTTGTCGGCGGTGATCCGGAGCGTGGCCCGAGTCGTGCCCGCGGGCGGCGTGAACTTGCGCCGGAAGGTTACGACCGGCGAGCCGTTGTGCGCCTCGTCCGGCGACACCTTGGCCGCCCGCCAGATCCAGGTGGCGCCCTGAAGCTGCGCCCAACCCGGGAACACCCAGGTAGCGACTGCCGGCGACCAGCTTTTGCCGTCGAGCGAGAATTCGGTCTGCCGATCGCTGACGACGACAAGGGTCTCGTTCTTGTCGATCACGTGCTTGATCGGGAAGAATTCGTTCCCGGCACGAGCCGACCCGGCGAGCGCGAGAAGCAGCGACAAGGCGATCGCAGTCGGAGGGGTTCGCATGGGAGCCTCTGTACAGCCGGCCGCAGGACACTCCAATGAGCAGCGTCGCCCTATTGCGCCAATGTCGCTGCGCCAGTGCCGTTGCGCGAATCTAACACCGCCAAAGGCGGCCAACACCGCCTGTAGCGCGGTCGCCAGTGTCGGGCATTGGGGGCTGGCGGTCTTGCCCATTTCGCCAGGCGGCGATAGCATGAACGGTCCGGCGGGGGACTGTGGCGCTTGCGATGCCGCGCGTTTTGGGAAGGACGCGACGCGTCATTGATCGCTGCCCGGAGTGGGGGACCCCGGCCATGCCTGACCTACCGGCGAGCGGCGTCTTTCAAGTGCGCGACTACAGCGGCATGGGCGGTATGCATTGGCGTCCGCCGTTCGAGTCCATCGAGTTCGGCGCCAACGGCGCCTGCACCATGAAAAGCACGACCGGCTCGTGCACCGGCACGCTGAAATCCATCGCCGCGGGCAAGTTTGCCGGCTCGTATGATCTCGACGGCAAGAACGGACAGTTCGAGGTCGAGCCCAAAGCGGACGGCACACTGCAGCTCGAGTTCTTCAACGTGGGCTTCAGGAGCTACGGCAATACGCGATCCGACGGCGGTGTGATCGTCCGGGCCGCGAAGGGGGCGGCGACCGTTCATGGCGGCGGGCCGAGCGTGCGCGACAAGAAGCGGTTCTTCCCGGGCGTGCTCAGCAATCGGACCTTCCAGGCCGATGGCGTGCTGTTCGGCGAAGAGGAGGGCATCGGCCGCAAATGCAAGTGGGTGGTGATCGATCCCAACCGGCACAAGCTGCGGATTTGGGAGAAGCCGTCGCCGACCCATTATTTCACCACCGCCGGCCAGGCGCTGGGCGCCTCGGTCTTCAGCAACGGGCCGCTCGTCCATGCTCGGATAGAGGGCGGCAAAGCCAAGCTCGCCGTCACCTACTACGGGACCGGCATCACCAAGGATCTCGGCGCGCGGATCTTCATGGGGTTCGCCGGCCGCAAGGCCATGATGTTCGACGATCGCTACGG
>JAFAKN010000441.1 GCA_019235415.1 Alphaproteobacteria bacterium
TGTCGCGCGAGGACGACCTGCGCGTCGTGGTCCTGTCGGGCGCCGGCGGCCGCGCCTTCGTGGGCGGCGCCGACATCAACCACATGCTCACCATGAAGAGCTCCGAGGACGGCCGCACTTTCCTCACCCAGATCCACAAGCTCTGCCAGGCGATCCGCGACTGCCCGGTGCCGGTGATCTGCCGCCTCGAAGGCTACACGTTGGGCGCCGGCCTCGAGGTCGCCGCCGCCTGCGACCTGCGCATCGCGGCGGACAACGCGCACTTCGGCATGCCAGAGGTCAAGGTCGGCCTACCCTCGGTGGTCGAGGCGGCGCTGCTGCCGCGGCTGATCGGCTGGGGCCGCACCTCGCGTCTGCTGCTCACCGCCGAGACCATCGACGCGGCCAAGGCAGAGGCCTGGGGCTTGGTCGAGGAGGTCGTGCCGCCGGGCCAGCTCGATGCCGCCGTCGAGCGCCTGGTTGCGGCGATCGTCGACGCCGGGCCCCAGGCGGTGCGGGCGCAGAAGCGGCTGATGCGGCGCTGGGAGCGGCTGCCGCTCGACGAGGCGGTCCAGGCCGGCATCGACGCAATGGCCCAATCGGTCACGACAGGCGAGCATCTCGAGCGCATGGGCGCCTTCGCGAACCGCAAGAGGTCGGTATGACCGCCACGGTACGCATTGGCTGCCATTCGGGTTTCTGGGGCGACACCGAGACGGCGGCCGCCCAGCTCGTCCGCCACGGCAACGTCGACTACCTGGTGAGCGACTATCTCGCCGAGGTCACCATGTCGATCCTGGCGGCGCAGAAGCTCAGGAACCCGCAGGCCGGCTACGCCAGCGACTTCGTGAGCGTGGTGATGGGCCCGCTGGCGCGCGAGATCGCCGAGAAGAGGATCAAGCTGATCACCAACGCCGGCGGCGTGAACCCGCAGGCCTGCCGCGACGCCGTGCTGAAGGCCTGCGCCGCTGCGGGCGTAAGCCTGAAGGTCGCGCTGGTGCTGGGCGACGACCTGCTGCCGCGCGTCGAGGAGCTGCGCGGGCTGGACATCCGCGAGATGGATACCGGCGAGCGGCTGCCGGCCAAGGTCACCAGCATGAACGCCTATCTCGGCGGCTTCCCGATCGCCCGCGCGTTGGCCGAGGGCGCCGACGTGGTGATCACCGGCCGCTGTGTCGATTCGGCAGTGACCTTGGGCGCCCTGATCCACGCCTTCGGCTGGACCATGGACGACCACGACCGGCTCGCCGCCGGCACCTTATGCGGGCACATCATCGAATGCGGCGCCCAGTGCAACGGCGGCAACTTCACCGATTGGCGCCTGGTGCCCGACTACGACAACATGGGCTTCCCCGTCGCCGAAGTGTCTAGCGACGGCTCGTTCGTGCTGGGCAAGCCGGACGGCACCGGCGGGCTGATCACGCCGGCCACCGTCGCCGAGCAGATGCTCTACGAGATCGGCGATCCGCGCGCCTACATCGTGCCGGACGCGGTGTGCGACTTCACCGGCGCCACCTTCGAGCCGGTCGGCAAGGACCGCGTGCGCGTCGCAGGCGCCAAGGGCCGGCCGCCCAGCGACAGCTACAAGGTCTCGACCACCTGGCCGGACGGCTACAAGCTCAGCACCATCTTCATGCTGGGCGGCCGCGAGGCGGTCGAGAAGGGCCGCGCCAGCGCGGAGGCGATCATCCGCAAGACGCGGCGCATGTTCCGTGAGAAGAACCTCGGCGACTACTGCGACGTCAGCATCGAGGTGATCGGCGGCGAGGCGACCTACGGACCGCACGCGCGCACGCTCGAGGCGCGCGAAGTCGTCGTCAAGATCGCCGCCAAGCACGATCAGAAAGAGGCGCTGGCGCTCCTGGGCCGCGAGATCGCGCCGATGTCGACCGGCGGCATCGTCGGCATGACCGGCAGCTTCGGCGCCGGCCGCGCCTCGCCCTCGCCGGTGATCCGCATGTTCTCCTGCCTGGTGCCCAAGACGCTGGTGCCGGTCACCGTCGAGCTCGACGGGTGCAGCATCGCGATGGAACGCGGCGCCAAGAGCGGCGGCTTCACGTCGGCCGACCTGCCGGCCGAAGCGCCGGCCGCACCGCCGTTGCCGACGGCCGGGCCGAACGCCGCCACGGTGACCGTGCCCCTGGTGGCGCTGGCCTACGGCCGCTCGGGCGACAAAGGTGACAATGCCAACATCGGCATCTTTGCCCGCAGGCCCGAGTATGAGCCGATCCTCGACGCCGAGGTGACCGAGGAGGCGGTGGCGCGCTGGTTCGCCCATCGCATCGAGGGCAAGGTCACACGCTGGCGCCTGGCCGGCATCCACGGCTTCAACTTCCTGCTGCGCCAAGCCCTGGGCGGCGGCGGCATGGCCTCCCTCAAGGCCGACCCGCTGGCCAAGGCCTTCGCCCAGATGCTTTTGGACATGCCGGTGCGCGTGCCGGTGGAGTTGGCGCCGACGTTCGCGGCTTAGCAGTTCTGTCATCCCGAGCGTAGCGAGGGATCCTTGGGGCAGCAGGAAAGATCCCTCGCTGAGCTCGGGATGACAGGATGGCGCTCGGGATGACAGAGACAGCCTTGTGCGGTCGAAATGGTGTATGCTTCAGCACTATGACTGCCCCCTCCAAAACCGTCCCACAGAAGGACGTTCCACATCATGACGAGCGCAATGAAAGACTGGCCGCTGCCTTGCGGGAGAACCTCAGGCGGCGCAAAGCGCAGGCACGGGCGAAGGAGGACGGTCGACGGCCGGAGAAGTCCGGCCAGAACCACTAGCGCCGCCGGTTGAGCGGTCGGCGTCCTTCCGATAGAAGCGCCCCCCGATGAGCATCCTCTCCGATCGCTGGATACGCCGCATGGCCGAGGAGAAGGGCATGATCGAGCCCTTCGTCGACGGCCAGAAGCGCCAGGGCGTGATCTCCTATGGGCTTTCGTCCTACGGCTACGACGCGCGCGTGGGCAACGACTTCAAGATCTTCACCAACGTCGATTCGGCGGTGGTCGACCCCAAGAACTTCGCCGACAACAGCTTCGTCGACCGCACGACCGACGTCTGCATCATCCCGCCCAACTCCTTCGCACTCGCGCGCACGGTCGAATACTTCCGCATCCCGCGCGACGTGCTGGTGATCTGCGTCGGCAAGTCGACCTACGCGCGCTGCGGCATCATCGTCAACGTCACGCCGCTCGAGCCGGAGTGGGAGGGGCACGTGACCCTGGAATTCTCCAACACCACGCCGCTGCCCGCGCGGATCTATGCCAACGAGGGCGCGGCGCAGTTCCTCTTCCTGCAGGGCAACGAGCCCTGCGAGACGTCGTACCGCGACAAGGCCGGCAAGTACCAGGGCCAGCGCGGCGTGACCCTGCCCAAGATCTGA
This sequence comes from Alphaproteobacteria bacterium, assembly GCA_019235415.1. Classification (GTDB taxonomy): domain Bacteria; phylum Pseudomonadota; class Alphaproteobacteria; order Reyranellales; family Reyranellaceae; genus Reyranella. Next base: position 3,354 of record JAFAKN010000441.1, read on the forward strand.
ACGGAGACGAGATGGACCGCATCCGCATCAACGGCGGCCGCCAGCTCAACGGCGAGATCCGCATCTCCGGCTCCAAGAACGCCTCGCTGCCGCTGATGGTGGCGGCCTTGCTGACCGACCAGAAGCTCACGCTGCACAACGTGCCGCGGCTCGCCGACATCACCACGATGCTGCAGCTGCTCGGCCAGCACGGCGTCGAGATCGGCGCCGCGCCCGGGGAGAATGGTCATGCGCACGCCACGACGCTCACGCTGCAGGCCGGCAAGATCAGCTCGACGACGGCGCCCTACGACATCGTGCGCAAGATGCGCGCCTCGGTGCTGGTGCTGGGCGCGCTGCTCGCCCGCGAGCGGGTGGCGCGCGTGTCGCTGCCCGGCGGCTGCGCCATCGGTGCGCGGCCCGTCGACCTGCACATCGCCGGCCTGAAGGCGATGGGCGCCAAGATCGACATCGACGGCGGCTACCTCGTCGCCAAGGCGCCCAAGGGCCTGAAGGGCGCGCGCTTCACCTTCCCCAAGGTATCGGTCGGCGCTACCGAGGACCTGATGATGGCGGCCGCGCTGGCCAAGGGAACCACGGTGCTCGACAACGCCGCGCGTGAGCCGGAGATCACCGACCTCGCCCGCTGCCTTGTGGCGATGGGCGTGCCGGTCGAGGGCATCGGCACGGAGACGCTTACCATTCAGGGCGTCGACAAGCTGAAGGAGGCGACCTACAGCGTGATCCCCGACCGCATCGAGACCGGCACCTATGCCATGGCGGTGGCGATGACGGCGGGCGACGTCGAACTTTTAGGCGGACGCCTGGAGCTGATCGAGACCGTGGCGCAGACGCTGCGTTCGGCGGGCGTCACGCTGGAGCAGACCGAACGCGGCCTGCGGGTCCACCGCACCAACGGCGCCCTGCAGGGTACCGACGTCATGACCGAGCCGTATCCCGGCTTCCCGACCGATCTGCAGGCACAGATGATGGCGCTGATGACGCGTGCCGAAGGCGCTTCGATGATCACCGAGACAGTGTTCGAGAGCCGCTTCATGCACGTGCCCGAGCTCGCCCGCATGGGCGCCAACGTCACCATCCACCACGAATCGGCGCTGGTGCGCGGCGTGCCCAGGCTGCGCGGCGCGCAGGTGATGGCGACCGACCTGCGCGCCTCGGTGTCGCTCGCCATCGCCGGCCTCGCCGCCGAGGGCGAGACCACCGTGAACCGCGTCTACCATCTCGATCGCGGCTACGAGCGGCTGGAGGAGAAGCTCGCCGGCTGCGGCGCCGACATCGAGCGGCTCAAGGGATGAGGGGCGTTTTCTTCGGGACCGCGGGCGTCTCGCCCGCTTCTTTGTCATCCCGAGGCCGAAAGCCGAGGGATCCTTCCTGTCGTTTAAAGATCCCTCGCTGCGCTCGGGATGACAGAGCGGGCCGGAGGCCCGCGGTCCGATGACCCTGAAGCTCTCCGCCCTGGATGGTGACGATCTCTCGGTCATATCGGCGGCGTGCCAGGACGCCCTCGTGGCGGTGCGCGACTGCGCCTTCTTCAAGGACGAGCGGCGCTTCGTTCTCCTTTTGAACCGGTTCCGCTGGGAGGCCGATCCGACCATCGATGCGCCTTACTCGCGCACCCATTCGGCGCTGGTTTTCAATGAGGTGAAGGCGGTCCGCCATCACAACATCCCGCTCGGCGAGCCCGACCGCATGCTCGAGCTTTTGGCTGCGTCGCTCGACGGAACGGACGGGGACGGGGCCAGGGATGGGGCCAGGGAGGGGGCAAGGCGCGCCGCCAGTTCCGTCGTCACGCTGCGCTTCGCCGCGGACCGGGCCATCCGGCTGGAAATTGTGCGGCTTGCATGCCATTTGGGGGATGTCGGGGAGCCTTGGCCCACCCCGTGGAAGCCCGCCCATCCGGTCGACTAGCCGTTGACCGCCGCATAGGGCGGGCGTTCGTTGCTGGAGAACCGGTTTGTCGAGCGTCGCCAACGAAAAGCTGATCCTGGCGCTGCCCAAGGGACGCATCCTGAAGGAGGCCGCGCCGTTGTTCGCGCGCGCCGGCATCGAGCCCGAGGCGGCCTTCGCCGACCCCGATGCCCGGCAGCTGCGCTTTGCCACCAACCACGCCGACCTCGACATCATCCGCGTGCGCTCGTTCGACGTAGCGACCTTCGTAGCCTTCGGCGCGGCGCACCTCGGCATCGCCGGTGGCGACGTGCTGATGGAGTTCGACTATCCTGAGATCTATGCGCCGGTCGATCTCGGCATCGGCAAATGCCGGTTGGCCGTCGCCGAGCCCGTCGAGATGGCCGGCAGCGACGACCCGCGCCGCTGGAGCCACGTCCGGATCGCCACCAAGTATCCCGAGGTCACGCGGCGCCACTTCGCCGCGCGCGGCGTCCAAGCCGAATGCGTAAAGCTCTCCGGCGCGATGGAGCTCGCGCCGTCGCTGGGGCTCAGCCATCGCATCGTCGACCTGGTCGATTCCGGCCGCACGCTCAAGGAGAACGGGCTGGTCGAGATTGAGCACATCGCCGACGTCACGTCGCGCTTCATCGTCAACCGCGCGGCGCTGAAGACCCAGCCCGAGCGCATCGGGCGATGGGTCGACTGCTTCCGCGGGCTCAGCCGTGCCGCCTAGAAGACTGGACGCGGCCGCGCCCGGTTTCGAGCAGGACTTCGCGGCGTTCCTCGCGCGCAACCGCGACAGCGACGAGAACGTCGACCGCGTCGTGGGCGAGATACTCGCCGACGTGCGCGCCCGCGGCGATACGGCGCTGCTCGAATACACCCGCAAGTTCGACCGCGTCGACACCGACATCGCAGGCTTGCGCCTGAGCGATGGCCAGCGCCTTTCCGCCTTGACCCAGGTCCCGGCCGCGCAGCGCGAGGCCTTGCAGTTCGCGGCGCGGCGCATCGAGGCGTTTCATCGGGCGCTCCTGCCCAAGGACGTAGAGTTCACCGACGCCACCGGCACGCGGCTCGGCGCCCGCTATCGGCCGCTCGACTCGGTCGGAGTCTACGTGCCGGGCGGCACCGCGGCCTATCCCTCGTCGGTATTGATGAACATCGTCCCGGCCAAGGTGGCCGGCGTGCCGCGCGTCGTGATGGTGGTTCCGACCCCCGACGGCGTCGTCAACCCGCTGGTCATGCTGGCGGCCGAGATCGCCGGAGCCGACGAGGTGTGGCGCATCGGCGGGGCGCAGGCCGTCGCGGCGCTCGCTTATGGCACGCAGTCGCTGGTGCCGGTCGACAAGATCGTCGGCCCCGGCAACGCTTACGTCGCCGCCGCCAAGCGACGCGTCTTCGGCCAGGTCGGCATCGACCTGATCGCCGGACCGTCGGAAATCCTGGTGGTGGCCGACGCCGAGAACGATCCGGCCTGGATCGCGGCCGATCTCCTGTCGCAGGCCGAGCACGACCCGTCATCGCAATCGGTGCTGATCGCCGACGACGCAGGCTTCGCCGACGCGGTCGCACAGGCCGTCGAGCACGAGCTCGAGACGTTGCCGCGCGCCGACATCGCCGGCGCGAGCTGGCGCGACAATGGCGCGATCATCCTGGTGCCCGAGCTTGCGGCTGCGGCGCCGATCGTCGACCGCATCGCCGCCGAGCATGTCGAGCTCGCGATGGAGCCGGCGGCGGCCGAGGCGCTCGCCAATCGCATCAGGCACGCGGGCGCGATCTTTCTCGGCCGTCATACGCCCGAGGCGATCGGCGATTACGTCGCCGGCACCAATCACGTGCTGCCGACCTCGCGCGCCGCGCGCTTCTCCGGCGGGCTCGGCGTCGCCGATTTCGTGAAGCGCACGTCGATCGTACGCTGCACGGCCGACTCGCTGGCGGCTCTGGGGCCGGCGGCGCTGACGCTGGCCGAAGCCGAAGGGCTGGGGGCGCACGGCCGGTCGGTGTCGATCCGGCTCAATCGACGCTGACATGCCGCAGAGGCGCCGCATCGTCGATGTCGTGCTCGACGAGGAGTCGGTGGCGCGCCGCACACCCGAGGTCGAGCACGAGCGCGCGGTGGCGCTGTTCGACCTCCTGGAAGAAAACGACTTCGCCCTGGTCGGCGGCGAGGCCGGGCCCTACAAGCTGCACATCGGCATTTTCGAGCAGCGCCTGGTGTTCGGCCTGCACGCCGCGGACGACCGCAAGCTGCGCGACATCGTCCTGTCGCTGACCCCGTTCCGCAAGGTGGTGAAAGACTACTTCCTGATCTGCGAGAGCTACTACAGCGCCATCAAGAAGCTCAGCCCGTCGCAGATCGAGGCGCTCGACATGGGGCGGCGCGGCCTGCACAACGAGGGCTCCGAGCTGCTGCGCGAGCGGCTGGCCGGCAAGCTCGAGATGGACCTCGATACGGCGCGGCGGTTGTTCACCTTGATCTGCGCGCTGCACATCAAGGGCTGAGGCGGGACGCATGAAAGCCGTGCCGGTCAGCCTGCTGTTCGCCTGCAGCGAGAATTCGATCCGCTCGCCGATGGCCGAGGCGTTGGCGCGGCGGCTGTACGGCGCGCAGGCCTACATCGATTCGGTCGGCGTGCGGGCCAACGAGATCGATGGTTTCGCCGCCGCAGCGCTCGACGAGGTCGGCATCGACCTGCACCGCCGCGAGGGCAAGACCTTCGACGACGTCGATCCGAGCTCGTTCGAGCTCATCGTCACGCTGTCGCCCGAAGCCCATCATCGCGCGCTCGAGTTCACGCGCGCGGCAGCCGTCGAGGTCGAATACTGGCCGGTCACCGACCCCAGCGCCGTCGAGGGCTCGCGCGAGATGCGGCTCGATGCCTACCGCCGCACGCGCGACCAGATCCTGGTGCGCCTGAAGGCGCGTTTCGGCGCGCCTTCAGGACCTTCGGTTTGATGATTTCTCCTCCCCTTCGCGGGCTCCGCGAAGGGGAGGTGTCGCGGTCATACCGCGACGGAGGGGTCATGAGTCGCTCGACCCCCTCCGCCTGCCTGCGCGAAGCCGTAGCGGCTTCGCTTCGGCGAAGGCAGGTCCGCTGCGCGGACACCTCCCCTTGGCGGACTCCGCCAAGGGGAGGGGAAGACGATTAGCGCTGGGCGGTCTCGCTGATGTGGCCCGAGCGGTCGACGGCGATCTGCACGTCGGCGGAACCCTTGTAGGCGCGCGCATGCCATGCGCCGTCGCCGTCGCGCATCAGGCTGTTGACGCCGCTGTAGCCGGCACCGCGGATCTGATCCTTGATGTAGGCCTCCTCGGCCGTTCCGTTGAACGGCGTCTCAATGCCCTTGGGGTTACGTGCGTCTTGCGCCGACTGGGCATGCGCCAGCGCGGGAGCCAGCAGCGGAGCGGCGAGCAACGACAGAGTGACAAGCTTACGATTTTTCAAGTTACTACTCCTTTACGCTACACGAGGGGAAGCGCGCGGGAGTTACGCGTCGAATTGTGGAGACAATGTGCCTGACGTGGCGACATCGGCGCATGGCAGCGCTGCCGCCGCAGTTCAGACACGATGCGCTTTGCGCGGACTACGTCCGAGCGGTCGATGCGCCTACGGCGCGCCGGCGTACCAGGCGCTGCGATGCGACGTGCGGCGCGCGGTGGGCAGGTTGATGAGATCGGTGAACACCGACACCGCGCCATCGCCGCCGGCAAGGTCGCCTTCCAGCACGTCGACGTCGAACGTCAGCCGCTGGCCCTCGAGCTTGGGTGACTTCAGCACGACCACGGCATCGACCGCGCCCTTTTTCGACTTGCTGAATGCCGAGACCGTGGCGTTGGGCGGGTACTTGGCGAAGCTGTCCGGCGCCTTGTCGCTCCACTCTTCCAGGAGGTGCGCGGTGAGCGCGTGCCCGGCCGAGCGCACCGGGCGGTCGGCGAAGATGATGGCGTTGGGCGAGATGCCGTCGAGCACCAGCTTGCCGTCGGCCAGCGTGGCGCTGCGTGCATTCAGCACGATCATCGACGGCACGAGCTTCGGCTGCTGCGGCTGGCCGATGGTCTTGGCGGCCAGCGGTTGCGCGGTCTGCGCACGGCCAGCGCCGGCGCCGGCGAGCAGCACCGCGAAAGCAGCGATTGCGGCGGAGAGGATCGTCGTCTTCATGGCGGGCCTCAGTAGCAGGGCAGCAGCGGAGGCTTGCCGCAGGTCGGTGCGTTGAAGTTCTGCTGGTAGCGCGGATCGATGTCGGGCGGCGGCGGCGCACCGACGGCGCGGCCATAGTTGTACTCTCGCGCCACGGGCTCGGTGGGCGAGGGGTTGGACCACCCTGTGAGAGGCGTGTCGTTGACGTTGGGCGTGATGCCGCCGGTGTCCTTGGTCGCGCTGGTGCCGTAGTAGCTCACGCCGTTCGAGCCGATGCCGAACCAGATCGTGTCGATGAACACCGAGGCCGGCCCATCGGTCTTGAGCTCGCCTTCCAGGACCTTGACGTCGAAGATGAGCCGCTCGCCGTCGAGCTTGGCGGAGTTCAGCACCACCACCGCGTCGCTCACGCTGGAGCCGTCCTTGGAGAACACCGAGACGGTGGCGTTGGGCGGGTCCTTGGCGAAGCTGCCGGTGTGCCAGATCTCGACCATGTCGGGCGTCACCATGTGGCCGACCGTGCGCACCGGTCGGCTGGTGAACAGCGTGGCCGACGGCATGACGCCGTCGAGCACCAGCTTGGCGCCGTCGAGCCGCGCACCGGCGGCGTTGAGCACGATCAGCGCCGTCGAATATTGCCGCTGCGAGGGAACGCCGATCCTCTTCTGCGCCGGCGCGGCGATGGCATTGGATACGGCGTTGGTGGCTGGCGGCGATTGGCCGAACGCCAGGGTCGGCGCGAGCAGCAGGGCGGCCAGCAGGCCACACCTTGAAAGTGCGATCATTGCGACTGGTCCTTCCTTCCCCGGGCGTTCGCAGCCGCGTCCTGTATAGGGGAGCAGGGCGGCGCTGAGAAGGCCAACCCCTCTGTCATCACGAGCGCAGCGAGGGACCTTTCGGGCTGCTCGAAAGGTCCCTCGGCCTTCGGCCTCGGGATGACAGCGACATGGACCAAACCTTCCCGGCCTGCGGTTGACTTGGGCCCGTCCCGAGCCCATTTTCCGGCCGCTTCTTCCTCGACCCAAACCGGAGGCCGGATGGCCAAAGAAGATCTGATCGAGTTCACGGGTGTAGTGTCCGAGCTGCTGCCCAATGCGATGTTTCGGGTGAAGCTCGACAATGACCACACGATCCTCGCCCACACCTCGGGCAAGATGCGCAAGAATCGCATCCGCGTGCTGGCAGGCGACCGCGTCACCGTCGAGATGACGCCCTACGACCTGTCCAAGGGCCGCATCACCTTCCGCTTCAAGTAGGCGTTGGGCGCCGCGTCGATTTTGTCGCCGATCCTGGCGCCCGCTCTCCGGCTCGTGCTCGCCTCCGCCTCGCCCCGCCGACTCGACCTGTTGCGGCAGGTGGGGCTGGAGCCTACCGAGGTCGATCCCGCCGACATCGATGAAACGCCGCGCTCCCGCGAGTTGCCCCGCGCCTATGCGCTGCGCATGGCGGGCGCCAAGCTCGAGGCCGTGGCCTGCCGTCATCCCACCGCCCTGGTCCTCGCTGCCGACAGCGTCGTAGCCTGCGGTCGGCGCATCCTGCCCAAGGCCGAAACCGAACAGGAGGCGCGCCGGTGCCTCGACCTGTTGTCCGGCCGCCGCCATCGCGTGCTGGGCGCAATCGCCGTCCGACGGACGGACGGGGCGGTGCGTACGCGGCTGGTCGAGACGGTGGTCCGCTTCAAGCGGCTGGACGCGGACGAGGTCGAAAGCTACGTCCGCTGCGGCGAATGGCGAGGCAAGGCCGGCGGCTACGCGATCCAGGGCCGTGCGGCGTGCTTCGTTGCCTTTCTCTCGGGCTCCTACAGCAATGTCGTCGGTCTGCCGTTGTTCGAGACGATGGCGCTCCTGAAGGCGGCAGCATGAGCCGCATCGATCGTCTGATCTGCCACGGGCTGCCTAAAGCGCTGCTGATGGCGCTGGTGGCCGATGGCCGTCTGGTCGAGCTGCAGATCGTGCGGCGCGATAGGCCGTCGCTGGTCGAGGGCGTGTTCCTCGGACGGCTTGAGCGCGTCATGCCCGAGCTCGACGCAGCCTTCGTCGACATCGGCATCGGGCGCTCCGGCTTTCTGCGCGCCGAGGACCGCGCCGGTATCGATGCCTGGCCGCCGGCCGGTGCGCCGATCCTGGCGCAGGTGCGTGCCGACGGCGAAAGCGACAAGGGCCCGCGGCTTTCCATGAACATCGCCGTCAGCGGCCGCTATCTCGTCTATCATCCGCTGGCGTCCGGCGTGTCGTTCTCGCGCCGCATCGAGGGTGAGTCCGAGCGCGATCGCCTGCGCGGCCATGTCGAGGGCCTGCTCGAAGGCGGCGTCGTGCTGCGGACCGCGGCCGCCGGCGCCACGCTCGACGTGCTGCGCCGCGACGCGCAGGCGGTGAGCGAGCGCTGGGAGAAGCTGCGCTCGCTTGCCTTCGAATTGCAGCCAACCGCCGATCTGTCGGTTCGCCTGCCCGGCGACCGCGATCCCATCCAGCGCGCGCTGCGCAACTACGGCTCGACGCTCGAGGAGGTCGTGCTGGAGGAACGCACGCAAGCGCGCGCGCTGCAGGACCAGATGGATCGCCTGGGCGAGAAGATCCGCGTGCGCTGGCACAACGGGCCGATGCCGACCTTCGAGATCGACGACGTGGCCGGCCAGATCGACACCGCTCTGGCGCCGCGCATCGTGCTGGCCAGCGGCGTCGAGGTGCTGTTCGAGCCCGGCGAGACCCTGTGCGCCATCGACGTCGACAGCGCTTCGGCCGGCGGCCGTCAGGGCCGCGCGCCGCGCCGCTCGGTCGACGTCAATCTGGAGGCCGCACCGGCGATCGCCCAGCAGCTGCGCCTGCGCAACATCGCGGGCGCCATCGTCATCGACTTCGTCAACATGCGCTCGAGCTATGACCGCGACAAGGTGCAGGCGGTGCTCGCGGAGGCGCTGGCCGACGATCCGGTGCCGACGCAACTTTTCGGCTTCACGCGCCTTGGGCACTTCGAGTTGACCCGCGCGCGACGCGGCGCGACGCTCGCCCGTCAGCTCGAGGCGTTGGAGAAGCAGGATGAATGAACGATCGGCGCCGGCGCTGCGCGTCGTGCGCATGGCCGCCAAATGTCCGATCTGCGGCAAGTCAGGCGTGCCGGACTACCGGCCGTTCTGCTCGAAGCGCTGCGCCGACATCGATCTCGGCCGCTGGCTGAAGGAGGGGTACCGCGTGCCGACCGAGGAGGGCCCTGGCGACGAGGAGGCTCCGGACGAGCGCGGGCCAATCGGACGACCAACTGGACAGCGCGGCTGAAAGCATCCTATACAGCCCGTCGCTGTCGGTGACGGCACGCCCTGCAGGGCGTGCCCCAGGTGGCACGCCCAGGTAGCTCAGTTGGTAGAGCATGCGACTGAAAATCGCAGTGTCGGTGGTTCGATTCCGCCCCTGGGCACCATTCCATAAAATGCACGCCCGCTTGAATTCTAAGCTACTTCTTACGTACCGAGAACTTGGGCGTTTAGAGCGAGTTAGACACGTTCTGGAGCAAAGTTAGACATCGAGCTCGTTCTGTTCTCGTTCGCCGAACGTCCTCGCGGGGCCAGTTCTGTGGATATC
>JAFAKN010000118.1 GCA_019235415.1 Alphaproteobacteria bacterium
CGTCATCCCGACCGGAGCCTTGCGCAGCAAGGCGAAGCGGAGGGACCTGTTTTGTTGCTGCATCAACAAAACAGGTCCCTCGACTACGCCGCCCTTCGGGCGGCTCCGCTCGGGATGACGGGGAATTGGCCATATGCGATTGCCCTGTCCGCTAGGGGGAGAGGATAGGAGAGGGGGCTTCCACGCCTTGTGCAACCCCCTCTCCCAGCCTCTCCCCCTGCGGACCCCTGGCGGGGGAGAGGAGTAGGATGAGAATCTGGTTCGAGGAGACACCGTCATGCGCGACCCGCGTGCCCTGATCGATACCGCAGCCCTTGCCGCGTCGCTCGGCGATCCGGCGCTCAGGGTGTTCGACTGCACGACGTACCTGGAGCCGGCGCCCGCCGGATCAGGCGAGCCTTACGTCGCCGTGCCCGGCCGCAAGACCTTCGAAGATGGGCATATTCCCGGCGCCGACTTCCTGGACCTGCAGGGCGAGTTCTCGGCTCCCGACACACATCTGCATTTCATGATGCCGCCGCTCGCCCGCCTGGAGGCGGCGTTCGGCCGGCACGGTGTCGGGCCCGGCACGCGCGTGGCGCTCTACAGCATCGGCACGATGATGTGGGCCACGCGCTTCTGGTGGATGCTGCGCGCGCTGGGCTTCGACGATGCCGCCGTGCTCGACGGCGGCTTCGACAAGTGGAAGGCCGAGGGCCGGCCCATCGAGACCGGCGCACCGCGCGGCTATCCGCCGGCGACATTCGCGGCGGCGCCGCGGGCCGGCCTGTTCGTCGATGCCGCGGCGGTCAAAGCCGCCATCGGGCGCGCCGACAGCGTGACGGTGAACGCGCTCGGCCCGCAGTTCCATCGCGGGCTGGAGCCCAGCCGCTACGGTCGGCCGGGCCGTGTGCCCGGCAGCGTCAACGTGCCGGCCGCGACGCTGATCGATCCTGCGACCAAGGGCTTCACCTCGCTGGCCGACGCGGCGGCGAAGTTCGCGGCGGCCGGCGTGTCGAAGGACAAGCGCACGATCTGCTACTGCGGCGGCGGCATCTCGGCGACGATCGACCTCTTCCTGCTGCACCAGCTGGGCTACGACGCCCTCTCGCTCTACGACGGCTCGATGGGCGAATGGGCGAGGACCGAATCGCTGCCGATCGAAACGGACTAGTAGACTTGGTTCCGCCGTGACATTGCGGTGTCCGACGCGCAACCAACACGGGAAGGTCGCAGGTCGTCACAGGATGGGCACTGGCCTTGGCAGTTGAGCCCTGCTCCTCTGGATCTACCGTCGGATTGTCCGGCGGCGCCCGAGGCCACCATGCCTGGTTCAAATGCACAACCGCAGCGCGCCAAGCCGTTGAAGGCTTTGCTGGCCGGCGCTTTCTTGCTCGTTTGCGGGCCGGCCTCGCATGGCACGGCCTTTGACGCCGATCTTACCGGCAGCCTCGGTGCCGGGGAACAGTCGCTCGCGGGCCAGACCGAAGTCGCCGCCGCGGCGCCCCCCATGGCGCTTCAGGATCGGCCCGCACGCCCATTTGTCAGTCGCGAGCTCGCGCTGAGCGGCTTCGTCGGAGAGTCGTTCGAGGCTTCGCTGGCGAGGTCCGGGGCGCCGGCGGATTTGAGCCTGAAACTGGGGGAAGCTCTTGCATCGGCCCTCGGTGCCGGCAGCCAGCTCCATCGCGGCGACAAGTTCTACGTGCGCTACGAGCAGACCTTCGCCGGCGATGGCCGGGAGGTCGGCCCGGCGAACGTCGTGTCGGCCGAGATCATGACGGCCGACAAGGGCAGGATCGCTTTCTATCGCTTTCGCCCGACGCACGGGACGGAGGAGCTTTGGCTCGCCAGCGGCGAGTCGTTGGCGGCGCCCGCGATGCGGCTTCCGCTGCAAACGATCAACGTCTCGTCCGGCTTCGGCGTTCGGGCCGATCCGTTCGAGCAGCCGCGAAACGGCCTCGGCGCACCCAGCCGCGTCGGCAGCGTCGGCGCCACTCTCAACACGGCGACGGCGCGTGGCGTTGCCCTGGGACTAGCGCCGGGCCCCGGCAAGGTCGCCGGCCGGGGCGGCGCCTCGTTCCTGATGCATAACGGGGTCGATCTGGTCGCGCCGACCGGGACGCCTATCCATGCGGCTTCCGACGGGAAGGTCGTGGGCGCGGCGCCGAACGCAGGCTATGGAAACTGGATCCGCATCGAGCACGCCCACAATGTCGCGACGGTCTACGGCCACCTATCCGAGTTCGCCCCCGGCATCAGCGCCGGTGTCGAGGTTCATCAGGGACAGGTGATCGGCTTCGTCGGCAATACCGGGCGGTCCACCGGCCCGCATCTCCATTTCGAGGTCATCAAAGACGGCAAGGCAATCGATCCGCTGACCTTTCCCGAAACGAAGCGGGCCAGGCTGGAGGGCGCCGATCTCGAAAGCTTCCGCAAGCTCGTGCGGCAGCTCGAGGCGGCGCGGCATGACGAGACCGCGTTCCTGCCGATCTCGGTCGGCGGCGCATATTAGTCGCGTGAGGTCGACACTATTGAGCTTCCGGGGCGCCTAAGCCGGCGCCGCAACCGGGCAGGCCATGGCGTAGTCCCAGCGTGTCTCCCACACGTCACCTCGAACCACGACGTCGACGGAATAGTCTCCGCCCACCGGGTTCCAATCGAAGCGGATTGCACCGCGACCGCTGCGTGGTCCACCCGTGCCAGCGATCAACTGCCCTCGGTAAAAGACCTCGATGGTATCCGGTTTGGAATAGAGATTGTATTTGATTTTAACCTGCCCCGGCGCGTCACCCAAATAATGCCGGTGATGCTCAACGAGATCGCCCGAACGGCTGCCGGACCAGTTGCAAGGCAACATGCCGGGAGGAGGCGCAATCGTCGGCGCGCTCGAAACAGTAGTACTTTGACCTGGAGATGGTGGCGGCTGCATGCAGCCACCACCCGAGACGAAGGCAAGCAAAGCTACAGCACGACCCGCGAGCGACCAAGTCCGGCTACAGGAGCGGACTTTCAGCAGGTCACTCAGCGGGGACCGGCTCTTTCTCCTTCGCGCGCATCGCAGCGAACTTGGCCTGGGCGCGGGCGCGGCGCTCGTCGAACTTGGCGAGCCGCCGGTGCGGATTGTTGTGCACGACGTTGCCTTCCGAGCCCGGCTCCTTCTGCGAGCCGGCCCAGCCGTGCGCGGCGATGTCGAAGATGATGCCGTTGAGGTCGGTGTGCTTGACCTCGTAGCCGTGCGGGTTGTTGGGATCGCCCATGATCCAGGTGGCGCCGTTGGCGCGCACAATCTTGCCCTGCTCGACCACGTCGTCGCACCAGAAGCCGATGTGATGGATGCCGACATAGTCCGCGCCGGTGCCCTGCGCGGCCTCGTCGCTCTTGAAGTGGAGGATGGCGAGGTTGACCACGCCGTCGGTCAGGAACACGCCCTCGGCCAAGGGGCCGTCGAGCTCGGTGACCTCCTGCAGGCCGATCGCCTGCTTGTAGAATTCGGCGGTCTCCCACGGGTCCTTTACGCTCAATGCAACGTGCCGGATGCGGCCTCTGGTCTCAGCGGTCATGGGTTTGCTCCCTTCCAACAGCCACAGCTTGGAAGTGTATCCGCTGGGGGCGCGCCACTCCAGTGGCGCGATCTTGTCGGATCGGGAAAGACGCGCCACTGGAGTGGCGCGCCCCCAGCGCTACTTCTGCAGCACGCCGAGCGCCTTGAGGCGGGCGATCTCATCGGAGGCGTAGCCGTTTTCGGCCAGCACCGCCTCGGAATGCTGGCCGACGGCGGGAGCGCGGACCGGGGCGACTTTGCTCACGCCGTCGATGTGAAAGGGACTCGACACAGTGAGCCCGCCGCCGTCAGCGAAGGGCACGAGCGCACCGATCTCGCGCGCTTGCGGGTCGTCGGCGGCCTCGTTGACCGAATACACCGGCCCGAACGTCACGCCCGCCTTCTCGAGGATCGGCCGCCATTCGGCCAGGTCGCGCTTGGCGAAGATGCCGTCGAGGATGCCGGTCAGCGCCTTGGCATTGGCGCGCCGGTCCAGGAGGGTGGCGAAGCGCGGATCGCGGGCGAGGTGCTCGGCATCGATCGCCTTCAAAAAGCTCGGCAGCTGTCGCGCCTCGTTGTGCAGCGCCATCAGGAACCAGCGGCCGTCGCGACAGCGATAGTGGTTGGCGAGCGCGCTCGGCGTCTCGACGCGCGGCGGGCGGTGCTTGACGTGCTCGCCGAACAACCGGTTCTGCACGAAGCAGCCGTTGGCCCACAGGCCGTTCTGCAGCAGCGAGGTATGCGCGACGCCGCCGCGCCCGGTCCGTTCGCGCTGGTAGAGCGCGGTCACGATGGCGGCATAGAGCGCCGTCGCCGTCGGATGGTCGCCCATGCCCGGCATGGAGCGGGAGGGCTCCATCTCGGGCGTGGCGCGCACCATGTCCATCAGGCCGGTGCGCGCCCAATAGGCGGTGGCGTCGAAACCGGTGCGCGCCGCTTCCTTGCCGGCCTCGCCGTAGGCGGTGATCGAGCCGTAGACCAGCCGCGGGTTGACCGCGAGCAGGTCGGCGGCCGCGATCTTCAACCGCTCGCGCACCGGCAAGGGGAAGTTCGTGATGAAGACGTCGGTCGACTGCAGCAGGCGATACAGCACCGCGAGCCCCTCGGGGTGCTTGAGGTCGATCGCCAGGCTGCGCTTGTTGCGCGACGTGAGTTGCCACCAGTAGTCGGTGACCTTGCCCGGCACCGCGGCCGGAACCCGCCACGGATCGCCGGCCTCCGGCGGCTCGATCTTGATCACCGCGGCCCCGAAATCGGAGAGGATCGTCGCCGCCGCCGGACCGGCGATCCAGCTCGCGCAATCGATGACGCGCAGACCGTCGAATATTCCATCAGCCATCGGACATAACCCCTTCACACCTGCTCAAGCCTGCGAACTGGGCCGCGATCTTACGGCGGCAAGCCAGCGCTGCAGATGGGCCTGTTCGGCTGACGGAACGATCTTCATCCAGGCGGCGAAATCAATCGAGACCATTGCCGTGATGTCGGCGATCGAAAAGCTTGGCCCGGCCAGGAACTCGCTGCTGCCCAAGCGGTCATCCAGTCGGCCGAAGAAGTCGGCGATCCTGAGCTTGCTTCGCTGTGCCAGCTCGGGAATTTGCGGATAGCTCTGTGAGCCGGGCAGCGCCCTGTCCTTGAGCCCTCGGGTCGAATTGCGGAACGCGTCCATGACGGCATAAAAGCCCTCGCGATCGGACCATCGCAGCCAGGAATCGACCATGGCTTTTTCGAGTGCCGAAGTGCCGAAGAGCGCCGGCTGAGGCACCGTCTCTTCGAAGTAGCGGCAAATCCCCACGATGTCGTAGAGGCGCTGCCCGCCATCGAGCTCGAGGACAGGAACCGTGCCTTCGGGATTGACGGCCAGAAAGGCCTCGCCGAGATGCTCGCCATTCCTGAGATCGACCTGCACAGTCGGAACACGGACGCCCTTTTCCGCAAGGAAGATGCGGACCCGCCGGGGGCTGGGCGCGGTCGTGCAGTCATGGAACAGCATTGCGTTCTCCGGCGGGCTTGGTGGCCAAGCCTAGCACGACCTGCGCTCGGCTTGACGGCGGTGGCCGCGTTGCCAAAGCTCGCGGGGTCGACCGAGCAAAAAGGAGATGCCGGTGTTGCCGCTCGTTCTTTCGTCCGACTCCCACGTGTTCGAACCGCCCGACTTGTGGCAGACGCGCATCGACCGCGCCTTCCGCGACCGAGCGCCGCGCATCGTGCGGATCGACGGTGCCGACCAGCTGGTGATCGAGGCCGACCAGGTCCTCTCCGGCATCGGCCTGATCTCGAACGCCGGCGCGCGCTTCGAAGCGCCCGAGACCATCTCCGGCGAGGGCCGCTTCGAAGACGTTCTGCAGGGCGGCTACGATCCCGGACAACACCTGAAGGACATGGCCATCGACGGGGTGGCGGGCGAAGTCCTCTATCCATCACAGGGGCTGTTCTACTTCAGGATTGCAGACACCGGGCTGATGTCGGCGATCTTCCGCGCCTACAACGACTGGATCGCCGAGTTCTGCCGCAGCGATCCCGCTCGCTTGAAGGGCATCGCGATGATCAACCTCGACGACGTCGAGGACGGGATCAGGGAGCTCGAGCGCACGGCGCGCCTCGGCCTGTGCGGAGCGATGATCACCGAGTATCCGCTGGAGCACCGACGTTACGACCAACCGGAGTACGAGCCGTTCTGGGCGGCTGCCACTGCGCTCGGCATGCCGCTCAGCCTGCACACGGCCACCCGCCGGCAGGGCAAGATCCGCGGCGCCGGCCCGCTGACGCTGCGCGACGCCAGCAGCCGCTCGACCAAGGCGTTCTATCCGGCGGTGTCGCTGTGCGACATGATCTTCTCCGGCGTCTTCGAGCGGCATCCCAAGCTGATGCTCGCCATCGTCGAATTCGAGCTGTCGTGGGTGCCGTACGTGCTCACCAACATGGACTACACCTATCGCGAGCGACAGGGCGAGGCGATCTACCGTTTCAAGGACGGCATGCGGCCGAGCGACTTCTTTCATCGCAACGTGGTGCTGAGCTTCCAGGAAGACGCCATCGGCATTCGCCTGCGCGACGTCATCGGCGTCGACAACATGATGTGGGGCTCCGACTACCCGCACAGCGAATCGACCTTCCCGCAGTCGCGCAAGATCCTGGACGGGATCCTGGCCGGCGTGCCGGACGAGGAGCGCGCCAAGATCGTCGGCGGCAATGCTGCCCGCGTCTATGGTTTCGACCTGGCGGGAGCGACGTTGAGAGGCGTCGGCGCGCCGGGCAGGGTCCGGCCGTGAAGATCAAAGCGGTGTTCGCTTTGGCAGCCCTTGACGCCGTGGCGGCCTGCCAATCGCCCGGCGGCCTGTCGCAGCAGCCGCCGACCTGGGCCTCCACCTACGCGGTGCCGTACGACGTGATGACCAATTGCCTGGTGGCGCGCTCGCAGCTGCCGTGGGTCAAGGTCACCCCCGCCTTCTACCCGCAGGAACGTCGCGCGACGGTATCCGTCACGACTCCGACCGGCTCGGCGCTGGGAATCTTCGACGTCCGTCAGATTTCCGAAGGCGCCACCGCCGTCACCTATCGCAGCATCTATGGCGGGCCGAGCACCTCGGCGGGCGGCGATGCGCAGAACATGGCCGATCGCTGCGCCGGCGGCACGTAGCGGGTTGCGAGGATCATGGGCAGACGCCCGCGGTCCCACTATCAATTCTCCACGACAAAAAAGTCGGCTTCCAGGTCAGGAGGATCGAGCGGCGAACTGCTGCGCTGGGTGGATTTCGCGCCGAACGCGGCAAACAAGTCGATCAGCTGAGGGTTGGCGTGATTGTGGATCCAATCGGGCGGCGACTTGATCTTTGCGACGTGAGGGGCGAGGTCGGCTGGATTGGTCGTGACGGGGCCGCTCATGGTGATGGCGCTGCGCCCGAACCGGACGTCGGGCGTCTCATCGCCG
>JAFAKN010000210.1 GCA_019235415.1 Alphaproteobacteria bacterium
TCCGTTGGTCGGTCGCCGTCTCGGCGGTGGTGATCTTCTTCATCTGGTTCCAGGTCCAGCTCGACGTGATGATCAACAACTGGTTCGGCACCTTCTACAACCTGATCCAGCAGGCCCTGACCAAGCCCAACGCCGTCACCCAGCAGCAGTTCTACGCGCAGATCTGGACCTTCGCCGGCATCGCGATGGTCTACATCACCACGGCGGTGCTGTCGGCCTTCGTCACCAGCCACTACGTGTTCCGCTGGCGCACCGCGATGAACGACTACTACGTCGCCAACTGGCATCGCCTCAGGCACATCGAAGGTGCCTCGCAGCGTATCCAGGAGGATACGCAGCGCTTCGCCACCACCCTCGAGCAGCTCGGTTCGAGCCTCATCGACGCCCTGATGACCCTGATCGCCTTCTTGCCGATCCTGTGGGGACTGTCGGTGCACGTGAAGGAGCTGCCGCTGGTCGGCGAGGTGCCGCAGGCGCTGGTGTTCGTCGCGATCATCTGGGCGGTGATCGGCACCGTCGGCCTGGCGCTGGCCGGCATCCGCCTGCCCGGCCTTGAGTTCCGCAACCAGCGCGTCGAGGCCGCCTATCGCAAGGAGCTGGTGCTGGGCGAGGACGATCACGACCGCGCCCGGCCGCCGACCCTGGAGGCCCTGTTCCGCGACGTGCGGCGCAACTATTTCCGGCTCTACATCAACTTTCTCTACTTCAACATCGTCCGCTACGGCTACCTGCAGGCCAGCGCGCTGGTCGCGTACACCGCGCTCGGGCCGTCGATCGTCGCCGGCGGCCTGACGCTCGGCGTCATGCAGCAGATCATCCGCGCCTTCGGCCGCGTCGAGAACTCGTTCCAGTATCTCGTCCGGTCGTGGCCCACCATCGTGACCTTGATCTCGATCTACAAGCGTCTGCGCGCCTTCGAGGCCCTGATGGCCGACGAGCCGCTGGGCGCCATCGAGAGCGAGGTCGCGGTGCAGCAGCCGTACCCTTCCTCGTGAGGACCGCATTCACTTTCATCTCGTGGCCGCCGTAACGCTCGTGCTCTACCATCGCCGAATGAAAAGTGTGCGCGTGCTCCTGCTGGCGGCGACCCTCGCGACGCCAGCACATGGCCAATCTGCAGGCAAGCAGGGCCCGAGTGCATTGACCTGTGGCGCGGCGAAAGCCGAGTCCACCAACACCACCGGGCACTGGCAGTGGACCATCTCCGGCCCCTCGGGGAAGACCACCGAAACCGGCGTCCTGAAGAGCGGCCCGCTCTTCGAATGTATCGACGGCGCCATCCTGGTCGTGGAGTTCGCCTCGACCGCCGGACACTCGGTCTTCACTGCCTACTTCCCCGATGGAACCGACATCAGCTACGGCCGCCAGCAGGTCGAGCGGCGCGGCGCCCGTTGGGTCCTGCCGATCCAGGCCAAGCCGCGCATCGCGGCCGCCTATCGCGCCGCGTTCGACTATCACTGCCGCCTCGAAATGCCGGCCGATCCCATTCCGCCCAACCTGCGGGGAGATTGCCTGTTCTAGGCCCGGCATGCCCATCGACTCGATTCTGTACGACTACATCGTCGTCGGCGTGCACGACCTCGCGGCCTATCCTTCGAGACGCCGCGCAAGCTCGACTCCTCAGGATGAGGTCGTGTGGGTGCCCCCTCCCCCTGGCGCACGAGAGGCACTAGACTTGGCACGCAAATCGCACCGCTCCTTGGCGACCGACCGGAGGGACGAACCATGGGCATCGACGGCATTGGTGCAGCAGTCCGGCGCAAGGAAGACAGGCGCTTCCTCACCGGCAAGGGGACCTACACCGACGACATCAACCGGCCGCGCCAGCTCTACGCGGTCCTGGTGCGCAGCCCGCACGCCCATGCCGAGCTCGGCGTCATCGACACGGCGAAGGCCAAGGCCGCATCCGGCGTCGCCGCCGTCTTCACCGGCGCCGACTTAGGCGTCGGCGGCCTGCCGTGCGGCTGGCTGGTCACCTCCAAGGACGGCGCGCCGATGGCCGAGCCGCCGCGGCCGCTGCTGGCCCAGGGCAAGGTGCGCCATGTCGGCGATCCGGTGGCGGTCGTGGTGGCCGAGACGCGGGCCGAGGCGGAGGCCGCCGCCGAGCTGGTCGGAGTCGACTACAGGGAGCTGCCCGCCGTGGTCGGCGCCGACGAGGCGCTCGAGCCCGGCAAGCCGCAGCTGTTCGAGTCAGGCAATCTCTGCTTCGACTGGCATCACGGCGACAAGGCCGCCGTCGACTCAGCCTTCGCCCGTGCCCACCACGTCACGCGGCTCAATCTCGTGAACAACCGGCTGGTCTCCAACCCGATGGAGCCGCGCGCGGCGATCGGCGAGCACGACGCCGCGACGGGCGACTACACGCTCTACACCACCAGCCAGGCGCCGCACGTGCATCGGCTGCTGATCGCCGCTTTCGTCCTGCAGCTGCCCGAGCACAAGCTGCGCGTCGTGGCGCCCGACGTCGGCGGCGGCTTCGGCACCAAGGGCTCGCTGTACAACGAGCAGGCGCTGGTCCTGTGGCTCGCCCACAAGCTCGGCCGGCCCGTGAAGTGGACGGCCGACCGCAGCGAGATCTTCCTCACCGACAACCAGGCGCGCGACCATCTCACCGACGCCGAGCTGGCGCTCGACGAGAGCGGCAAGTTCCTGGCCATGCGCGTCAGCACATTCGCCAATCTCGGCGCCTATCTCGGCAGCTTCGCGCCGGCGATCCCGACCTGGTGCTACGGCACCCTGCTGGCCGGCAACTACGCCACGCCCGCGATCCATGTCGAGGTCAAGGGCGTGTTCACCAACACCGCGCCGGTCGACGCCTATCGCGGCGCCGGCCGGCCCGAGGCCTGCTACGTCGTCGAGCGCCTGGTCGATCGCGCCGCGCGCGAGATGAAGATCGACCCGATCGCGCTGCGCCAGCGCAACTTCATCGCCAACGACGCCTTCCCCTACACCACGCCAGTGTCGTTGACCTACGACAGCGGCGATTATTTCAAGACGCTTGACATGGCCGTCGCGGCCGCCGACTACAAAGGCTTCGAGCAACGCCGGCAGGAAGCTTCTGCGCGCGGCAAGCTGCGCGGCATCGGCATCGCCTGCTACATCGAAGCCTGCGCCATGGCGCCCTCGGTGATGGCCGGCCAATTGGGTGCGCGGGCCGGCTTCTACGAAAGCGCTGAGGTGCGCGTGCACCCGACTGGCGGCATCACGGTGTTCACCGGCTCGCACAGCCACGGCCAGGGCCACGAGACGACCTTCGCTCAGCTGGTCGCCGATCGGCTGGGGCTGGCCTTCGACCAGGTCGATATCGTCCACGGCGATACCAGCAAGATTCCCTTCGGGATGGGGACTTATGCCTCGCGGTCGCTGGCGGTGGGCGGCACGGCGCTGGTCAAGGCGATGGACAAGATCGTCGCCAAGGGCCGCAAGATCGCCGCCCACATGCTGGAGGCGGCCGAAGCCGACATCGAGTTCGCCGACGGCAAGTTCTCGGTCGTCGGCACCGATCGCGCCAAGACCTTCGCCGAGATCGCCTTCTCGGCCTACGTCCCGCACAACTTCCCGGTCGACACGCTGGAGCCCGGCCTCGACGAGACGGCGTTCTACGATCCGACCAACTTCACCTACCCGGCCGGATGCTACGTCGCGGAGGTCGAGGTCGATCCCGAGACCGGCCATGTCGAGCTGGTGCGCTTCACCGGCGCCGACGATTTCGGCCGCATCATCAATCCCATGATCGTCGAGGGCCAAGTGCACGGCGCGCTGGTGCAGGGCATCGGCCAGGCGCTGTACGAGAACGCGACCTACGATCCCGAGAACGGCCAGCTGCAGACCGGCTCGTTCATGGACTACTGCATGCCGCGCGCCGACAACTTCGTGCCCTTCGCGCTCGAGAACAACGTCACGCTCTGCGCCCACAATCCGCTGGGCGCCAAGGGCTGCGGCGAGGCCGGCACGATCGGCGCCCCGCCTGCCATCATGAACGCCGTTTTGGACGCGCTCGGCCCGCTGGGCGTCAGCGACCTCGACATGCCGGCGACGCCGGAGCGCGTCTTCCGCGCGATTGCTAGTCGCGGCCGAGCTTAACCGCCACCGGCATCCCGAGCGGAGCGAAGCGAAGTCGAGGGACCTATTCTTCCGCCGATCGCCAGGACGCGGTCCCTCCACGCGGCCCCTGCGGGGCCTTGGTCGGGATGACGCAGAGAAGAACAATGACCTGGACCATCAACTGCGACATGGGCGAGTCGTACGGCCTCTACACAATGGGCGACGACGCCGGCATCATGCCGTTCATCACCGAGGCCAACGTCGCCTGCGGCTTCCACGCCGCCGACCCGATGGTGATGCGCCGCACCGTGCAGCTTGCCCGCCGCTTCGGCGTCAAGGTCGGCGCCCATCCCTCGCTGCCTGATCGCGAAGGCTTCGGCCGGCGCGAGATGAGGATGCGGCCCGAGGAGATCGCCAACGCGGTGATCTATCAGGTCGGCGCGCTAAAAGGCTTCCTCGCAGCGGAGGGCCTGCCGCTCAACCACATCAAGCCGCATGGCGCGCTCTACGGCATGGCGGCCAAGGACGCCGAGGTGGCGCGCGCCATCGCCGAAGCCGCCGCCGTGTTCGGCGTGCCGCTCTACGGCCTCTGCGGCACCCAGCACGAAGCCGTCTATCCCAGGGACGGCACGCCGTTCGTCGGCGAGTTCTATGCCGATCTCGACTACGGGCCCGACGGCCATCTCCTCATTACGCGCGAGCACCAAGCCGTCGACCCGGACAAGGCCGCGCAGCGGGTGCTGCGGGCGCTGAGCGAAGGCCAGGTGCATGCACTGGACGGCAGCGACGTGCCGGTACGCGCCGAGTCGGTCTGTGTCCACTCCGACACCCCCGGCGCCGTCGCGGTCGCCCGCGCGGTGTGCGCGATCCTCCGGGCTCAAGCGTTGGTATAGGGCGACGTGTACGTCCTGAGGCGCCGCTTGGGGCCCTCCTTGATCTGCTTCATGAGTTCGGTGTGAGCGGTGAGATCGCCCAAGGTCGGCGACGCGGGGCCTGCCGGGCTCAGCTTTCCAAAAGTGCAGTCCGCCGCCTTTATCTGTTCGAAGATCTCCCACCAGATCAGGCGATACATCTGATCGGTCGGATGCGCCTCGTCTATGGTGGTGAGAGTGTGGGGCTGGTTGTTCTCGTCATACTTCGGTGCGCTTACGAATGCCGCCTCCTCGTCCATGGCACCGAACTTCAGCCCATAGTCTCGCCGGATCAGCAGCTGTTCGATCGTATCCTCGGAAAGGCAGTTGGCGAGCTTTGCCACCAGATCCCCATTGCCGCTGGCAATCGAGGCCAGGGTCTGGTTGAAGAATCGAACCCCTTCCTCGAAACTCTTTATGCTTTCGATTTGTCGCCGGAGCTTCTCCTCCGCATTGGCCCTTCCGAAGCGGTTGGGCAGCTTTCCTTGCCATCCGGCCTGCTCCAGCGTGTTCTCCGCATTCGACAGGCTCTGATTGTGTTTCGCCTGCTCCTTTGAGTACTTTTTGCCCATGTGCGCGATGACCTTGTCCTCGGCCTTCTTGAGGCTCATCGAGTACCTGACCGATGACAGAGGCCGGCAAAGGTCGGCGAAGATGAATTTGCAGGTATACGGCCCCTCCAATGGTGCGGTTGCCATGTTCCATTCGTCGAAGATCTTGGCCAGCCGGTCGCGCTGAGTCTTGGCGATCTCGCGTGCGACCTGGTCCATCTGGCCTGGAACGCGCTTGGCGGTGTAGAGATCGTTGGCGCCGAACCATACGATGAACAGCGCATTGCCGAGAGGAAGCCCCGAAGATTTGCAATCCGCCTCGAACGAATCGATCTGATCCTTGAAGGTGCCGAGGAACAGCGCTTTGCTCGCGGGCCGATCGCCGCAGGCGCCGCCCTCCGCGTAGTTGGCATATTGAAAGCCGAACGCCGCGCACTCCTTGCTGTAAGACGTATGATCCGCGCTCTTGGCGACCGCCTCGGCGGCCGTGCCTGTCAGCAGCGAATCTCCCGTCGCGGCCTCGTACATGAAGTCGGTCCAGTTTCTGCAATCGCTGAACCTGCCGGTGGGACTTGTGTGCATCTGGTTGGTGAATTTCGCCAATCGGCCCGACTTGGTCAGCCATTTCTTGCCGATGTCCGAGAGGCTGTCGCCGAACACGATGACCGAGTCCATTTTTACCGGCATGTGTTCCTCCGATTTCTGACGGGAAGCGGATGGCCCGACATGCGAGCCCGAAGTCGAGGTCGGTAATCGCGGAACTGTCTGGCTTGGTCGGCGAAGTCGACTGGCGAGTCCGCGACGCGGCCGAGGCTGTTGTCGCTCTGCACGACAGCAGACAGTATCCGCGTGACCCTGTCATGACGCCGCAGTAAATCTCCTGTGAGTTGCACGGCGGGATTTTCCCTGCCAGGCGGTTCTGGGAGTGTCCGCCCTCGCACACTCAGCGGAGCACGACCTTCACCAGCTTTCCGCCGCGCACGTCGACCCGCTGCATCAAGGAGCCGCCCTCGACCTGCGAGGTGCCCTCCGACTTCTCGCTGCCCCACTTCACGCTGCTCGTCACATACCAGACGCCGTCGGGCACGTGCGGGAAGGAGAAGCTGCCCGC
>JAFAKN010000298.1 GCA_019235415.1 Alphaproteobacteria bacterium
GGATCGACATGGACGGAGGCCGATGAATCGACGGTCTCGCTCAGCACCTTGAAGGCGACCCACAGGCCCGAGTAGCGCGACAGTGCGAAGGCGTGCAGGCCGAGGTCGAGATACTCCTGCACCGACGCCGGATGGATTACCGGCATGCCGGCGGAGATGAAGGCGGGCTCGCTCTGGTGCGCCAGCGTCGAGGACTTCGCCATATGGTCGTCGCCGCCCAGCGCCACGACGCCGCCATGCTTGGAGGTGCCGGCGTAGTTGGCGTGCTTGAACACATCGCCCGAGCGGTCGACTCCCGGACCCTTGCCGTACCAGATGCCGAACACGCCATCGTAGCGGGCGCCGGGGAACAGGTGGATCTGCTGCGTGCCCCAGATGGCGGTGGCCGCCAGGTCCTCGTTGGTGCCGGGCTGGAACTCGATGTGGCTCTGCTTGATGAAGCGCTTGGCCTGCCACAGCGCCTGGTCGAAGCCGCCCAGCGGCGAACCGCGATAGCCGGAGATATAGCCTGCTGTATTGAGCCCCGCGGCCAGATCGCGCTGGCGCTGCATCATCGGCAGGCGGACGAGGGCCTGGGTGCCTGTCAGATACACCCGCCCGCTTTCCAGCACATATTTGTCGTCGAGGGTCACGGCTAGCGTCATGGCGGCTGTAACGCTAGCGACAGAATGTTGCGACTGGCAATTGGAGAAGGGTCATCATCGGGAAAAAGACGTTTCCCGATGCCAAATCGGACGAGGCAAGGGGAGGCGTTTCAAGGTTTGGAGCAGGGACGAAACGTTGTTATTGACGGGAAGAATGCCGCTCCTCGAACTTAAGAACTTGCGCCGCGCCTTCTATGGCCTCGACGTGCTGCGCGGGGTCGATCTCTCGGTCGAGGAAGGCACCATCACCGGCCTGATCGGCCCCAACGGGGCTGGCAAGACCACGCTGTTCAACGTCGTGTCGGGTCTCGTCCCGGCCGACAGCGGCTCGATCCGCTTCGCCGGCCGTGAGATTGCCGGGGCGGCCGCGGATATTGTCAGCCGGGCGGGGTTGGTGCGGACCTTCCAGGTCGCCCGCGGCTTTCCGCGCCTTTCGGTGTTCCAGCACCTTATGATCTACGGCCGCGAGCAGCCGGGCGAAAGCCTGTGGCAGGCGGTCATCGGCTCGCGGGCGGCCCGGGAACGTGAAGCCGCCCTCGCGGAGCGCGCTTGGGAAACGGCCCGCTTTCTGAGGCTCGACCACCTGATCGACAATCCCGCGACTGCACTGTCGGGCGGCCAGAAGAAGCTTTTAGAAATCGGCCGGGCGCTGATGGCCGAGCCGCGGCTGGTGCTGCTCGACGAGCCGACCGCGGGCGTCAACCCGACCTTGCAGAACGAGATCGGTGAGCGGTTGCTCGAGCTGCCCAAGCGCGGGATCACGGTGCTGCTGATCGAGCACGACATGGGCTTCATCGCCCGCCTCTGCGATCCGGTGATCGTCATGGCCGAGGGCCAGGTGCTGACCCAAGGCTCGTTCGATTTTGTGCGCGCCGACCATCGCGTACGCGAAGCCTATCTCGGAGCGCGGGCGGCATGACCTTGCTCGCGGTTGATGACCTGCGCGGCGGCTACGCCGCGGCTGACGAGATCGTCAAGGGCGCCAACCTTTCGGTCGCTGCCGGCGAGATCGTCGCGTTGATCGGCCCCAACGGCGCGGGCAAGTCGACCTTGCTCAAGTTGGTGGCGGGCCTGCTTCGACCGAGCGGCGGAGGGGTGCGCTTCAAGGACCATGACATTGCAAGCCTCGTCGCACCCGAGATCAGCCGGCTCGGCCTGGCGTTCGTGCCGCAGGAACGCAACGTGTTCGGCACGATGAGCGTGGCCGAGAATCTCGAGATGGGCGGTTTTCTCGACGGGGTGCGCGCGCGGCGGCGCATGGCCGGCCTTTACGAGCGCTTTCCGATGCTGGCCGACAAGCGGCGTGCGGCGGCGCGCACCTTGAGCGGCGGTCAACGCCAGATCCTCGCCATGGCGATCGCGCTGATGAACGCGCCCGACTTGCTGCTGCTCGACGAGCCGACCGCCGGGTTGAGCCCCAAGGCCGCAGACGAATTGTTCGGCACGATCGTTGCTCTCAATCAGTCGGGCGTGGCGATCCTGATGGTCGAGCAGAACGCGCTCGAGGCATTGGCCGTGTCGGCGCGCGCCTATGTGCTGGTGCAGGGGCGCGCCGAGCGAGAGGGCAAAGCGGTCGACCTCGCAAACGATCCGGCGGTGCGTGATCTCTTCCTTGGGGGTGGTACGGCGCCTATGCTCGCTCCTCAATTTCCTTTCCCCCGTTAGGGCCCGTTAGGGGGAGAGGCTAGGAGAGGGGGCGAGGACGGATGTAACCCCCTCTCCTGACCTCTTCCCCTAGCGGGGGGAGAGGAACTTGAGGGGAAAGAAAGAACGAAGGAATTTGGGAACTTCACAATGAGCAACTTTCAAATCGGCCGCCGCGCGGCGCTGACGGCCGGCGTCGCGGCGTTGGCGAGCCCGGCGCTTGTCCGCGCGCAGTCGGAGCCGGTCAAGCTCGCGACCTTGACGCCGCTCACCGGGGCCGGCGGCAGCTACGGGCCGTCGATGGCCAAGATTGCCGCTGCGGTCGTCGAGGAGGTGAACAAAGCGGGTGGCGTGCTGGGTCGCCGCGTCGTGCTGGTGAGCGAGGACGACCAGACCAGTCCTGAGCCGGCCGTGCGCGCCGCGCGCAAGCTGATAGACGTCGACAAGGTCTCGGCCATCATGGGCACCTGGGCCTCGTCGGTAACGACGGCGGTGGCGCCGCTCTGCTGGGAGAGCAAGACCTTCCTCTGCACCGTGTCGGGCGCCGATTCGATCACGCTGCTGCCGCACCAGGGCTATCTGATCCGCACTCAGCCCAACTCGCAGCTCCAGGTGACGCGGTTGGCCGAGTTCATCCTGTCACTCGGCGCCAAGAAGATCTTCACCATGATCCCGCAGACGCCGTTCACGCAGTCGACCTTCGACATCCTGAACGCCGTGCTGCCCAAGGGCGGCGCCAGCCAGCAGAGCCTGATCTACGACGACAAGAAGAACACCTATCGCACCGAGGTCGACCAGGCTTTGCGCACGTCGCCCGACATGATTCTCGCCAATGGCTACACGCCCGACACCGTGGTGCTGCTGAAGGATCTCTACCGGGCGGGATTCAAGGGCAAGATCATCGGCTTTGCCTATTCCATCAATCAGAAGCTGATTGACCAGATCGGCCAGAACGACGTGGTCGAGGGGGTCTACACCTTCGCGCCGGCGCCGGCCGAAGGCAGCGGCGCCTACGAGAAGGTCAAGGCGGCGGTGGGCTCGAGCAATCCCGATCCCTACACCTGCCAGGTCTACGACCACGTCACCATGGTCCTGATGAGCATGGCGCTCGCCAAGGACACCAGCGGCACGGCGATCAAGGACAACATCCGCAAGGTGAGCCAGGGCGGCGGCAAGCCGGTCGACAACGCCGTCGATGGGCTGAAGGCGATCGCCGCCGGCGAGAAGGTCGACTATAGCGGCGCGTCCGGTCCGTGCGACTTCGATGCCAAGGGCGACATCCTCGACTGCAAGTTCCGCTTCGAGCAGATCAAGTCAGGCAAGTTCACCCTGGTGAAGATTGCTTGATCAAAGGACCGCGGCCCCGCTGTCATCCCGAGCGCAGCGAGGGACCTTTAAGGAAACGCGAAAGGTCCCTCGCTTCGCTCGGGATGACTCAATCGGCGTCATAGCGGTCCAATAGTGCTCATCCTCCAGGCTCTGGTGAACGGCTTGGTCTCGGGCGCGCTGCTGGCGGTGCCGGCGATCGGCTTCACCGCGATGTTCGCCGTGCTGCGGTTCCCGAACTTCTCGGTCTCGGGCATCGCGACACTCGGTGCCTTCGCGGGATACGTCGCCTATGGCGCCGGCCTGCAGATGGTCGGCTCGCTGCTCGTGGCGTTCGCCGTGGCCGGCGGCGTCGGCTTGCTGTTCGACAAGGTGGCCCATCTGCCGCTGGTCAAGCAGGGCGCTCTGCCGGCGGCGATTGCCTCCATCGCCACCGGCTTGGTGCTCGAGAACGTCGTGCGGCTGGGCTTCGGCAACGAACCGCGCGGTTACGACCGGCCGATCGCGCGCGACCTC
>JAFAKN010000588.1 GCA_019235415.1 Alphaproteobacteria bacterium
AGCTGGAGCGCTCGGCGTGGGGCGTGTTCCGCACCGAATGCTTCGCGGCCTACGACTTCCAGCCGGTGCGCGAGCGCATCAAGGAACGCGTGCGAAAGGGCGGGCAATGAGAGGTGGTTTTTCTCCTCCCCAACGAAAGTTGGGGAGGTGTCGCCGTCTTACGGCGACGGAGGGGTCAAGGATCATGAGTCATGACCCCTCCGTCCGCTGCGCGGACACCTCCCCATCGCGGGTTCCGCGATGGGGAGGAGAGCTTGGAATGACGGAGACCAATGATGGACAGGGCCTGCTACCTCGACCCGCACCAGGCGCGTGATCGCGAGCCGGACGACTACCAGAACCTGTTGGGCGACGCGATCGAGCGCGCCTTCGCGGCGGGCGTCCACGACCTCGAGGGGCTGGTGCTGCGGCTGAACGATGCCCGCGTGCCGTCGCCCAACGGTCAGCCGTGGACCGGCGAGCTGTTCCGTCGCGAAATGAAGCGCCTCGGCGCCTGAGGACCATGCGATGACCGCGATCCCCAACCAGGCCGTCCAAACACTTTTAGCCAACGGCGTGCGCAACGTCTGGTATCCGATCTGCCCGTCGCACTTTCTCGCCGACAAACCGATCTCGCTGCGGCGGCTGGGCTACAAGCTGGTGCTGTGGCGCGACGAGGCGGGCCGCTCAGTCATGCTGGAGGACCACTGCCCGCATCGCGGCGCGCCATTGTCGCGCGGCATCGCGATGGGCGATCGCATCGCCTGCGGCTATCACGGCGTGCAGGTGCGGAGCGACGGTACCGTCGTGTCGGTGCCGGGCAGCCCGGGCTGCAAGCTCGAAGGCCGCAAGGCGGTGCGTGCCTTCCCGACCGAGGAGCACAACGGCGTGATCTTCGCCTATGTCGGCGACGCGCTGCATCCCGAGCCCTGCGCGCTGGAACTGCCCGAGCAGCTCACCTCGCCCGAATACAGTTCCTTCCTGTGCTACTGCGAATGGCGCGGCGACTACCGCTACGTCTACGACAACGTCATGGATCCCATGCACGGGACCTTTCTGCACAAGCAGTCGCATTCCATGTCGTTCGGCGAGGGGACCGCGCGCTTTCGCATCCGCGACACGGAAAGCGGCTTCGTGTTCGAGAAGGAAGGTCAGCGCAACATCAACTACGACTGGACCGAGTTCTTGGACACCGGCGCGCACTGGCTGCGGCTGGAGATTCCCTATCCCGCGACCGGCGGGCCGGGCGGCAACTTCCACATCGTCGGCGTCTACACGCCGATCGACGAGCGCACCGCCGCCGTCTTCCACTGGCGCTGCCGCAAGGTTTCAGGCTGGCAGCGCGACACCTGGCGCTTCCTCTACAAGAACCGCCTCGAGGCGCGGCACTGGGCGGTGCTGGAGCAGGACCGGGTCATGCTGGAGGAGCTCGAGCCCGACGCCCGCGAGCGCGAAAACCTCTATCAGCACGACATGGGCCTGGCGCGCCTGCGCCACGTGTTCCGCAGCAAGGCCGAGGCGCAGCTCAAGGCGCTCGCCGCGGCCGGCCAGGCGGCGGGTTAGGAGGCGGTAGTGTCGGGCACACGTCCGCCTGTCATCCCGAGCGCAGCGAGGGACCTTTCCCATGGCCTTAAAGGCCCCTCGCTCCGCTCGGGGTGACAGATTAGGAGATCGCCATGGCCAACATCGAAGGCATCGACCGCATCACCTACGGCGTCGACGACATCGGCGCCTGCCGGCGTTTCTTCATCGACTTCGGTCTGAAGCTTGTGCGCGAAGACGGCGACGGGCTCGACTTTGAGACCTTGAACGGTTGCGAAGTGTTCGTGCGCAAGCCCGACGATCGGTCGTTGCCGCCGGCCGTCGAGCCCGGAGCGACCGTGCGCCAGGTCGTCTGGGGCGTGCGCGGCGCGGCCGACTTGAAGGCGCTGCAAGCCGCGGCGGAGCTGCGCGAACGGGACGGCCTCTTGTCGGGACTCGATCCCAACGGCATCGGCCTCGGCTTCCGCATGAGCCGCAAACATGCCGTCGACGTCGCCGGCATGCCGAGCAACGTCTGGGGCCACGCCGCGCGCATCGACCAGCCGAGCCCGGTGTACGATCGCGCCCAGCCGATCGAGGTGGGCCACGTGGTGTTCTTCACCGACGCGCTCTTGAACACCACGCGGTTCTACGAGCAGCTGGGCTTCCGGCTCTCCGACCGTTATCCGGGTCGCGGCCATTTCCTGCGCTGCGCGCCGCGCGGCGGACATCACGACCTGTTCCTGCTGCAGACGCCCGAGGCCAAGCGCGGGCTGAACCACGTGGCGTTCACCGTGCGTGATCTTTACGAGGTGATCGGCGGCGGCCTGCACATGGCGCGCTGCGGCTGGGAAACGCAGATCGGCCCGGGCCGCCATCCGATCTCCTCGGCGATGTTCTGGTACCTGAAGTCGCCGGCCGGCGCGCTCTGCGAATACTACGCCGACGAGGACGTGCTGACCGAGAACTGGAAGCCGCGCGACTTCGAGCCCAAGCCCGAGCTGTTCGCCGAATGGGCGATCGCCGGTGGCCTCGACGGCGAGACGCGGCGGCAGAAGGCGGAGAAGGCGTCGTGAGCACGATGGCAGCGAGGCTCGAGTTCCGCGACGTCACCAAGCGCTTCGCCGATCCGCGCGCTGGCGCGGTCGTGGCGGTGGAGGGGGTGAGCCTCAATGTCAGCGACGGCGAGGTGGTGTCGCTGATCGGTCCCTCGGGCTGCGGCAAGAGCACGCTGCTGAACATGGGCGCGGGCCTCGACCCGCCGAACTCGGGCGAGGTTTTGGTCGATGGCGAGCGCGTCGGCGGCCCCAGCCGGCATGTCGCCTTCATGCTGCAGAAGGACCTGCTGCTGCCGTGGCGCACCATCGTCGAGAACGTCGAGCTGGGGCAGGAGATACTGGGCGTGCCGCGGCGCGATCGACGCCGGCGCGCGCTCGACCTTTTGGCCAAGTGCCGCCTGCCGGACTTCATCGACCACTATCCGCATCAGCTGTCGGGCGGCATGCGCCAGCGCGCGGCGCTCGCCCGCACGCTGGCGGTCGATCCCAGCGTGCTCTTGATGGACGAGCCGTTCTCGGCACTCGACGCACAGACCAAGATGGTGCTGCAGCAGGATCTCGGCCGCACCTTGGCCGACACCGGCAAGACGGCACTGTTCATCACCCACGACCTCGTCGAGGCGGTGGCGCTGTCGGACCGCATCCTGGTGATGAGCCCGCGCCCCGGCCGCATCATCCGCGAGATCGTGGTCGCGATCCCCGACCGCGACAACCCGATGAAGCGGCGCCAGCATCCCAATGTCGGGGCGTACGTGGTGGAGCTGATGAACCTGCTGCAGATCGAACAGGCGGCGGCGTGATGGTGGTGGGTAAATATATGCAATTCCTCTCCCCCGCTAGGGGGAGAGGTGAGGAGAGGGGGCTTCGAAAGCTCGTGCAACCCCCTCTCCTATCCTCTCCCCCTAGCGGGGGAGAGGAATATGAAGGGGGCTTCGAATGAAATCACTGCGACGCGCGCTCGCCGCCATCGGCCTCGTGACCGCGCTGCTCGGCGCGGTGGGGCCGTCGCGGGCCGAGGACGTCACCTATCTCCTGCCGGCGCCCCTGTCGCTGCCGGCCTTCGGGCCGTTCGTGCTGGCCCAGCAGCGCGGCTACTTCAAGGACGAGGGGCTGAACGTCACCTTCCAGGTGGCCAAGGGCGGCGTCGACGTCGCCAAGCAGGTCGGCGCCGGCAATGCGGTGATCGGCGGCGGTATCGGCGACACCTCGATCATCGTGCGGCCCAACGGCGTGCCGGTGAGGTCGGTGGCGCTTCTAGGCGGCGGCGCGCTGATGCAGCTGGTGCTCGACAAGGACAAGGGTCTCACCACGGTCAAGGACCTCAAGGGCAAGACCATCACCGTGCTCGCCTTCCAGGATACGACCTACTTCGCGCTTCTCGGCATGCTCGCGAGCCAAGGCATGACCAAGGACGACGTCAACGCCGAGGCGGCCGGGCCGGTCAACGTGTGGAAGCTGTTCCTCGCGGGCGAGGCCGATGCCTTCGCCTCGACGCCCGACTGGACGGCGCAGGTCATGATGGCCAAGAAGAACATCGAGGTGATCCCCTCGGACAAGCTGTTCAAGAGCATGGCGCAGGCGATCGTCGCCGCCGACGAGACCATCCAGAAGAACCCGCTCCTGATCCAGAAGGTGGTGCGCGCCACGCTCAAGGGCATGAAGGACATCATGGCCGATCCCGCGGCCGCGGCCGTCGACTTCGTCAAGGCGACGCCCGAGCTTGCCGGCAAGGAGGCGTTCGTGACGCTCTCCTTCAAGCTCTACAACCAGTACGTCTACGGCGGCCAGAAGGTTTTGGGCGAGATGGACGAAGCCCGCCTCTCCGCGCTGCAGGACTTTTACGCCAAGGAGGGCCTCATCCGGTCGAAGACGCCGGTCAAGGACCTCTTCACCAACCAGTTCGTGAAATGAGCGCAGTGCACATCTTCAATTCCTCTCCCCCGCCAGGGGGAGAGGCTAGGAGAGGGGGCTACCAAAGCTCGTGCAACCCCCTCTCCCAACCTCTCCCCCTAGCGGGGGAGAGGAGGACGACTTGAGGCGTTCGATGATCCTCGCTAGCGCACTTTTGTTCGTCGGCTTCCTGGCAGCGTGGCAATGGATGCCGGCTCTGTTCGGCATCCCGGCGTTCATCATCCCCTCAGTGGGCACCGTGTGGGACGAATTCCTGCGCATGCTGGGTCACGACCGGCTGGTCTTCCATACGGCGATTACCGCCATGCAGGTCGGCATCGGCTTCATCCTGGGCGTGCTTTTAGGCATCGTGTGCGGCTTCGCGCTCGGCCTCTCGCCGTCGGCCGAGTTCGTGCTGTCGCCCTACATCCTGGCCCTGCAGATCGCGCCCAAGGTGGCGTTCGCGCCGCTGTTCATCATCTGGTTCGGCTACACGGTCTATCCGAAGATCCTGGTCTGCATCCTGATCGTGTTCTTCCCGATCATGATCAACGTCTTGGGCGCCGTGCGCGCGCTCGACCCCGACATCGTGCGGCTCGCGCGCGCGTTCACGGCGAGCCGCGTCCAAGTGTTCTGGAAGATCGAGCTGCCCGCCGCCATGCCGCCCCTGTTCGCCGGCTTGCGCATTGCCGCGACGCTGGCGGTGATCGGCGTGCTGGTGGGCGAGCTGGTAGGCGGCAATATCGGGCTCGGCTACCTGCTGGCTTTCGGCGAGGGGGCGGGCAACACCGCCATGGTGTTCGTCACCATCATCCTGCTCACCCTGATCGGCATCGTGCTCTACGGCCTCGTTGTGCTCGTCGAAGGCCGCGTGCTGCACTACCTGCCGGCGCGGGCGAGGCTGGCGACATGAGCTGGGCGACATGAGCTGGGCAACATGAGCCTGAAGGGCCGCACCATCCTGATCACCGGCGCCGGCCGAGGGCTCGGCCGTGCCTTCGCCGAGGCGTGCGCGGCCGAGCACGCCGACACGGTCATCGTCGCCGACATCCAGGCCGAATGGGGCGAGGCGACCGTCGATGTCCTGCGCCGCGCCGGCGCCAACGCGCTGTTCCTTTCCGTCGATCTCGGCGACCCGAAGTCGATCGATGGCTTTGCGGCGAGGCTCGCCGGCGAGGTCGCGCATCTCGACGGGCTGGTCAACAACGCCGCAATCGCTACGGGAATCGGCGGCAAGACGTTCGAGGAGATCGAGGTCGAGACCTGGGACCGCGTGATGGCGGTCAACGTCCGCGGCACCTGGCTGATGACCAGAGCGATGGCGTCGCTGCTGCGCCGTTCCAAGCTCGGCGCGCGGATCGTCAACGTCGCATCCGACACCGCGTTGTGGGGCGCGCCGCGGCTGCTGCATTATGTCAGCAGCAAAGGAGCGGTCATTGCCATGACGCGATCGCTCGCCCGTGAGCTCGGCCCTGACGGCATTGCCGTCAACGCCATCGCGCCGGGCCTGGTGCTGGTTCCGGCCACGGACTATGTGCCGGAGGAGCGCAAGCAGCTCTACATCAACGGCCGCGCCATGCCGCGCGCGCAGCATCCCGATGACGTGACGGGCGCGGTGACGTTCCTGCTGGGGCAGGGCGCGGCCTTCGTCACCGGGCAGCTGCTGCCCGTCAATGGCGGCTTCGTGCTGAACTGAGGGAATCATGGCAGGCGATCCCGCAGCGAACGACAACAAGTACATCGTGCCGGCACTCGCCCAGGGGCTCGGCATCCTGTCCTTGTTCGGGCCGGAACGGCGCCAGCTGACCGCGCCCGAGATCGCCAAGCAACTTTCGCTGCCGCGCACCACGGTGTTCCGCCTGCTGCAGACCTTGCAGTCGATGGACTACGTGCGCTGCGAGCCCGACAAGCGGCATTTCAACCTGGGGCCGGCGCTGCTCAATCGCGGCTTCGAGTATCTCGCCTCGCTCGATTTGGTCGAGGTGGCGCAGCCCGTCCTGCAACGGCTGCGCGACCAGACCGGCCTTTCGACGCATATGGCGATCCGCGACGGCCGCGAGATCGTCTATGTCTGCCGTTTCCCGGCGCGCAGCGCGATCTCGAGCACGGTCCATATCGGCACGCGCTTTCCCGCCCACGCCACCATCATGGGCCGCATGACGATCTTCGAGCTCGGCGAGCGCGAGCTTTTGGACCTGTTCCGCGACCAGCCGCTGAAGCGCTACACGCGCCAGACTCCGACCACGCTCAAGGCGCTGAAGGCGCTGCTGGCCGAGGACCGCAAGCTCGGCTACGCGATCAGCCAGGCGTTCTTCGAGGCCGGCGTCTGCTCGGTGGCGGCGCCGGTGCGCGACGGCGCCGGCAACATCGCCGCCGCGATCAACGTCACCGCCGTCGACGCCCATATCGACGAGCGCCATCTGCACGGCGAGCTCAAGGACGCCGTGCTCGCCGCTGCGGCCGAGATCTCGCGTTGGCTCTGTCAAACCTCTGTCGCCCAGCCCCCGTACAAGGAGGACCCCGTTCATGCCGGATAGCAACCTGCCGCAGACGCCGAGCGCGCTCGCCCGTGCCATGCGCGCTCACACCGGGCTCTTCACCGAGAAGAGCTTCGACTGGGACGCCTTTCCCGCCAGCCGCGGCTTCCCGGACCTTTTACGCGCCCAGATGCGCTACGTGGGCGCCGGCGGCTCGCCCAAGACCAACGATCCCACGACGCTCAAGGCCGAGCACTTCACCTTCAGCCTGGTGAACCAGCCGGTCGGCAAGTTCGCCGCCAGCCACGCGCACGAGGTCGTCGAGCACTTCCTGGTGCTGCAGGGCGTGCTGACCGTCGGCACCGTGTGGGGCGACGAGGTGGTCGAAGTGAAGCTCGGCCCCAAGGACATGCTTTTGAACAAGAGCGGCCGGCCGCACGGCTTTCGCAACGACGGCGTCGAGCCGGTGCTGATGCAGATCACGGTCGGCAGCGGCACGCCCGAGATGCCGGTCCATGTCTGCCATCCCAAGGACAAGGACCTCGCGCTGTCGCGGCGCTTCGGTGCGCCGGGACCGGACAAGATCCATCTGCTGTCGCCCGACGGCGGTGACTGGCGCCATCGGGAAATGGCCGGGCAGGTCGTGCGCTACCGCGACCGGCTGCCGACCTGGGAGAAAGCCGGCTTCGCGCGATTGCCTTATGTCGGCGACGGTGGTGCGCCCGCCACGACCTACAGCATGGACATGGTCCATCTGCCCAGGGGCGTGGCGGTGCGGCCGTATGTGCGCGAGGTCGAGGACGTGTACTTCGTGCTGGAAGGCGCCATCACGGTGGGCTGGGAGCAGGACGGCGAGGTGGTCGAGCGGCGGCTCGGCGCACGTGACCTGATCTTCAATCCTGCGGGCCGGCCGCACTTCTTCCGGAACGACGGGGTTACGGACGTGCAGTTCACCATGGTGGTGGGATCGCCCAAGCCGCAGCCCGTCGCCTTCGAGGCGGCGTGAGGATGGTGGCATGAGGGGGCGGAGCATCACGGTCGGCGACCGGCGCTTCACCTACCTCGAGCAGGGCCAGGGTCCAGCCCTCGTGCTGCTGCACGGCATCGGCTCGGCGGGGCGGTCGTTCGATCGCCAGCTCGCGTCGTTGGCGCCCATGCATCGAGTCGTCGCCTGGGATGCGCCGGGCTACGGCGGCTCATCGCCGCTCGCGGCCGGCCATCCGACCGCGGCCGACTATGCCGATGCGCTCGCGGCCCTGCTCGACGCGCTGGTCATCAGGAAGTGCCATCTGCTCGGCCATTCGTTGGGCTGCCTGATGGCGGCGCGGTTTGCCGCCGACCATCCCGAGCGCCTGCTGTCATTGACCTTGTGCAGCATCGCTGCCGGGCACGCCGACCTTCCTCAAGCGGAGCGCGAGAAGCTGCTTGGCCAGCGCGTCGGCGACCTGGCCGAGCTCGGGCCGCGCGGCATGGCGGAGAAGCGCGCGCCGCGCCTGCTGGGGCCGAAGGCGCGAGCCGACGCGCTCGATCGGCTGGTCGACACGCTGTCGAGCGTCGACGCCGAAGGCTACGGCCAGGCTGCGCGCATGCTGTCGACCGGCGACATCAAGGCCGACATGCGCCGGCTGCCGGCATCGCTCGGCGGCCAGATCATCTACGGCGACAGCGACGTCATCACGCCGCCCAAGCGCAACCTCGAGATCGCCG
>JAFAKN010000693.1 GCA_019235415.1 Alphaproteobacteria bacterium
GCCGTGGCGCCGCAATGGCGCGAGGCGGCGATGACGTTGAAGGCGCCGCCGCTGGTGGTGTTCTGGCGTATCGTCTTTCCACTCACCCTGCCCGGCGTGGTGATCGGCCAGGTGCTGGTGTTCCTGAACGTCATGTCCGACTTCGCCACCGTGGCGACGATCGGCGGCAACAAGCACGCGCTGCTCTCCAACCTCGTGCTGCTGTTCTACGAGGGCTCGCAGATCCGCGCCGCCTCGGTCGTGGCGGTGCTGCTGATGATCTGCATGCTGGTGGGCGTGGTGATCGCGTTGCGCGTCGTCGACATCCGCCGGTTGGGAGCGGAACGATGATCCGCTGGAAGGCGCGATCGCGGCTGACCGGCTGGGTGCTGGGCGCCATCACGGTGGCCTTCCTGACCTACCAGTGGTTACCGATCTTCACGCTGGGCCTGCTGTCGTTCGCCGGTCCGACCGGCGGTACGACCTTTCCGATGAACGGCACCTCGCTGCACTGGTACGAGGAGCTGTGGCGCGCCACGGTGATGAACGACTTCAAGCCGCCGTTGGTGCGCTCCACGCTGCTGGCGCTCGCCTGCTCGGCCACTACCATCGTGCTGTCGATCATGGCGGCGCAGGCGATGCGCGGCCAGTTCCGCGGCAACGGCTGGTTCTTCTACCTGATGCTGCTCGGCATCATGGCGCCCGGCATCCTGGTGGGCTTCGGCTTTGCCATCCTGATGCGGCTGTTGGGCGTCGAGCTGTCGTGGGACACCACGACCTTCCTGGTGCAGGTGTCGTGGACCCTGCCGTTCGGCTTCCTGACCATGCTCGCGGTCTTCAACCGCTTCGACAAGAAGGTCGAGGAGGCGGCGCTGACGCTCGGCGCTTCGCGCACCACGACCTTCCGCCGCATCACCCTGCCGCTCGTCCTGCCGGGCGTGATTGGCGCCGGCCTGTTCGGCTTTTCGCTGAGCTACGACGAATACGCTCGCAGCATGTTTACGACGGGACCCGATGCGACCCTGCCGTTGGCCGTGATGGCCCAGCTCGATCGGCAGCTCACGCCGGAGATCTATGCCGTGGGCACCACCACAACCTTCTTCTCCCTGATCGCCATCACCTTCTTCACGCTCGCCTTCTGGGCCATGCGGCGATCGACCAAGACCTCACGCGCTTAAGGAGACAGGGCCATGCTGATCAGACGCCGCAACCTTCTCGCCGCCGCGGGCGCTTCGACGTTGGCCGCGCCGGCCATCCGCTCACCGGCTTTCGCGCAAGCCAAGCAGATCAACCTCGCGGGTGCCAGCTACGACATGCGCGAGGCAATCCTGGGCGAGTTCGCCAAGCGCACCGGTGTCACGCCGCGGCCCTTTGTCAATCCGTCGACCCAGGTGCGCGTCGATCGGCTGCGCACCGCGCCGGTCGACTGCGTGCTGGTCGATGCACCGTTCGCAGCGTACGCGCAGAGCGAAAAGCTGCTCCAGCCGATCGACGTCTCGCGCATCCCCAACTGGCCCAAGCTGCATCCGCTCCTGAAGGACGGCCGGGCGACGCCGACAGCGCCCTTGGGGCTCGGCGCCAACCCCGGCCGCATGATGTATCTCGACGAGGCGCACACCAAGGTGACCTTCGCGCCGATGTTCTTCCAGATGGATTCGATCGGCTACAACGCCTCGAAGATCCCGGCCGAGAACAACATGTTGTCGTGGGGCGAGCTGTTCAATCCGAAGTGGCGCGGCAAGGTCGCGATGTTCGGCATCGACTGGCTCGGCATGCTGAATGCCGCCATGGGCATGCGGGCGCTGGGCCTCCTCAATCCGGTCGACATCTCCAGCATGAGCGAGAAGGAGGTCGACACGGTCGTCGCCTTCCTAAAGGAGAAGAAGAAGGAGGGCCATTTCCGCGCCATGTGGAAGGCCTACGGCGAGCTCGTGAACTTGATGGCCTCGGAAGAGGTGTGGATCGCCGACGCCTGGTGGCCGGTGGTCGTCGAGGTTTCGAGCAAGGGCATCCCGGTGCACTACGCCGTGGCCAAGGAAGGCTACCGCGCCTGGTGCAACGGCTACGCCATCCCCGCCGAGGCCAAGAACCTCGACCTCTGCTACGAATGGCTGAACTACTGGACGGAAGGCTTCCCCGGCGCACGCCAGTCCGAGATCGGCTACTTCTCGACCTACGACACCTACGAGAAGTACCTCGATCCCAAGCTGGTGAAAGAGGTCTACGGCGGCGTCGGCCGCGACGGCGGGTCGCTGGCCGACCGCGCGGAACGCGTGTTCGTGTGGAACACCCGGCCCAAGAACCTCGAATACTATACGGAGAAGTGGAACGAGTTCTTGGCGGCGTGAGAGGCAAGTCGTTTTGAGCGCCTTACTGTCATCCCGAGCGCAGCGAGGGATCCTTACTGCAGCCTAAAGATCCCTCGCTTCGCTCGGGATGACAGAAAGGGCGGCGTCCCCCTACTCTCCGCCTCCATGTCCAGCCCGCTCACCCTGTTGTTGTCCGCGCATGCCCTGAAGACCTGGGGCCGTCGCATCAAGGCCGCGGTACCGGATGGCATCGGCTTCGTTACCGCTGAAGAGGCGCTGGCAAACGACCGGCCCTGCAACGCCGAGATCGCGTTCATGACTCGCGAAGTGACCGGCAGGTCGAGCAAGAACAACCCGACGCCGGAGCTCAAGGGCTTCGACGCCGTGGTGCGCAAGTCGCCGCGTCTGAAATGGCTGCAGATCCATCCCGCCGGCGCCGAGCGGCCGATCTATCGCGAGCTGCGCGCGCGTGCCGTGAAGGTGACGACGGCGTCCGGTGCGACCGCCGTGACCGTGGCGCACAGCACGCTGGGCGCCGTGATCGCCATCAACCGCCGCTTCCCGCTGCTGGCCGATGCGCAGCGCCGGCACGCCTGGGAGCCCAGGCTAGGCGAACGCTCGCCACGCGATCTCAAGGGACAGTGCGCGGTCATCGTCGGCATGGGGCCGATCGGCCAGACCATCGCGCGGCTGCTAAAAATGCTCGGCATGACGGCGATCGGCGTGCGGCGCACGGCCGAGCCGATCGACGGCTGCGATCGCACCATCGCCTACGGCCAGCTGATGGAGGTGCTGCCGGAGGCCGACTGGCTAATCCTGTGCTGCCCGTCGTCACCGACCACGCGCGGGCTGGCCAATGCGGCGGTGTTCCAGGCGATGCCGACCGGCAGCCACTTCGTCAACGTGGCGCGCGGCGAGGTCGCGGTCGAGCAGGACGTGATCGCCGCGCTGAAGAGCGGCCAGCTCGCCGGCGCCTATCTCGACGTGTTCGAGCGCGAGCCGCTCGATCCGGCGTCGCCGTTGTGGGACATGCCCAACGTCATCGTCTCGCCGCACACCGCCAGCCACTCGCTCGGCCAGAACGAGGCGATTTTCGAGATCTTCCTCGACAACCTTGCGCGCTTTCGCGAAGGGCGCAAACTGCGCAACGACGTCGATGATCTCGCATGAGGGATCTCGCATGAGGGATCTCGCATGAGGGATCTCGCCTGAGGGAGGATGACATGGACCTCGGATTGAAGGGCAAGCGCGCCGTCGTCACCGGCGGCAGCAAGGGCATCGGCCGAGCCATCGCCGAGGCGTTCGCGGCCGAAGGTGCCGACGTCTCGATCTGCGCCCGCAACGCCAACGACGTCGCTGCGGCGGTCGGGGCGCTGAAAGCCAAGGGCGTCAAGGCCTTCGGCAAGGCACTCGACGTCGCCGACGGCGCGGCATTGAAAGATTGGATCGCCGCCACCGCCGGCGAACTGGGCGGCATCGACGCGCTGGTCTGCAACGTGAGCGCGCTTGCCGTCGGCGATACGCCGGAAAGCTGGGAGAATTCCTTCCGCACCGACATGATGCACACGGTGAACGCGGTGTCGGCGGCAGTGCCGTTCCTCGAGAAGTCGGCGTCACCGTCGATTGCGCTGATCTCCAGCGTCTCGGGCTTCGAGATCGATTTCGCCGCCGGCTCCTACGGCGCCATCAAGGCGGCGCTGATCCACTATGCCAAGGGGCTCAGCCGCCAACTGGTCGGCAAGGGCATCCGCGTCAACTGCGTGTCGCCCGGCAACACCTATTTCGACGGCGGCATCTGGCAGAACGTCGAGAAGAACATGCCTGACCTGTTCGCCTCGACCCTGAAGGTCAATCCGACCGGCAAGTTCGGCACGGCCGAAGAGGTCGCCGACGGCGTGGTGTTCCTCGC
This sequence comes from Alphaproteobacteria bacterium, assembly GCA_019235415.1. Lineage (GTDB taxonomy): Bacteria > Pseudomonadota > Alphaproteobacteria > Reyranellales > Reyranellaceae > Reyranella. The sequence goes on from JAFAKN010000693.1 coordinate 4,198, forward strand.
GAGTCCGCGGGCCAGCCGCATCTCGGGCACCAACCTCGTGATCGACGGAGCCTTGACGGTCGCCGTGTAGTTCCTCCTCCCCGTCGCGGAGCCCGCGAAGGGGAGGTGCCCGCGCAGCGCGGCGGGGTCACGGCCCTTGACTGCTTCGGTCTCTGACCCTCCGTCGCGGTATGACCGCGACACCTCCCCACGAAGTGAGGAGGTGAAGCTTGAGGAGTATTCGCATGCACAGCCACGCCAATCATACCATCCATCGCGGCCATACCCATCACGGCTGGAACAATGCCTTTCCGCCGGTGCTGAAAATCGCGCCGGGCGAAACCATTCACTTCGAGACCAAGGACGCGTCCTCCGGCCAGCTGTCCAAGACCTCGACCGCGGCGGACCTGAAGAAGCTCGACCTCGCGTTCGTCAATCCGGTGACCGGACCGGTCTACGTCGACGGCGCCAAGCCAGGCGATGCGCTCAAGGTGACCGTGCTGGCGCTGCAACCGTCGGGCTGGGGCTGGACCGGCAACATCCCGGGCTTCGGCCTGCTCGCCGATCA
>JAFAKN010000696.1 GCA_019235415.1 Alphaproteobacteria bacterium
AGGAGACCCACCATGACCGACGCATTCATCTACGACGCCGTGCGCACGCCGCGCGGCAAGGGCCGCAAGGACGGCTCGCTGCACGAGGTGACTCCGGTGCGGCTGGCCGTCACCGCACTGCAGGCGGTGCGCGACCGCAACACGCTCGACACCCACCTGGTCGACGACGTGGTGCTGGGTTGCGTCATGCCGATCGGCGAGCAGGGCGCAAATATTGCGCGCACCGCTGCCGTCATGGCCGGCTATTCGGAAACGGTCGCTGGCGTCAGCGTCAACCGCTTCTGCGCCTCGGGCCTGGAAGCGACCAACATGGCGGCGGCCCAGGTCATGGCCGGCCAATCGCAAGCCGTGATCGGCGGCGGCGTCGAATCGATGAGCCGCGTGCCGATGGGTTCCGACGGCGGCGCCTGGCCGACCGATCCGGCGGTGGCGATGCCGATGTACTTCGTGCCGCAGGGCATCTCGGCCGACGTCATCGCCACAAAGTACGGCTTGAGCCGCGACGACGTCGACGCCTACGCCGTCGAATCGCAGAAGCGCGCCAAGCATGCCTGGGACAACGGCTACTTCAAGAAGTCGATCGTGGCGGTGAAGGACCAGAACGGTCTCGAGCTTTTGGGCCATGACGAGGCGATGCGGCCCAACACCACCATGCAGACGCTGGCCGCGCTCGAGCCCAGCTTCAAGATGCAGGGCGAGATGATGCCGGGCTTCGACGGCGTGGCGCTGCAGCGCTATCCCGAGATCGAGAAGGTCATCCACGTGCACCATGCCGGCAACTCGTCGGGCATCGTCGACGGTGCGTCGGCCGTGCTGGTCGGCAGCAAGGAGTTCGGCGAGAAGGCCGGGCTTAAGCCGCGGGCAAGGATCCGCGCCTTCGCCTCGATCGGCTCGGAGCCGACCATCATGCTGACCGGCCCCGCGCCCGCCACCGAGAAGGCGCTGAAGCGGGCCGGCATGACGGCCACCGACGTCGACCTCTACGAGCTGAACGAGGCGTTCGCCGCCGTCGTGCTGCGCTACATGCAGGTCCTCGGGGTGCCGCACGACAAGATCAACGTCAACGGCGGCGCCATCGCCATGGGCCATCCGCTGGGCGCCACCGGCGGCATGATTTTGGGCACCCTGCTCGACGAGATGGAGCGCCGCGGGCTCGGCACCGGGCTCGCCACGCTCTGCATCGGCGCCGGCATGGGCACCGCGACCATCATCGAGCGCGTCTGATCATCGGAGCGCGGACCTCCTGGTCCGCCTCATGAATTATGGGCGGACCGGGAGGTCCGCGCTCCACAAGAGGATTCAACCATGATCACCTACAATGTCGACAGCGACGGCATCGCCACCATCACCTGGGACATGCCGGGCCGCACGATGAACGTGCTGAACGAGGCCTCGATGACGGCCTATGCCGGCGCGCTCGAGAACGCGCTGAAGGACGACAAGGTCAAGGGCATCGTCCTCGCCTCGGCCAAGGCTGACTTCATCGCCGGCGCCGACCTGGAAATGCTTTTGGGCGCCGACACCTCGGATGCCGCCAAGCTGATGGACCAGTTCAGCCAGCTGCAGAAGCTGTTCCGCCGCCAGGAGACCGGCGGCAAGCCGATCGTGGCGGCGATCAACGGCACCGCGCTGGGCGGCGGTTTCGAGATCTGCCTCGCCTGCCATCACCGCATCGCGGCCGCCAACCCCAAGGCCAAGCTCGGCCAGCCCGAGGTCAAGCTCGGCCTACTGCCCGGCGGCGGAGGCACGCAGCGCATCCCGCGCCTGATCGGCGTGATGAACGCCGCGCCCATCCTGCTCGAAGGCAAGGACCTCACCGTCGATGCCGCCAAGGGGTTCGGCCTGATCCACGACGTCGTGCCGGCGAATGAGCTTTTGGCCAAGGCCAAGGCCTGGCTGACGGCGCCCGCCACCGAGCAGGTCGTGCCGGAGTACGCAGGCAAAGGCGCCAAGGCGATCGACGGCCGCGCCGTGCAGCCGTGGGACCGCAAGGGCTTCAGGACCCCGGGCTTCCCCGGCGGCCAGGTCTGGAGCCCGCCCGGCGTGCAGACCTTCATCGGCGGCAACGCCATGATCGCCAGCAAGACCAACGGCGTCTATC
>JAFAKN010000700.1 GCA_019235415.1 Alphaproteobacteria bacterium
CGCCGGCTGGAACCTGGTGACGTCGCAGATCGAGGACGAGGCGGAGAACTTCGGCTTCGACCAGCATCTCGCCCACGCCGACCGCTACGAGCGCGCCGCCGAGTTCTACGAGGTCGTGACCGGCCTGTGGGACAGCTGGGAGGACGACGGCCTCCTGCGCGACAAAGAGAGCGGCGTCTACATGGACCGCAGCAAGGTCCATTTCCTCGACCACGTCGGCAAGCACTTCAAGGTCAAGGGGCCGCTCAACATCACGCGCTCGGCGCAGGGCTGGCCGGTGATCGCGCAAGCGGGCTCGTCGGAAGCCGGCCGCGAGCTCGCGGCGCGCACCGCCGACGTGGTGTTCACGGCGCAGACCAAGATCGACGAGGCCAAGGCGTTTTATGCCGACATCAAGAGCCGCACCGCGCGCTACGGCCGCACGCCCGACGACGTTTTGATCATGCCGGGCCTGACGCCGGTGCTGGGCAAGACCATGCAGGAGGCCAAGGACAACTACGAGTACCTGCAGTCGCTGATGACTGACGACGTGGCCTTGCAGTCGCTGTCGCATATCTCGGGCGGCCTCGACCTTGCCAAGTATCCGCTCGACGGGCCGTTGCCCGACCTGCCGCCCAGCAATGCAGCCAAGGCGCGCCAGGCGCTGGTGGTGAAGACGGCGCGCGACAACAACATGACCCTGCGCCAGATCGCGCGCCACACCGCCGCCGGCACCGGCCATCGCGTGCTGGTCGGCACGCCCGAATACATGGCCGACGAGATGGAGGCGTGGCTCAAGGTGGAGGCGGCCGACGGCTTCAACGTCGTGTGCAACTACTATCCCAAGCCGTTCGACGATTTCTGCCGCCTGGTCGTGCCCGAGCTGCAGCGCCGCGGCATCTTCCGCACCGAATACACCGGCGCGACCTTGCGCGAGAATCTCGGCCTGAAAATTCCGGAAAACCGGTACGCACGCCAGTCACGTCTGGCACGGGAGGCATCATGAAATTGCTGGGAGCGCGCCACTCCAGTGGCGCTCATACGATTTCGCCGACGGAGAAGATGCGCCGCCGGAGTGACGCGCTCCCAGCGAAGAGAAGAACGATACTGGTAGCGGCCGGCGCTGCCGTCCTTGCAAGCGGCGGCCCAGCCCTCGCCCAGGGCCCGTCCGAGAAGGTCCGCAAGATCAACCTCTACACCTGGCCGCAGGCAGCCTTGCCGCAGGCCTACCAGGCGTCGCAATTGATCGCGCAGGAATGGCGCAAGCTCGGGCTCGACGTCGACGTCAAGCCGTTGCAGCGCCAGGCGCAGACCCAGCTCATCTGGTTCACCCGCGACAAATGGGACGCCACCATGTGGCGCATGGTCGGGCGGCCGGAGCGCAGCGATCCCGACGAGCTTTTGTACAGCCTCTACCATTCGAAATACGCCGAGAAGGGCTACAACTTCATCGGCTACATCAATCCCGAGTACGATGCCTTGGCCGAGAAGCAGCGCACGCAGCTCGATCCCGAGGAGCGGCGCAAGACGGCGTTCAAGATGCAGGAGATCATCGACCGCGACCAGCCACAGGCCTTCCTGGTGCATCCCAAGTACCTGACCGCCTTCAACAAGGCGGTGTTCAAGGAAGACTCGGTCGTCAACGAAAGCGGCATCGGCATCCGCAACATCTGGACCTTCCTCAACATCGAGCCGCTGGGCGCGCAGAAGGACCTCATCATCAACAGCAACGAGGTGATCAACGCCACCAACCCTTTGTACATCGGCGGCGCGGTCGACAGCTGGGTGACCGACCTGATCTGGGACCGCGTCATGCGCATCGGACCCGACGGCATGCCCAAGCCGTGGGCGGCCGAGAGCGTCAGCTGGATCGACGACACGACGGTCGACATCAAGCTCAGGCCCGGCATGAAATGGCACGACGGCCAGCCGGTGACGGTCGAGGACGTGATCTTCTCCTTCCAGGCGCCGGCCGGCGACAAGGCGCCTATGTACAAGCCGTTCGTCACCGACATCGTGGCGATGGAGAAGACCGGCGACCTCGGCGTGCGCTTCAAATTAAAGGCGCCCAACACGACCTTCTTCACCGCCTCGCTCGCCAAGATCAACCTGATCCCCAAGCACATCTGGGAGCCGGTGCTGAAGGACCTCGCCGGCAAGCCGGAGACCGCCGAGCAGCTCAAGGACGTCTCCCGGATCGGCTCGGGGCCGTTCAAGCTGGTGCGCTGGGCACCCAACGAGGAGATCGTGCTCGAGCGCTTCGGCGAGCATTTCGCGGCACCCAAGGTCGCGCGCTGGATCATGCGCATCGTGCCCAACGCCGAGGCGACGCTCGGCATGCTGAAGAGCGGCGAGATCAATTTTTTGGGCATGTTCGGCGGCGATCCCGACGTGCTGATCAAGTTCGCCAAGGACAACCCCAACATCGCGATCCGCAGCGAGGTCGACATCGGCTTCGAGTACGTCGCCTTCAACAACCGCCGTCCGCCGTTCGACGACGTCGCCTTCCGCCGCGCCCTCTCGCTCGCCATCGACCGGCGGCTGATGGTGTCGGCCGCCTGGGGCGACTATGCCATCCCGGCCAACAGCTACGTCTCGCCGGTGCTGAAGTTCTGGCACGACCCCGCCGTCGACGACCTCAAGACCGGCCTCGCCGAGGCCAAGAAGATCCTCAAGGACGCCGGCTACCGCCTGGTCGGCGGCAAGCTCTACTACCCCGCCGGCAAGCAGGAAAAGCTGACGACGGAGTGATGGTTCGATCGCGCCTATCTTCTCCTCCCCACGCCTCGCGTGGGGAGGTGTCCGCGCAGCGGACGGAGGGGTCATGGATCTCGTCGAACCATGACCCCTCCGTCGGCGCAAGACGCCGACACCTCCCCAACTTCGTTGGGGAGGAAGCATGAAGCTCATCTTCGAGCGCTTCCTGCACAACGCGGTGGCGCTGCTCGCGGTCATCACCATCCTGTTCTTCATGTTCCGGCTGATGCCGGGCTCGCCGCTCGCCGCCTTCATCAACGAGAACCTGAACGCCGACCAGCAGCAGGCCATGCTGGCGCAGTTCGGCCTCGACCGGCCCCTGTGGCAGCAATACTTCATCTATCTCGGCAACCTGATGCACGGCGAGTTCGGGCTCTCCTTCTTCCAGCGCCGGCCGGTCACCACCATCCTGCTGGAGGTGCTGCCCAACTCGCTGATCCT
>JAFAKN010000546.1 GCA_019235415.1 Alphaproteobacteria bacterium
CCTACCCAATCGCAGCGTGTCGCCAGCGCCAAGGGCGTGCCGTCGATTGCCGAAGCCGCGGCCCTGGTCGCGGCCGGCCGCAACGGGCGGCTGCTCGGCAAGCGGATCGCAACTCGCCAGGCCACCTGCGCCATCGCCATCGGAGAAGGAAAATGACAGTGCATTTCATCGGCGCGGGCCCCGGCGCCGTCGACCTCATCACAGTGCGCGGCCGCGACCTGATAAGCCGCTGCCCGGTCTGCCTCTACGCCGGATCGCTGGTGCCAGAGGAGCTGCTCGAGTACTGCCCGCCGGGCGCCAAGATCGTCGACACCGCGCCTCTGTCGCTCGAGGAGATCATCGAGCACTGCCGACTCGCGGCGGAGCAGGGCATGGACGTGGCCCGCCTGCATTCGGGCGACCTCTCGGTGTGGAGCGCGCTCGGCGAGCAGGTGCGTTGCCTCGACGAGCTCGGCATCCCCTACACGATCACGCCCGGCGTGCCTTCGTTCGCCGCGGCAGCGGCCGCACTCGGCCAGGAGCTGACCCTGCCTGAGCTCGCGCAGTCCGTCGTCTTGACCCGCACGCCCGGCCGCGCCTCGGCAATGCCGCCGCACGAGACTCTGGAAGCTTTCGCCCGCACCGGCGCCACGCTCGCCCTCCACTTGTCGATCCACGCCATCGACAAGGTCGTCGCAGCACTCGTGCCCTACTACGGCGCCGACTGCGCGGCCGCGGTCGTGTACCGCGCCAGCTGGCCGGACCAGCGTGTGGTGCGTGCCACGCTCGGCAGCATCGCCGAGGAGATCGCCAAGACCCCGGTCGAACGTACCGCCGTGATCGTCGTCGGCAAGGTGCTGGGCGCGCGCGACTTCGCCAACAGCGCCCTGTATGACGCCGACTACCAGCGCCGCTTCCGCGGCCGGGGCGCGTGATCCCGTCGAACTTTCTTGATCTGCCCGAGTTTCCGCCGGGCGAGGTATGGCTGACTGGTGCCGGGCCGGGCGATCCCCGGCTGCTGACGGTGCTCGCCCTCCATGCGCTGTCGCTCGCCGATGACGTGGTGCACGACGCGCTGGTCGATCCCCGGGTTCTGCGGCTGGCCCGCCGTGACGCCGAGCTGATTCCCGCCGGTAAGCGGGGCGGCCGGCCGTCGCCACAACAGCGCGACATCAACGAGGTGCTGATCGAGCGGGCGCGACAGGGACGCCGTGTCCTGCGGCTGAAGGGCGGCGATCCGTTCGTGTTCGGTCGTGGTTGGGAAGAGGCTTCGGCGCTGACCGCGGCAGGCGTGCCGTTCCGCGTCATTCCGGGCCTCACCTCGGGCCTGGCGGCGGTGGCGTTGGCAGGCATCCCGACGACTTCCCGTGATACCAACCATGCCGTGGTGCTGGCGGCCGGTCATCGCGCCGAGGATGGCCGGTCGGCCGCCGACTGGGCGGCCTTGGCAAGGTTCGGCCAGCCCATCCTGCTCTACATGCCGATGACCCAGCTGACCGAGATCGCCGCCGCCTTGCAGGCTGGCGGGTTGGCGCCGCAGACACCGGTCGCCGTGATCCATGCTGCGACCACGGCGGCCGAGCGGGTCCTTGAAAGCTCGTTGGCGCGCGTGGCGGACGAGGCGCGCGCCGAGGGTATCGGTTCGCCGGCCATCGTCGTCATCGGCGCGATCGCCAGGTTGCGTGAACGGCTCCTGTCGGGGATGGTGCGCTGGCCATGACCGTCTCCAACCGAGCCCGTGGCGTCATCATCGGCGCCGCGCGGTCGGGTGCCGGGAAGACGACGGTGACGCTCGGCCTGCTGCGCGCGCTTGCGCGCACGGGCCTGGCAGTCCAGCCCTTCAAGTGCGGGCCCGACTACATAGACCCGGCGTTCCACGCCGTCGCGGCCGGCCGGCCGAGCTACACGCTCGATTGCTGGGCGATGTCGCGGCCGTCGCTGGCGCACGTCGCGTGGGACCATGCGGCCTCGGCCGACCTGTCGATCGTCGAGGGGGTGATGGGCCTGTTCGACGGTGCCCCCCGCGTCGGCCAGGCGGGTAACGGCTCGACCGCCGACCTGGCGGCGCTGCTGGGCTGGCCCGTGGTCCTGGTGCTCGACGTGGCAGGCCAGGCCGAGACGGCGGCGGCAGTTGCGGCCGGCTGCGCCCGCTATCGCGACGATGTCGCCGTTGCCGGTGTCATCCTCAACCGCGTGCGCAGCCAGCGGCACCTGGCGTCGATTACGACAGGGCTCGACCGCATCGGCATCCCGCTGTTCGGCGCTCTGCTCGTCGACGAGGCGATCGGCTTGCCGGAACGCCATCTCGGGCTGGTGCAAGCGGGCGAAATCGCCGATCTTGACCGCCGGCTCGACGCCCTGGCCGGCCGCATCGAAGCGGCGGTGGACCTCGGCGCAGTACAGGGCGTCGCCCGGCCGCTCGTGTTGCGTGCCGCCGCCGCACGCCTTCCGCCGCCGCCGGGGCAGCGCATCGCGCTGGCTCAGGACGCGGGATTCTCGTTCCTCTATCCGCATCTCCTCGAAGCCTGGCGCGCGGCCGGCGCGGAAATCCGTGTCTTCTCGCCGTTGGCCGACGAGCCGCCGGCCGGCGACGCCGACGTCGTGTGGCTGCCTGGCGGCTACCCCGAGCTCCATGCCGGAACGTTGGCGTCCGCGCATCGTTTCCAGGCTGGGTTGCGCGCCTCGGCTGCGCGCTCCGTTCCGATCCACGGCGAATGCGGCGGCTACATGGTGCTGGGCAACGGGATCGAGGACGCCCAGGGCGTGCATCACGCCATGGTAGGCCTGCTCACGCTGGAGACGTCGTTCGCCAAGCGCCAGCTGCATCTCGGTTATCGTCGGGCCCGGCTCGTCGCCGATTGCCCGCTCGGCACCGCCGGCAGCGAGATCTTGGGCCACGAGTTCCACTACGCCGCCGTCCTTGCCAATCGCGACGAGCCGCTGGTTCAGTGCTGCGACGCCGCCGGCTCGGCCGTCGCCGAAGGCGGCGGCCGCCGTGGCTCGGCAAGCGGCACCTTTTTCCATTACATCGACAGGCAACAATGAGTCCGACATTCGATGCAACGTTCCGCGCCCGGTTCCGCGACCTAGTCCTGTTGCGCCGCGACGTGCGCCGCTTTCGCAAGGATCCGATAGCACGCGAACGGATCGACGCCCTGCTGGAGCTCGCAAGCCATGCGCCGTCGGTCGGCCTCAGCCAGCCGTGGCGCTTCGTTTACGTCGATTCTCCTGAACGGCGGCAAGCAGTCATCAAGAGCTTCACCGAGGCCAACGAGCGCGCCCTCGCCGGCTACAGCGGCGAGAAGCACACGATCTATGCCACGCTGAAGCTCGAGGGGCTCAGGGAAGCGCCCGTACATCTCGCGGTGTTCTCCGACGATGCAACACGAACCGGCAGCGGGCTCGGCCAGCAGACCATGCGGGAGACCGCGCACTATTCGATCGTCGCCGCGGTCCAGACCTTGTGGCTGGGCGCGCGCGCCGACGGAATCGGCATGGGTTGGGTCTCGATCCTCGATCCCAAGGTCGTCAAGCGCGCGCTCGACGTCCCCGCGACGTGGAACCTGGTCGCCTATCTTTGCCTGGGCTTTCCCGTCGAGGAGCATCTCGACCCGGAGCTCGAACGTCATGGCTGGGAAGTGCGGACCGACATGAAGGACCTGGTCTTTTCGCGATAGTCTGTCGGGAAAGACTTTCCGCGTTTCCACGTGGAAACGAGGCAATTCTTCCTTCCTGCGTTCGTTGCCGGAAATCACTGCCTTTGACCGGGTTCCCGTCGCACCCCAACTATCGGCCTCCGGCCGGGGTTCGGCCTGGATTCTGCATGAGCGCCGCCGAGCGGGCTGCGTAAGCTGGCGGCCAAGGGAAATGATGGTGTCGATGAGAACGATATTGTCGGCGGCGGCAATCGCAGCCGCGATCGGTGCGAGCGCGGCTCTCGCGCAGTCTTCGCAACCGGTCAAAGGCGGCACCTTGGTTTATCTCGAGCAGCAGGCGCACACCAACCTCTATCCGCCGGCCGGCGGCTTCTATCCCAACGGCGGGGTGCTGAACCAGATCACCGACAAGCTCACCTACCAGAACCCCAAGACGCTCGAGATCGAGCCGTGGATCGCCGAGAGCTGGACGGTCAACGGCGACGCCACCGAGTACGTCTTCAAGATCCGGCCCGGGGTCACCTTCTCCGACGGCACGCCGCTCGATGCCGCGGCGGTCGCCAAGAACTTCGACACCTATGGCCTCGGCAACAAGGAGCTGAAGCACCCGGTCTCCGAGGTGATCACCAATTACAAGGCAAGTGAGGTCATCGATTCCTTGACCGTGAAATTCACCTTCAGCAAGCCATCGGTCGGCTTCCTGCAAGGCACCTCGGTGATCGGCTCGGGCCTGGTGTCGCTGAAGACGCTGGCCTTGCCGGACGATGCCCTGGGCGACGCCACCAAGATCATCGGCTCCGGGCCGTTCGTAGTGCAGAGCGAGGTGCTGGGGCGTGAGCTGGTGCTCGCCGCCCGCAAGGACTACGCCTGGGGGCCGGCAAGGCTCGCCCATCAGGGCCGCGCAAACCTCGACGTCATCAAGTACGTCGTCACGCCCGAGGACAGCGTGCGCATCGGCGCGCTGCTCGCGGGCCAGGCGCAGGTCATTCGCCAGGTGCAGGCCTATGACGAGAAGCAGGTCCAGTCGAAGGGCTTCACGATCTACGCGCCGCCGACCCGCGGCGTGAACAACAGCGTGGTGTTCCGGCCCGACAATCCGCTGGTCGCCGATCTGCGCGTGCGCCAGGCGCTGCTGCATGCGACCAACGCCAAGGAGATCGTAACGACGCTGTTCTCGGCCAATTATCCGCTCGCCAAGTCGATCATCGCCTCGACGGCGCAGGGCTACGTCGATCTTTCGGCCAAGCTCACCTACGATCCGGCGCTGTCGGCCAAGCTGCTCGACGACGGAGGCTGGGCGCTGGGGCCCAAGGGTCTGCGTCAGAAGGACGGCAAGGAGATGATCCTGACGGCCTACGAATCGCCGCCGCAGCCGCAGAACAAGGAGACGCTGCAGCTGGTGGCGCAACAGTGGGCCAAGGTTGGCGTCAAGCTCGTCGTGCTGGCGGGCGACGCCGGCAGCCGCGTCGCCGACAGCCTCGATCCGATCAAGACGCCGGTCGCGCCGGCGATGGTCGGCCGCGCCGATCCCGACGTGATCAGGAGCCAGTACTATCCGGCGACGCGCAACGTGCTCTTGCAGAAGGGCGGCCTTGCCACGCGGGTGCAAAGCTTCGTCGACGACAAGCTTAACGGGCTTTTGGAGGCGATCGCGGCGGAGACTGATTACGCCAAGCGGATGGCGCTGGTCGGCGAGGTGCAGACCTATGTGATCGACCAGGCCTACACGATCCCGATCTTCGAGGAGCCGCAGGCCTTCGCCGCGTCGCCCAGGTTCAAGGACTTCGCGTTCGAGGCCGTCGGCCGCCCGAGCTTCTATGCGGCTTGGCTCGCACCCAAGTGATTCTCTGTCACCCCGAGCGAAGCGAGGGGCCTTTGAGGCCGCAGGAAAGGTCCCTCGCTGCGCTCGGGATGATAGGAGTGCGCTCAGGATGACAGAACGGTCGGATCGATGATCCGCTACATCCTGGGGCGCGTCGGGCAGGCGCTGGCGGTGCTGGTGGTGACCTTCACAGCGGCGTTCGTGCTGCTGCAGGCGCTGCCGGGCGACGCCATCATGATCAAGTTCATGAGCCCGGAGATGGGGCTGAGCGCCGAACAGGTCGCCGAGATCCGCGCCTCCTACGGTGCCGACCTGCCGATCTGGGAGCAGTACCTCAAGACCGTGGGCAACTTCCTCAGCGGCAACTTCGGCTATTCGATCCAAGCCGGCGTGCCGGTCAGACACCAGCTCGCGGTCAACCTGCCGCCGACCTTGCAGCTCGCGGGCCTGGCGTTCCTCGCCGCCGTCCTCCTCACCGTCGTGCTGGCTGCGATGTCGAACATGGTCGGCATGGGACGGCTGCGCGGTGCGTTGCAGTCGCTGCCCTCGCTGTTCATCTCCATCCCCGTGTTCTGGCTCGGCATCATGCTGATCCAGATCTTCTCCTTCCAGCTCGGCCTCGTCTCGGTGATCAGCCCTGGCCCTGTCGAGAAGCTCGTCCTGCCGGTCGCTACGCTCGCCATCCCGATCTCCGCACCGCTGGCCCAGGTCCTGATGCGCAACATCGACGAGGTGCTGGCGCAGCCCTTCGTCGCCGTCGCCCGCGCCAAGGGCGCCTCGCGCAGCTGGGTGCTGTGGCGGCACGTGGCGCGCAACGCGGTGCTCCCGACGCTGACGATTGCCGGCATCCTGTTCGGCGAGCTTTTGGCCGGCGCGGTCGTGACCGAGGCGGTGTTCGGGTTGAGCGGACTGGGAGGGTTGACATACCAGGCCGTGAACAACCACGACACCGCCGTGTTGCAGGCGATCGTCGTGATCTCCGCCTTCGCCTTCGTGACCATCAACCTCGTGGTCGATCTCCTCTATCCCGTCGTCGATCCGCGGCTGGGCCACCGCGTCGCGACCACGACATGACGAGCCGCGAGACCGGCGAAGACGACCTCGCGCTGATTGTCGAAGCTCTGCCGGCGCGGCCGCCGTGGACAGCGCGCTTGAAGCGCCTGTCGCCCAGTCTGGCACTGTCATGTCTGGTGATTGCGCTGGTGTTCACTTGGACGCTGCTGCCGCAGCTCTTCACCGGCTACAGCGGCACCGAAGGCGTGCCGGGCGAGCAGCTGCAGCCGCCCAGCGCCGAGCATGTGCTGGGCACCGACGGACTCGGCCGCGACCTCTATGCCCGCATCGTCTACGGCGCGCGCTATTCGCTGAGCGGCGCCTTCGTGGCTGTCGCGGTCGGCCTTCTGTTCGGCACCCTGCTCGGGCTGATCGCCGGGTCGCGCGGCGGCTGGCTCGAGGCGCTGATCATGCGGCTGGTCGATTCGCTGCTGGCCGTGCCCTCGCTGCTGCTCAGCCTCAGCATCATCGTGCTGCTGGGCTTCGGCACCATCAACGTGGCGATCGCGGTCGGCGCGGTGTCGGTGGCGCGTTTCGCGCGCCTTGCCCGCTCCGAGGTCGTGCGCGTTCGGCGCAGCGACTATGTCGAGGCGGCGTTCGGCAGCGGCGGCACATTCTGGGCCGTGCTGCGGCGCCACGTGCTGCCCAATTCGTTGACCTCGGTGATCGCGCTCGCCGCGCTGCAGTTCGGCTCGGCCATCCTCGCGATCTCGACTTTGGGCTTCCTGGGCTACGGCGCGCCGCCTCCCACCCCGGAATGGGGCCTGCTGATCGCCGAGGGCCGCAACTACCTGTCGCGCGCCTGGTGGCTCACCGCCGCGCCCGGCTTGGTCGTGGTGCTGGTCGTGCTGGCGGCCGACCGCATCAGCAAGTCGATCCAGCGGAGCGGCGCATGACGGCGCCGCTCCTCGAGGTCGACGATCTCGCGATCGCTTACCGCATGGGCGATCACGAGCAGCGCGTGGTCCACGGCGTCTCATTCCACGTCGCGCCGGGCGAGGTCGTGGCGCTGGTGGGTGAATCGGGTTCGGGCAAGACGACCACGGCGCAGGCCGTGCTGGGCCTGCTGGCCGGCAACGGACGGATCGAGCGCGGCGCTATTCGCCTCAGCGGCACCGACATCGCCGGCTGGTCGCAGCGTCGGCTGGATGCCATTCGCGGCGCCGTGGTCAGCCTGATCCCGCAAGATCCCGGTAGCTCGCTCAACCCGGTGCGCACCGTGGGCTCGCAACTCGCTGAGGTGATGCAGATCCACAAGCGGGGCGATCGCAAAGCCATCCGCACCCGCGTGCTCGACTTGCTGACCCGGGTCGGCCTCATGCCGGCCGAGATGCGCGCGCGACAGTATCCGCACGAGCTGTCAGGCGGCATGAGGCAGCGCGTGCTGATCGCCATTGCGGTCGCCCTCAAACCGAAGCTGATCATCGCCGACGAGCCGACCAGCGCGCTCGACGTCACGGTGCAGCGGCGCATCCTCGACCTCATCGACGAGCTCCGGCGCGAGAACGGCACCTCGGTCCTGCTGGTGACGCACGATCTCGGCGTCGCCGCCGATCGCGCCGACCGGCTGGTGGTGCTGCAAGGCGGCCGCATCCAGGAGCAGGGGCCAGTGAAGGACGTGCTGGCGGCGCCAGCCAGCGCCTACACCCGGCGCCTGCTGTCGGATGCACCGTCGCTCGCCAAGCCGCGCCTGCGCCGCAGCGTTGGCGGCGATGCGACGGACCTCGCCATCGAGGTCGATGGGCTGACCCAGGACTTTCCCATCGCCGGAGGCGGCGCGAAGACCTTCCGCGCCCTCGACGGGCTTTCGTTCAAAGTCCGCCGCGGCACCACGCACGCCGTTGTGGGCGAATCGGGGTCCGGCAAGACCACCGCAGCGCGCAGCATCGTTGGCTTCCTGAAGCCCACGGCCGGCCGCATCCTGGTCGACGGTATGGATGTCACGACGCTCAGGGGCGAAGCGCTGCGCCGGTTCCGCCGCCACATCCAACTGGTCTACCAGAACCCCTTCGGCTCGCTCGATCCGCGCCAGACGGTGTTCCACATCGTCGAGGAGCCACTGTTGAACTTCGAGCCCATCGCGGCCGCCGATCGCGCGCGCAAGGTGCGCGACATGATCGGCCGCGTCGGCCTGCCCGAAGCCTTTTTGACACGGCATCCGCGCGGGCTGTCGGGTGGCCAGCGGCAGCGCGTCGCCATCGCCCGCGCGCTGGTGCTCGGCCCGCGCGTGCTGGTGCTGGACGAGGCGGTGTCGGCGCTCGACGTCACCGTGCAGGCGCAGATCCTGGCGCTGCTCGATGAGCTGCAGGGCACGCTCGGCCTCACCTACCTCTTCGTGTCCCACGACCTTGCCGTGGTGCAGCAGATCTCCGATACGGTGTCGGTGATCCACAAGGGCCGCCAAGTCGATGGCGGGCCGGTCGAGCGGGTGTTCGCGCGCCCCGACAGCGACTACACCCGCGACCTCATAGAGGCCATTCCCGGCCGCGGCATGCCGGTGCTTGCATCCAACCCCGATTCTCGCGCAGGGTTCATCTAGATGACGACGTCTTCTTCGCCCAAGCGGCTGGGCTTTTTCACGCGCCTGCTCGACCAGGCCGATGCCGCCGAGCGCTATCGGCTGGCGACCGAGCAGATCAAGCACGCCGAGCGTTGCGGCTTCGATTCGGCGTGGATCGCCCAGCATCATTTCCACGAAGGCGAGGGCGGGCTGCCGGCGCCCTTCGTGTTCCTCTCGCAGGTCGCGGTCCAGACCACGCGCATCCGGCTCGGCACCGGCATCGTCACCCTGCCGCTCGAGCTGCCGGTGCGCGTCGCCGAGGACGCCGTCGTCACCGACCTGATCTCCGGCGGCCGGCTCGAAGTGGGCGTCGGCCCGGGCGGCAATCTCACGGCCTTCACCGCCTTCGGGCTCGATGCCAAGGATCGCCATACGCTGATGAACGGCAATCTCGAGCTGATGCGCACGGCGTGGAATGGCGGCGCGCTGCCCGGCGGCGACAAGCTCTATCCCTCGAGCCCGACCCTGGTCGATCGCATCTGGCAGGCCACCTTCTCGGTCGAGGGTGCGCGCCGCGCCGGGCTGGCCGGCGACGGGCTGATGCTGTCGCGCACCCAGCCGCGCTCGTCCGACGCGCCCAACGCCACCCTGGCCGAGATCCAGAACCCGATGATCGACGCCTATCTCGAAGCGCTGCCCAAGGGCCGCGCGCCGCGCATCCTCGCCTCGCGCACGGTCTACGCCGCCGACGACCGCAGGGAGGCGATGCGCTTTGCCGAAACCGGGTTGGCGCGGCTGCGTCATCGCCTGGCCGCCACCGGCAATCTCTCCTCCGGCAACCTGGTCGGCGACCTGATCGCGGCGTTCGACGTGCATATCGGCACGCCCGACGAGGTGGTCGCCTCGCTGCAGACCGACGCGACGCTCGAGCGCGCCACCGATCTCACGATCCAGGCTCATTCGATCGATCCGCCACATCCCTATATCCTGCGCTCGATCGAGCTGGTCGCCGAGAAAGTGGCGCCGGCGCTCGGCTGGGTGCCGAGTGCCGCGACCGGCAAGCGGAGGGTGGCCTGAATGGCTGACGTGATCGACTCGCTGGCGGACATCGCGCCTGGCTCGGCGCTCGACACCATCCGCACGCGCCGCCCGCAGGCGCGCCTTCATGCGCAGGCGACCTACGATTCGTTGTTCAAGCCGGCGAGCGAAGCCGACGCCAGCAAGCGCGAGCGCTTCGCGATCGCCTTGTTCGTTGCCCGTTTGCATGGCAAGCAGGAGATCACTGCTCACTACGGCAAGCTCCTCGAAGCCGATCCCGAGCTGCAGGAAGCGGTGCGCATGGCGGCCGCCGCGGCAGGGAGCCAAGGCCCGTGGGGCCGTTATCCCGTGGGGCCGCTCAGCGCCGAGGACAAGCCGGGTGCGGCGGATCGCATTGCCTTGCCGGTGCGCGATCAGCTTGGCGAGCGCATCGCGGCCGCACTCGAGCATGCGCACATGCTGGTCTACCACCCGCGCGATGCGGCGCCGGCTCACCTGCAGGCCCTGCTCGATGCCGGCTGGTCGACCACCGGCATCGTGGCGATCTCGCAGCTCGTGGCCTTTCTGTCGTACCAGATCCGGGTCATGACCGGCCTGCGTGTCCTGCAAGCGAGGCCCCGATGAGCGAAAAGGTTCTCACCCCGCCAGAGCACGTCGAGCCGCTGGTCTTCACGCGCGACCAGCTCGACTGGCTGCCCTGGCTCGAGCCGATGGCCGAACAGGACCTGACGGCCAGGCACATGGCGGCGCTGGTCGATGCGGCGCGCGCCAAGTCGCCCTACTTCCGCCTGCTGGTGCGCGATCCCGAGGTGCTCGAGGCGCGCACGCGCACCGACAAGGACATCTTCTACAATTCCGATGCCGGCCTGCCGCGCGCCGAGCGCGAGCTCGCCGCCGCCGCGACCTCGCGCTTCAACGGCTGCATCTACTGCGCCTCGGTCCACGCCCGCTTCGCCGCGACCTATTCCAAGCGCGTCGACGACGTCGACCGGCTGCTCGCCAAGGGCGTCGAGGCCGACCTCGATGCGCGCTGGAATGCCATCGTCGCCGCGTCCGTCGCGCTGACCGCGACGCCCGTCACCTTCGGTCCCGAGCACGTCGACCGCCTGCGCGCGGTCGGGCTGGACGACGCGGCGATCGTCGACGTGATCAATGCCGCCTCGTTCTTCAACTGGGCCAACCGGCTGATGTTGTCGCTCGGCGAGCCCTCGGCAACCGGAGCCGCCGCCAACCGTTAGGCCGGCCTCGTTGGAGCGGACAGCTCCTGGAACCGTCACGCTGCGCGACCGTTCTCTTTCGAGCGAAGAGAGGGGCCGATGAACGTTGCCCACCGCAGGGCCGCGCAAGCCGAACGAGGCATGGCGAAAGCCAAAGCCAGTCCGCACGACGCCCTCGTACTGCTGACCGCCCGCCACAACGAAATCGACAAGCTCGCCCAGGAGTTCGAGCGACGGCGGCACGCGGCGGAAACGCTGGAGAAGGGCAAGCTCGCCTTGCGCCTCTGCCATGCGCTCGCCCTGCAGGCTCGTCTCAAGAAGCAGCTTTTCTATCCCGCCGCGGACGCGGTGTTGGAGGGTGACGATCGGGAGCTGCTGGCCAGGGCGCGCGTCGAGCAGGACGAGCTGGTCCATCTCGTGCTCAGGGTCGAGAGCATGCCGGCCGACAGCGGCGACTTCGACGCCGCCGCGCTGGTGCTGGCAGAGCACGCGCGCCAGCTGATGAAGCGCGAGGAGGAGGGGCTGTTCGTGCGCCTGCGCCACTCGCGCCTCGACCTGCTCGGCACCGGCGAGCGCATCGCGGCGCTGGAGGCCGAGCTCGCGACCGCGCCCATCCGCCGGCGCCAGATCCGCCAAGCGCGCAAGGTCATGGCCGGCCTGCGCTAGCGACCTTTGGGTGATCATTCGGCAACCAGCGGACACCGCGGCCGTTGACGGCTCACGGTGGGGCCGCTGTGGGGCCCGATGAGTGACCAGAGCGGAGCGCCGCGACGGGGGAGGCAGCCATTCCCGACAACACGACCATGATCGACAAGGCCGCCGTCCAGGACGAGCAGCCGGCACAGATCCTTGTCCACGGCGGGCGCGTCCTGCCGGCCGTGATCGTCGATACCTACAACGAGGTCCTGCGTGACGAGGAAGGCTTCGTGGGCGACCGTGCGAGCGGCCGCGCCTTCCGCGCCATTCTCGACGACTGGCGCGAGAAGCTTCGGGCACAAGGCGAGGACCCGTTCGGCGATACGCCCAGCTGGGAGGTCTCCAAGGCCAAGCTCGACAAGATGCTGGCCGGGGCCGACCCTCTTGCGGCGGGCCTCGTGCATACCGTCGTCGAGGAATACGCGCTCGAGCTCGCCACCGTGGTGCGGCGCTTCATGCGGCTGAAGGACTGGCAGGGGACCGAGCGCACCGTGATCGGCGGCGGCCTGAGCTCGAGCCACATCGGCGAGCTCGCGATGGGCCGCGCCGCGGTCCTCCTCGCCGCCGAGGGCGCCACCCTGGAAATGCGCACCATCAGCCATCATCCGGACAAGGCCGGCCTGATCGGCGCGGTGCAGCTGGCGCCGAGCTGGGTGCTGGCCGGCCATGACGCCATCCTCGCCGTCGACGTCGGCGGTACCAACGTCCGCGTCGGCATCGTCGAGCTCAACATGAAGAAGGGCGATCTCTCGAAAGCCGGCGTCTGGAAGCACCTGCACTGGCGCCATCGCGGCGAGCACCCGAGCCGCGAGCAGGCGCTCGACCGCATCGGCGCGATGGCTCGTGAGCTGATCGAGGCTGCCGAGAAGGAGAAGCTCGAACTGGCGCCGTTCGTCGGCGTCGGCTGTCCCGGCCTCATCGACGGGCACGGCTTCATCCTGACCGGCGGCCAGAACCTGCCGGGCAACTGGGAGGATCGCGACTTCCATCTCGGCCGCGAGATCACCAAGCGGCTGCCCAAGTTGCAGGGTCACAACGCCGTCGTCGTGATGCACAACGACGCCGTCGTCCAAGGCTTGAGCGAGGTGCCCAACATGACCGACGTCGAGCACTGGGGCGTGCTCACCATCGGCACCGGGCTCGGCAACGCGCGCTTCACCAATCGCGAGGAGGCGCGAAGCGCTGCGGCCGCAGGCCGGCGTGGAACCAGCTGATCATCGAATAGATGTCGTAGACCGGCAGGCCGAGCGCGGCACGGAGCGCCGCCGCATAGGGTGGCATGTTGGTGCATTCGAGCACGATGGCGCCGACCTCGGGATGGGCTGCCACCAGCGCGCGCCCGGCCTCCAGGATGTCCTGCTCGGCGGCGTCGATGTCCATGTCCTGCTGCTCGCCCAGGACCAGGGTGCGGAAGAACTCGCGGCCCTTTTCCGTGCCGACCAGCGGCGTGTCGACTGGCACGCCGGCCGCCTCGAGATGCCTGGGCGTCAGCGACTGGGCACTGACCGTGATGACGCCGACCCGCCGGCCGGGCGGCAGGGTCGCCTGCACCCACGGCACCTGCATCAAGGAGCTCGTGGCGACCGGCACCTTGACCGCGGCCGCGAGTTCCTTCTGGAGCAGCGACAGGAACCCGCAGTTGGTGGTGATCGCCTCGGCGCCGAAGCGCACCAGCTCCTCGGCCGCCGCGATGAAGTTGGGCAGCAGGCCGGCCGCGCCCTTCAGCACCACCGACTCGGGATTGGCGCCCGCGACGATGCGGTAGAGCACGGGAAATGGCCACGTCTCGGCGTTGCCCATGTCGCCGGGGATGCGCGGAAAGCGCGCCTCCAGCATCAGAATGCCGAGCGGCGCGCCGTACAGCGCCTTGCCGCCTTTCGCGATGGTGCTCATGTCGTTGCTCCCAGGAACCAGTCGAGGATCGGCCCATTCTCGTCGCGCGGATAGGTGTGCGAGAGATCGGCTATTTCGCGAAACACCACCGTGGCGCCGGCCTGCTGCAGGACGCGCTCGGCCATCGCCGCGGTCTGCGACGGGAACATCCAGTCGTGTGCGCCGTGCACGATGTGCACCGGCAGGCCCTTGACGCGCTCGCTGTCTGCGCTGCTGGCAAGCAGCGGATGGAACGCCGCGGCGATGGGCGCGAGATGGGTGAAGCGACAGCCGGCGCTGAGGCCCAGCACGTAGGTGAAGGTGCCGCCGTCGCTCATACCGGTCAGCAGCTTGCGGCCCGCGTCGATGTTCCACTGGCCTGCCACGAACTCGACCATGCGATCGATGCTCGGCCCGTCTTCCTCGGGGTTCATCAGCGACCAGGTCGCGCCAATCGCCGTCGGCGCTAAAAGGATGATACCGCGCGTGCGCGCCTCGCGAAGCCAGCTCCACAGAAAGGCGCCGCCATTGCCGCTGCCGCCGTGCAGCGCGACGACCAGCGGGTAGGCGGTAGCGGCGTCGTAGTATTCGGGAACGTAGAGCGAGAAGGCGCCGCGCGTGCCGGCCGGACCGCCGACATGCATCACGCCCACCTTCTCGCCTCCGGCGACGTGCGCCAGGCGCTCGATCAGGGCGCTATCGTCGCGCGCCGCCGGCTCGAGGAAGAACTGGCTGACCGGCTTCAGGAAGGGCGCCATCGGATAAAGCGATTCAGAGGCCTTCGCGTAGTTGCGCACCGCGCGATAGGCCGCGACGATCGGCTGCGGCGCTTCGCCCGCGGCGCGCAACGCGGCGATGCCCTGCGCGGCCGCCTCGGCGGCCGGCTCCAGGCAACCGCGCACCGCGGCGAGGCGCTCGGGCCAGTCGATCTTGCGCGATTCCGCCAGGGCGGCGTTGGCTTCGTCGTCGCGGCCGGCCATGGCTTCGACAAGCTCCGGCAACGCATCGGGCGACAGATGCCGGCCGGCGAATTCCAGCGTATGCAAGGCCTTGAGCGTCGCAGGCACCAGCCGGGCAATCGCCTCGACGACCTCGCTCTCGCCGGACCGCGGGCCTCCAGGCCCGCTCATTTGTCATCCCGAGGCCAAAGGCCGAGGGATCCTTCGTGTTGCCTTGAGGATCCCTCGCTTCGCTCGGGATGACAGAGGCGGGCCAGGAGGCCCGCGGTCCCGCCAACCATGGTCACTCCTTCAGCACCGCTGCTTCGAGCGGCGGCTTGCCGCGGATCATGTCGGCGGCCTTCTCGGCGATCATCAGCACCGAGGCGTTGAGGTTGGCCGACGGCATGGTCGGCATGATCGAGGCGTCGACCACGCGCAGCGCGTCCAGCCCGCGCACCCGCAGCTCGGCATCGACGACCGCCGTCGGATCGCTGTCGGGCGCCATGCGGCAAGTGCCCATGAGATGGAAGGTCGTGGTGCCGCGCTGCTTGGCGGCGGCTAAAAGGTCGTCGTCCGACTTGGCCTGCGGGCCGGGAAACTCCTCGCGGTCATAGTACTGGCTGAGCGGCTTGGACATCAGCAGGCGGCGGGCGATCTTCATGCCGGCCAGCAGCACCCGCCGGTCGCTTTCCGCCGCGAGATAGTTGGGCTGGATGACGGGATGCTCGAACGGGTCGGCCGAACGGGCGCGCACGTAGCCGGTACTGTCGGGACGTTGCTGCCAGGAGGCGATGGTCATGCCGGGGAAGTCGTCGAGGGTCGACTGCACACCCTCCTTGTATGAGGCCGGCGTGAAGGTGAACTGCAGGTCGTAGTTGTCGACGTGCTCGTCGGATTTCCAGAACACGTAAACCAGCGTCGGGTTCAGCGCCAGGATGCCCTTGCGCGTCATGGCGTACTTCAGGACCTCGCCGACCAGCCGCAGGCCCTTGGAGCGCTCGTTGATGGTGGTAGCGTTCTTGACGCGCGCGACGAAGCGCGGCGCATAGTGGTCGCGCAGGTTCTCGCCGACGCCAGCCAGGGCGTGCTTGACCTCGATGCCCAGCGATTTCAGCAGCGGCGCCGGACCGATGCCCGAGACCTGCAAAAGCTGCGGCGAGTTCACCGCGCCGCCGCTCAGGATCACCTCGCGGCGCGCTCGCACTTCCACCGGCACCCCATTGCGGCCGCCGCTGCGATAGCGCACGCCGACCGCGCGCTTGCCCTCGAGCACGATCTCGGTCGCGTGCGCCTTGGTGCGCACCACGAGGTTCGTGCGGCTCATCGCGGGATGCAGGTAGCCGCGCGCGGCGCTCTTGCGGCGGCCGTTCTCGATGATGCGCTGGACGTAGCTCACGCCGGCCTGCTGGGCGCCGTTGTAGTCCTGGTTGCGCGGGATGCCCATCTGCACGGCACCCTCGATGAACGCCTCGCACAAGGGATCGCGCCAGTCGAGGTCGGTGACCGGCAGGTTGCCCTCGCAGCCGCGAAACAGCTCCTCGCCGCGGCCCCCGTCTATGGTGAGCCGCCGCTCGGTGCGCCGGAAGTAGGGCAGCGCGTCGGCATAGCCCCAGCCGCGGTTGCCGCGCTGCGCCCAGCCGTCGAAGTCGAGCCGTTGGCCGCGATTGTAGATGTGGCCGTTGATCGAGCTCGAGCCGCCCAGCGTCTTGCCGCGCGGGGCGGCGATGGCGCGCCCGCCGGTCCATTCGCTGGGCTCGGACTTGTAGAGCCAGTTCACCCGCGGATCGACCAGGGTGTACATGAAACCGGCCGGGATATGGATGAACGGATGCCAATCGCGCGGCCCCGCCTCCAGCACGCAGACCGTGACGGCCGGGTCCTCGCTCAGCCGATTGGCTAAAACGCTGCCGGCCGAGCCGGCGCCGACGATGACGTAGTCGAATGTTTCCATGCCGTCCTTGCTATCGCACCTGCAGGCTGGCGGCGCGTGTGCTTGCACCGCATGCACTCGCGTCGCGGAACGATTGGGTACTTCCCGCACTTCCCGCCATTCCCGCTACCCCCCTGTCGTCTGGTTGGACACTCACGGAAGGCGATTCGCCGCGTAGTACGGTCCGACGAACATGAGCGCCTCCCGTTCGTCGCGATCGAGCTTGAGCTTCTCGCGATCGCTTTGCAGCCGCATCTTTCGCTCGAGACCCAGCAGGGTGTTGTGAATCGGCACAGGCAGCGGCGCGGTGGAGTCGATCGTGCAAGCAGCCCTATCCCTGATGTCGCGTCCGGTGGTGCGATCAAATGAAAGACGGTCCTGCGTGGTGATTCGCCGGGCAACGATGCGAGCCTCACTGACCTCCTCGACGAGGCATATCAGGCTGGCGTCGTTCGAGCACGAAGCGTGGAATATATCGCCCGGAAGCAGTCGGGCGAGCTGGGTCTTCCGGTCCGTCACGTTAGAAGTCTCCTGGATGGATAAACCCGGGAACGCGCGGCGGTCGAAAAATTGAACATGTTCTTTCCTCGAGAAGGGGTTCCGCTCATGCCAATTTGGCCAGAGTGTATCTTAACTTTTGTTGGAGTAATAGTCAAATGACGCTAGTAAAGAAATTGCCGCGGCTGGCTCGCTGGCGTGTAGCCGCTGGGCGCCCGTGTCCCGGGTAAAAACCGTCAGGCCGGCACCTTGCCCGATCTGGTCAAAGCAAAGGGGTATCGGCGGCGCACAGAGCCCTCGGCCGCCTATCCGCTCAGTGTAGAAATACTTAAAAGCCAAGCCTATTTGGTCATCCTGTCGTGGCGCGAGCCTTGCGCTGCGCCGGCGGCAGAGCCTCGAAGCCGGTGACCTTGTCGCGCTCGAGACGCTCCAGCTCGGTCTTGGCAAGACCCAGCAGGCCACCCAGGACTTCCCCATTGTGCTGCCCCAGCGTTGGCGCAGGTACCCGCAGCGGGAGCGGTGAGTCGCCTCCGCGATAGGGCGGCGAGGGCTGCGGGTGGCGGCCGACATAGGCGCGGTCGAGCCATTGCCAGAAGGCGCGCGCCTTGAGGTGAGGATCCGTCAGGAGCTCGGCAGGATGGCGTACGGCGCCGGCAGCCACGCCGACCTTCTGCAAGGCGTGCATCGCCTCGTCAGGCGAACGCTGGCTTGTCCAGGCGGCGATCACGGCTTCGATGCGATCCTCGGCCGCGCGGCGGGCGGCCGGTGTGGCGAGCGTCGGCTCGCGTAGGCCGATCGTGTCCGCGAGCCGTGCCCACATCGCGTCGTCGGTAACGGCGATCAGGACCCACTTGTCCGCGCCGGCGCAGGGGAAGACGCCGTGCGGCACCAACAGCGGATGGCGGTTGCCGGCGCGCGGTGCCACGCAGCCGGCGGCCGACTGCTCGATCGCCCATGCGGCCGTGAAGGGCAGCATGCACTGGACCTGGGAGAGGTCGATGAACTGGCCTTCGCCGGTCCGCCGGCGATGAAGCAGCGCGACCAGCAGGGCCGAGCAGGCGTTGAGGCCGCCCACCGCGTCGCCGTAGGCGAGGTGGTTCATCATCGGCGGATCGCCGGCCCGCCCACCGACGCTGGGCAGGCCGGAGCCCTGCTCCAGGGTCGAGCCGTAGGCGCGTGTCTCGCGCCAGGCGCCGCCGGCGCCGAACGCCGCCATGGAGACCATCACGATCGACGGGTTGATCTTCTCGAGCGCTGCGTAATCGAGGCCAAGCTTGCGCAGCACGTCGGCGGAATAGTTCTCGATCGCGGCATCGGCATCTTTGACCAGCGCCTTGGCCAGCTGAACGCCGTCGGGCTGGGTAAGGTCGAGGGTGATGGCGCGCTTGCCGCGGTTCATGATGTTGAAGCGAGCCGATTTCTCGTAGAGACGCTGCGTCACCGTCTCCGGCCGATTGTCGACGCCGCGCCACCAGTCGGGATAGCCGCAGGCCTCGATCTTGACGATGTCGGCGCCGAGATCGGCGAGGTGGCGGGTGCAGACGGGGCCGGCCCAGCCCATCGAGAAGTCGATGATGCGGATGCCAAAAAGAGGACCCTCCTTGTCATCCCGAGGCCGCAGGCCGAGGGATCCTTGGGGCCCCAGGAAGGATCCCTCGCTACGCTCGGGATGACAGTGAGAGCTGCGCTCGGGATGACAGAGGAGGTTGTCTTCACCTACGGCGGGCACCTTGCCGCCGAAGCAGGGCGGCGTTCGGGTGAGCGACAGCGGCGAGCCGGGCGCTTCGACGGTGCGCTCGCCGATCTTGATGGGCACGATGCCCTTGCGATCGCGGAACACCGGCCAGTCCAGGACCTGCATCATGTCGGGAACGATGGCGAAGGGCAGGCGGCGTTCGAGGGCCTCGGCGAACCATTCCTCGGCGGTGCGTTCGAGGAAGCGCGGCACGAAGCGCGCCTCCAGCGCGTCGGCATGGGCCAGGCGCTCGACGCCCATCACCATCCGAGGATCGCGGCTGAGATCGGTCATGCCCATCAGGTCGCAGAACGCGCGCCATTGTGCCGGTGTGACGATGGTGATGCCTATAAAACCTTCTCGGCAGGGATAGACACCCATCGGATAGGTCGGCGTGAAGCGGTTGAAACCCCAGCGCTTCTGCGGCGTACCTGTCGCCCAAGCCTCGATCGCCTGGTACTCGGCGAGCGCGATGGTGGCCTCGTGTATGCTCACTTCGTAGCGCCGCGCCCTTTGCCCGAGCAGCGCCGCCATCGCCGGGATGAATGCACCGAGCCCGCCCATGATCGCAGACTGGTAGTCGGGCAGGGTGAGCGGCGGCCCTTCGGCTGGGCCGATCAGCTGCACGAAACCGGCAAGGGCGCGACAGACCGCATCGCTTGCCCTGTAGTCGCGATAAGGCCCGGACTCGCCGAACCAGGAGAGATCGATGGTGATGGCGTGCGGCGGCGCTGTGCGGCCCGATCCCGACGAATCGATAACGACGTCGGCGCTTTTCATCAGCGCATCGACGTCGACGGCGTCGGCGGTGACGCTCTTCTTGCCGAAATTGAGCCAGGCGAACCAGCCGCTCGCGCCGTCGATCAGCGGCGGAAAGGCGCGGCTCGCATCGCCCCCGGGCGGCTCGACCTTGATCACCTCGGCGCCGAAGTCGGCAAAAAGCCG
>JAFAKN010000598.1 GCA_019235415.1 Alphaproteobacteria bacterium
GAGGGTGGCTAAATTCAGTCGGAAAGTCAAGGAGACGGCGTAACTGGTTGATTTTCCTGATATCCCTAGCACAGCGAATGATCTAACGCACTTCAAAGGTAAGCTCAGTGATCCGCCACGGGATCTTTAGCTTCGCTGCGGATGACAGGGTCACTTGGGCAGCATTGCCCGGTAGGCCTCCGGCTTGAACCCGACCAGCACCGTACCGTCCGTTTCCAGTACCGGCCGCTTGATCATCGACGGCTGCGCCATCATGAGCATGATCGCCTTCGCTTTGGTCAGGCCCTGCTTGTCCGCTTCGGGGAGCTTGCGGAAGGTCGTGCCCGCCTTGTTCAACAGCACTTCCCAGCCGACCCTGGCGCTCCAGTCCGCCAGCCGCGCACGCTCGATGCCGGAGGCCTTGTAGTCGTGGAAGCGATAGGCAACGCCGTTGGCGTCGAGCCAGGCGCGCGCCTTCTTCATCGTGTCGCAGTTCTTGATGCCGTAGATCGTTATAGTCATCGCGCCAGCGCCTCGAAAAGAACCGGTTGTCATTGTCGGGAGGTGGATAGCCGCCACGTCCTCGAAATAGCAATGTTGACGTCAATGCCACCCTGTAGAAGAGGAGATCGCGATGGCCACTCCCTGCAATTTCGTCTGGTACGAACTCATGACCAGCGACGACCAGGCCGCTCGGGATTTTTATGCCGAGGTGGTGGGCTGGAGGACGCAGGATGCCGGCCAGCCCCACATGCAGTACACCTTGCTGGTCGCTGGCGAAGCGCCGGTCGCCGGATTGATGACCCTGCCGAAAGAAGCCTGCGACGCCGGTGCCAAGCCGGGTTGGATCGGATACGTCGGCGTCCACGACGTCGATGCCTGCGTGCAGCGCATCCAAAAGGCTGGCGGCACGATGCACATGCCACCAACCGACATTCCAGGCATCGGCCGGTTCGCCATGGTGGCTGACCCGCAGGGCGCCTCGTTCAACCTGTTCAAGGGCGGCGCCCAGACAATGGACCAGCCGGCCGCCGACCCGGCCAAGCCCGGCTTGATCGGCTGGCATGAGCTCTACGCCGTCGACGGTGAGAAGGCCTTTGGCTTCTATGCCGAGATGTTCGGCTGGACCAAGGCCGAGGCGATCGACATGGGCGAAATGGGACGCTATCAGCTGTTCGCCGCCGGCAGCGTACCGATTGGCGGTATGATGGCCAAGCCTGCGAACCTGCCGATGCCGTTCTGGAACTACTACTTTCAAGTCGATGCGACCGGTGCCGCCATGGAGCGACTTAAAAGCGCCGGCGGCCAGGTGATCAACGGTCCCATGCAGGTACCCGGCGGCAGCTGGATCGTGCAGGGCGTCGATCCGCAAGGGGCCATGTTCTCGCTGGTGAGTTCCAAGGCTTGAGGCTGGAGGCAGGAAGCATCGCGGCGCTGGCGACTGCCCTCCTGGCTGGTGCCGCGCCTGCGCAAACGCCGCCGGGCGATGCCCCGCAGGGCATTGCCCGGTGGAATGCGAGCAACGCCGTGTGCCGCGCCAAGGATGCGCCGGCGATCGAAGCGATCGGCGCCTGCGAACAGCGCGACACCTATTCCAAGCTGCTGGCGCTCGCCAACTACTGCTACGGGCCCGGCGAGAAAGGCGCGCCGGCTGGCTGGAGCCCGTGCGACGCCCCCAAGGTCGCGCAAGACTCCGCGCTCGCGCGCACCACGGCGCGCTTCCAGCGCATGGGTGGCGTATTCGTGCTGCCCGGCACCCTGAACGGCGGCACCAAGACCTACTTCATCGTCGATTCCGGCGCCGCCAATATACAGATCCCCGAGGAGGTCGCCGACGAGATGAAGCGTGCCGGCACGCTGAGCGACGGCGATTTCCTCGGCGAGCGCCGCTTTCTGCTGGCCGATGGTCGCGGCCTGCAGCAGCGCGTGTTCCGCATACGCTCGCTGCAGATCGGCGAGCGCATCATGGAGAACGTGCTGGCCGCGGTCGGCGCGCCGCACAGCCGTGCCTTGCTCGGCCAGAGCTTCCTGCGCCGGCTCAACTGGTGGAAGATCGACAACGTCAAGAACGCCATCGAGCTGGAGTTCACCGGCTCGTTCTAGTCGACGGCTCCAGGTGCCGAGGCGACGACGAGGCAGCGCCTATGGCATGCTGGGGTGCAACGTCCGGGAGGAACCATGCCGAAGTGGCAATACACCAAGGGCCTGCACGATCTCGGCGATGGCTGCTTCGCCTGGCTGCAGCCCGACGGCAGCTGGGGCTTCAGCAACGCGGGCCTCATCGAGGAGAGCGGCGAGACGTTGCTGGTCGACACTCTGTTCGATCTGAAGCTGACACGCGAGATGCTCGACGCGATGCGCGCCGCGGTACCGGCTGCCCGTACGATCGGCCGCCTGGTCAACACGCATTCCAACGGCGACCACACGTTCGGCAATCAGCTGGTGAAAGACGCCGAAATCATTGCTTCGCGCGCCTGCGCCGAGGAGATGAAGGAGCGGCCGGCGGAAGAGCTCGCCAACATGGAGCGCAACTGGCGGGCGCTCGGCCCGGGCGCGGCGTTCCTGCACGAGGCGATGGGCCGCAAGTTCAAGTGGGACGACGTGGTGAACACGCTGCCTACCCGCACGTTCGACGGCGAGCTGAAGCTCGCCGTCGGCAACAAGGAGGTACTGCTGAAAGTCGTAGGGCCCGCCCACACCCGTGGTGACCTGCTGGTCCACGTCCCGAACGACCGGACGGTATTCACGGGCGACATTCTGTTCGTACAGGGCCATCCCGTGCTGTGGGCCGGTCCGGTCGACAACTGGGTCGCCGCTTGCGACCAGATCCTTGCCTGGGATGTCGAGACCGTGGTGCCGGGACACGGGCCGATCACCGACAAATCGGGCGTCCGGGCGATGAAGGACTACCTGCTCTACATCAAAGCCGAGGCAAGGAAGCGCTTCGATGCCGGCATGCCGTTCGCCGTGGCGGCGCGCGACATCTCCCTCGACCGCTTCGCCGGCTGGGGCGACGCCGAACGAATCGTCGTCAACGTCGCCTCGCTTTACCGCGAGTTCGGCGCCACCGAGTCACCCGCCGTGCTCGACCTGTTCGGCGAGATGGGTCGCCTGCATGCCGAGCTGAAGGCGAAGGCGGCGCACGGTCACGCCCATTGACGGGCGTGATTCATTCCTTAGCAGCGCTGGCGCAGGGCGGCGAGCAGGGCGCGTTCGAGATCCTTCTGCAGGAAGGGCTTCTGCAGAACGGGCGCCGCCTTCACCGACTCGGGCAGTTGCGGGGTGGCGTAGCCGGTGGCGAACACGAACGGACTGCCGCGCGCCGCCAGCGTCTCGGCGATCGGGATGGTCTGCCGGCCATCGAGGTTGACGTCCAGGATCGCCACGTCGAACGACATCGAGCGGGCCTTCTCCAGGGCATCGTCGAAGCGCGAAGCCTCGCCCACCAGCTGGCATCCGAACTCCTCGAGCGAATCCTGCAGCAGGAGGCTGACGAGCGCCTCGTCCTCGACCAACAGCACCCGGCGGCCTGCGAGCTCGTTGATGGCGGCGTTCAAATGGTCCTCCGCCCTCGCTGTGACCGTTGTCGCAACGTCGGCAGCGCTGTTTGGTTGCGCCCGGCCAGCAGCAACGTGGCGAGGCTGGTTCGGCCCGTCCGCTGAATGGAACTCGTGCTGCAGGACAGCCAACCCTTGCAGAGGGCGACTTGGCGAGCCTGGCAACTCGGATAATAGGATAAAGTCCGGCGTGGCAGCAGGGACGGCGCCAGTCCATGCTGCTGCAGGACAGCCGGAGGGGCCGCTCATGGAACGTGCGCACGAGAAGGTGGTCGAGGCCCAGTTCGGACCGCGCGCGAAGGCCTATGTCGAAAGCGCGGTCCACTCTCAGGGCCAGGACCTCGACACGCTCGATGCCATGCTGGCGGCGATCAAGCCCAAGCGCGCGCTCGATCTCGGCACCGGTGGCGGCCACGTCTCCTACCTCCTGGCACGGCACGCCGGATCCGTGGTCGCGGCGGACCTGTCTCGCGACATGCTGGCCGCCGTCGCCGCCACGGCGCGTGAGCGCGGGATCGGCAACATCGAGACGGTCGAGACGCCGGCCGAGCGCCTGCCGTTCGACGCCGCGAGCTTCGACTTCCTCGCCTGCCGCTACTCGGCCCATCATTGGCGCGACTTCCATGCCGGCGTCCGCGAAGCGCGTCGCGTGCTGAAGCGCGGTGCGCCCGCGGTCTTCATCGACACCTACTCGGCCGGCGTGCCCCTGTTCGACACCCACTTGCAGGCCGTCGAGCTGTTGCGCGACACCTCGCACGTGCGCGACTACAGCGCCGCGGAATGGTTGGCCGCTATGGCGCGCGCGGGCTTCGCGCTCAAGGCCAGCCGCACCTGGCGCCTGCGCATGGACTTTGCCGTGTGGACCGCGCGCATGCGCACGCCCATGACCAACGTGGCGGCGATCCGGGCTCTGCAGGCCGCCGCCTCGGCCGAGGTGCGGGCGCACTTTGCGGTCGAGGACGACGGCTCCTTCGCGCTCGACATGTTGATGATGGAAACCGTGGCCGACTGAAGCCGCTTGCTATCCTATAGTGCCCTGGTCTGTCCCCAACCGCCTGAGGATCCGCCAATGTCCCAGTCCACCAAGACACCCGGCAAGACGTCAGCCAAGACCTACGCCAAGACTCCCGACGCCATCGCCAAGCTGACAGCCGAGCAGTATCGCGTCACCCAGCAGAACGCCACCGAGTACCCGGGCACCGGCCAATACCTGCACAATAAGGAGCCGGGCATTTACGTCGACATCGTCTCCGGCGAGCCGCTGTTCGCCTCGTCGGACAAGTACGAATCCGGCTGCGGCTGGCCCTCGTTCACCAAGCCGATCGATCCGCGTCACGTCACCGAGCTCACCGACAGCTCGCACGGCATGATCCGGACCGAGGTACGCTCGGCAGACGGCGACAGCCATCTCGGCCACGTGTTTCCGGACGGACCACGCGATCGCGGCGGTCTGCGCTATTGCATCAACTCCGCCTCGCTCCGCTTCGTGCCGAAGAAGGACATGGAGGCCCAAGGCTACGGCGCCTATCTCGACCAGGTCGAGTAGAGGGCAAAGCCCAAACCTCGTTCTGATGAGCCGCCCCTCGCGCGGCGTCTCGAAGGATGGGCAAATGTTGCCGACCTTCGAGACGCTTCGCTTCGCGATGCTCCTCAGGGTGAGGCGAGGCTGTCGAAACGAATTCCGAGATTATCGTCGCATCAAATGCGACAGGTTGACCGGGTTGAAGAAATCCTTGAAAGGCAGGGCGCCGGCAAGCACGTCCATGAAGCGGGTCGTGTCTTCGGCACTCTCGGCGATCCTGGCGTAGAGCGGTAGCGCGGATGACGGGTCGGCCAATCCGGCCGCCCTCACCGTATAGTCGAACACCGGCTGCGTACGCCGGCGGAACTCCGTCTGGTAGTCTGCCAGCCGCCCGTCGAGCAGGTCGTCGAGCCGCGCGTCGCCGTCCCCGAGCCCACCAAGGACGGCCGTTGCCAACAAGTCGGCGCCGAGAAAGGCGTCGCCGATACCCATGCCGGTCAGCGGGTCGCGGTGGTATGCAGCATCTCCCACCAGCGCCCATCCCGCTCCGGCGCTCCGTCGATAGAAGTTGGGCAATTTCGACGTGCCCCTGAAGGGCGTTGCGCGCGCCCCCTTGACCACGCGCTGGGCCAAGCCGGGCGCCAAGGCCAGGATACCGTGGTAGGTGCCTTCGACGTCGCCGCGATAAGCCTCCCAGGCGCCGCGCGCTCGGCCAGCCCAGATACAGGTGAGCCCTGCATGCGTCGGGAAGACCAGGATGTCGCTGCCCTGGCGGACGTAGAACTCGACGCCCGACGTCGGAACGCCAGACCAGTAGGCGTAGTAGCCGCAGGTCAATGTCTCGTGCTCGACGTCGGTCGCCGCGCCGACGGCGCGGGCCACGGGTGACCATAGCCCGTCGGCCCCCACCACCAGCCGCGAGCACACCTCGCGCACGTTGCCGTCCTTGTCCTGGAGACGCACGCCGCGCGCGCGAGAGCCCTCCCGCAGCAATTCGCGGAACGTGGTCTCATCGCGCATCTCGGCGCCGGCGCCGCGCGCCGCTTCTACCAACAGCCGATCGAGCACCGTGCGGCGCGGGCAATACATCGCCGCCGTGCCGTCGACCGCACTTGGCCGGCCTTTGAGGGCGACGGGACCGTAGTCGGCAGTCACCTGCTCGATCGGCGGACATCCGCTCGCCGCAACGGCTTCGAGCAGGCCCCATTTCGCCAGCAGCCCGGTCGTTCGCGGCCACAAGAAATGTGTCGACAGGGTATCGCTGCCGAACGCCGCACGGTCGACGGCCAGCACGCTGATACCGGCGCGCGCCAGCAGCATGGCCAATGAAGCTCCGGCACAGCGCGCGCCGACGATCACGACGTCGAATGATGGCGCAATGGGCTCGCTCACGCCCTGACCAGCCCCAGCCGCACGAGGCTCTCGCCGGCGGCGACGATCGCCTCCTCCGCCGAACGGGGCGCCCAACCCAGCACGCGACGGGCCTTGTCGCTGGTCGCGTTCTTGGTCTTGCCGAGTTCCGACAGGATCTGCCGCACGCTGGGATCGGCGAGCGCCGCCAGCCGCACGATCCAGTTCGGCAACGGCCATGCCGGCACGCGCCGCGCGCGTCCGCCGAGGCGCCGCTTCAGGACTCGCGCGATGTCCAGCACCGACATGAAATCGCCGGAGACCGCGATGAAGCGTTCGCCCTTGGCCGCCGGATGTGTCATCGCGCTCAAGTGCAGGACCGCCACATCGCGCACGTCGACTACGCCCATCGCCAGTTGCGGGCAGCCCGGCACGCTGCCCGCCAGCAGCCGCTGCACCAGCACGATCGAGCTGGCATAGTCCCGCCCCAGCACCGGACCCAGCACCAGCACCGGATTGACCACGGCCAGCTCGAGCCCGCCGCCCTCGCGCGCCATGAAGTCCCACGCCGCGCGCTCGGCCAGGGTCTTGGATTTGGCATAGGCGCCGACGCCGGGGGCGGCCGCGTCTGTCCAGCTCGTCTCGTCGAACGGCGTCGCGCGAGAGGCGTGTCCATAGCCAATGGCGGCAAACGACGAGGTCAGCACGACCCGTCGCACGCCGGCGTCGCGCGCGGCGCGCAGCACGCGCAACGTGCCCTCGCGTGCCGGCACGATCAGCTCGTCCTCGTGACGCGGCGCGCCCGCAGGAAAGGGCGACGCCACGTGCAGGACATAGTCGCAGCCTGCGACCGCGTCGGCCCAACCCGCGTCGCGCTCGAGGTTGGCGGCAAGGAAGGTCAGGCTTTCACCGGCCTCGACACCTCCCTGCTTCAGCAGAGTCCGCACTTCCAGCTCGCGATCGAGACTGCGCAGGGTGCTGCGCACTTCGTGCCCGGCCGCCAGCAGCTGCAGGATGCAATGGCCGGCGACGAAGCCTGAACCACCGGTGACGAGGACCCTTGCCATCGGGACAATTGTAAGGCCAGAACGTGCCGGCCGCGATCACTCTCTGGGAAGCAGCTCGGCACTCATGGTGTGACTTGGGGCGGCTCACGCCTCGGCGGATTTGTGACGATAAGAGCGGGTTGCCTTCGGCTAAGGCTGCGGGCACGGTGGCCAACGAATCACGGAGCGACACCGATGCCAATGCCGCCTCAGCAGCTGATGAACAAGCCGCCGATGAAGAGGACCACACAGTTCCATATCTGGTACTGGGTTGCGGCGTTCTTCGTGCTGAGCCTCGTCCAGTATTTCTATGTCTCGGCGACGCAGGTGGCGACGATCCCCTACAGCCAGTTTGAGACCTATCTCAACGAAGGTAAGATCGCCGAGGTCGCCGTCTCCGACAAATTCATCCAGGGCAAGTTCAAGCAGCCGATCGACGGCAAGCCGAGGTTCGTCACGACGCGCGTCGAGCCCGACCTCGCGCGCCAGTTCCAGGACAAGGGCGTCGTGGTCAAGGGCGAGGTCGAGAGCACCTTCTTGCGCGATCTCTTGTCCTGGGTGGTGCCCATCGCGCTGTTCGTCGGCGTCTGGATGTTCATGCTGCGGCGGGTCGGCGGCGGGCTGGGCGGTGGCCTGATGCAGATCGGCAAATCGAAGGCGCGCATCTACGTGCAGTCCGACACCGGCGTCACCTTCAAGGACGTGGCCGGCGTCGACGAAGCCAAGGCCGAGCTCTCCGAGATCGTCGACTTCCTGAAAGACCCGCAGGGCTATGGACGGCTGGGCGGTCGCATGCCCAAGGGCGTGCTGCTGGTCGGCCCGCCGGGCACCGGCAAGACCCTGCTGGCCCGCGCCGTCGCCGGCGAGGCCGGTGTGCCGTTCTTCTCGATCTCCGGCTCGGAGTTCGTCGAGATGTTCGTGGGCGTCGGTGCTGCGCGCGTGCGCGACCTGTTCGAGCAGGCGCGCGCCAAGGCGCCGGCCATCATTTTCATCGACGAGCTCGACGCGCTGGGCCGCGCCCGCGGCTTCGGTCCGGCCGGCGGCCACGACGAGAAGGAGCAGACGCTGAACCAGCTCCTGGTTGAGCTCGACGGCTTTGATCCGTCGACCGGCCTGGTGCTGCTGGCCGCCACCAACCGGCCCGAGATCCTCGATCCCGCCCTGTTGCGCGCCGGGCGCTTCGATCGCCAGGTGCTGGTCGACCGGCCCGACAAGCCCGGCCGCATCGAGATACTCGAAGTTCATTTGAAGAAGGCGCGCCTTGCATCCGACATCGCCCCCGAGCGCATCGCCGCCCTGACGCCGGGCTTCACCGGCGCCGATCTCGCCAACCTCGTCAACGAGGCGACGCTCTTGGCCACGCGCCGCAAGGCCGACGCCGTCACCATGGCCGACTTCACCAACGCCATCGAGCGAATCGTCGCCGGACTGGAGAAGAAGAACCGCCTGCTCAATCCACGCGAACGCGAGATCGTCGCCCATCACGAGATGGGCCATGCCTTGGTGGCGATGGCGCTGCCGGGGGTCGACCCGGTGCACAAGGTTTCGATCATCCCGCGCGGCGTGGGCGCGCTCGGCTACACCATCCAGCGTCCGACCGAGGACCGCTTCCTGATGACGCGCGAGGAGCTCGAGAACAAGATGGCGGTGCTGCTGGGCGGCCGCGCCGCCGAGTGGATCGTCTACAAGCATCTCTCGACCGGCGCCGCCGACGACCTCGTCAAGGCGACCGACATCGCCCATGCCATGGTCACGCGCTACGGCATGACCGAGAAGCTCGGCAACGTCGTCCTCGAGAAGGACCGCCGCTCGCTGCTTGCCGGCGAGCAGCCTTACTTCAACAGCCAGGAACGCAACTACTCCGACGAGACCGCCGCCGTCGTCGACCAGGAGGTGCGCCGCATTATCGACGAGGCGTTCCACCGGACCGTGACGCTCCTCGAGGCCCGCCGCGACGTGCTCGAGCGCGCCGCCAAGCTCCTGCTCGAAAAGGAGACGCTGGGCGAGGAAGAGCTGCGCACGCTCACCAGCCAGCCTGCCGGCGCGACGGCAAAAGCCGCGGAGTAAGTTCCCCGCCCCTCCCCATCGCGGCGACGGGGAGGGCAATCGCATATGGCCAATTTTCCCGTCATCCCGAGCGGAGCCGCCCGAAGGTGGCGTAGTCGAGGGACCTGTTTTGTTGATGCAGCAACAAAACAGGTCCCTCCGCTTCGCCTTGCTGCGCAAGGCTCCGGTCGGGATGACGGGATTTTGTCGTTGTAATGCGAACGCCCTGCCGCGACGGGGAGGTGTCGGCGTCTTACGCCGACGTCATGATTCATAATATGTGACGTGACCCCTCCGTCCGTTTTGCGGACACCTCTCCGCGCTCCGCCCAGGGAGGCGAAGAGTTAGCCCAGCCGATGCCGGATCGTCCGCTCGAACGCTTCGACCTCGGTTTCCGGCATGGCGTAGCCGCCGGCGCGATCGTGCGCCGGAAACAGGAAGACATCATCGATGCCGGCCTCGTCGCGGGCCCGCAGCAGTTGCTCGGCGCAGCGTTCCGGCGAGCCGAACACGCCAAAGGCGTCGGCGATGCTTCGCGCGCGGTGCTCGGGAATGGCGGCCGGATCGTGCTCAGCCGATAGATCGATGCCGGCTTGCCTCAGCCATCGCAGGTTCGAGGCGCTGGGATAGGCAAGAAACGGTTGGCCGGGCTGGAACCAGCTCCTGATCCAGCGCGCGCCGACGTCCGCATCCGATCCCAACCCGAGCGTCACCACGAACGTCACCGCAAAGCCATCGAGCGAGCGGCCTGCCCGTCGGGCCCCTGCCTCGAGATGGCGCCGGGCGGCGCGCACGCCGTCAGGATGCACGCCAACCATCAGGAACGCGCCATCGGCGACCTCGCCGGCCAGCTCGATCATGCGGGGGCCGGCGGCCAGCAGGTATACCGGTGTCGTCACGGCGCTGTGATTCCTGAGCCGCGTCGAGGTCTCGCCGAATCCCACTTCCTCACCGGCCAGCAGCCGCCGCAGGTCGCGCACCGCCTCACGCATCGCAGCGACGCCGGCGCGCGCACGGCCGATGCTCGCCGTCGAGATGAAGCCCGGCGCCACGGTAAGGCAGGTGCGTCCAGGGGCGATCTCGTCAAGGCTGTGCGCAAGCGCTGCCAGCACTAGCGGATGGCGCACCAGCGGGCTCGAGGTCGCGGGGAACAGCCGCATCCGCCGAGTCGATTGCGCCGCCAGCGCGAGGGCCAGATACGCGTCGCGGCCACTGGACGGATGGTCGTGGATGCCAACGCCGTCGAAGCCCGCCGCTTCGCAGCGCGCAACGAAGGCGGCGATCTCGGGCAATGGCCGGCCGACCGGGACACGCAGCGCGACACGCATGGCTGAGTCCTCGCACGCTACGGCATCGGCGGGCAGGTCCGACCCGCCTGGCCGGGAACCGGGATCTTGCTCGCCTTCATCCTCTCGAAATCGAGGGCATGGAACGCGGCGACGCGTTTGCGCGCTTCGTCGAGCTGAGCCGTCGTCATCTTGGGCTCGATCGCCGCCCGCAGCTGCGAGTTGTCGTACTCGGGATCGCGCGCCCCCAGCCGGAACCAGACGTCCGCCTCGACGAGATCGGGCTGGAGGACGTTGCCACGATTATCGCTGACACTGCGCGAGCGCATCAGCGCCAGCTCGTATTGCGCCAGCTTGCTGTCCATCAGCGACGCGCGCACGCGCCAGCAATAGCTCTGCACGACGTCGGGCTCGAAGGTCGCCCTGGGCGACATCTGAGGGTTCTTCAAGGCGTCGATGACGTCGGCGAGCGGGCGGTTCTCCCACAGCCCGCCCAAGGTCGCCATCGAGAAGACATGACCGCGGCTGGCTGCGATCGCGTACCAGCGCATCGCCTCCTCGTGATCGCGCACCATGCCGTTGGTGCCGACGAGGAAAAGCTCGGCGATCTTGTAGGCGGTCTCGCCATCCTGGCTCTTGTCGCCGGCTCGGCGCAGCATCTCGATGCCGGCCGCCGGATCCTGATCGACGCCGCGGCCGCGCATCATCATCGGCGCCAGCACCAGCATCGACTGGATGTCGCCCGAATCCGCCTGGCGCTTGAGCGCGGCCGCCATCTTCTTCTCGTCGATCTCGATGTCGGCGCCGTTGCGCATCTGATTGTCGACCCATTCGACGGCGTACGGCATGCCGGCCTCGGCCGCCTGCACGATCCATTCGGTGCCAGCCTTGCGATCGAGCGGCGCGCCGTCACCCTTCAGGAGACTGAGGCCGATCAGGAACTGGTCGCGGCGCTTGCCCGCGATCGCACCACGCAGCGATTCGTAGTTGCCGGCGCTGAGCGGACACAACGCTTCGATCAGGCACTGGTACTTCAGGCTGATGAGCGTGCCTTCCGCCTCGGCCGGTCGGAACCCGGAACCGGCGAGGGCGGGTCCTGCCAGCAAGATCGCCGCGGCGAGCGCCATGCCCGAGGCGACGGCACGCACTCTCGGCAGGAAAACCGACATCCCGCTCTCCTCTCCCACGCTATCGCAACTATACCCAGTTTCTATTCGACCAGCCGCCAGCGAAGCATCACAACTGCATCCGGAGCATTGCTGCCGATGCGGATCGCCACGGCGCCGAAGGCGGTGCCAGTATGATCCCGAGCAGCGTTTGCATGAGATTTGCCCGTGTCCAACTGCAACACCGATGTCGTAACCTCCGTGAGCCCCGAAGCCCGGCCGCTCGATCATGACGAGCAGCGCACCTTCCGGCTCATTCTTCTCGATGCGATCGCCAGCGAAGCCATGGGGACGCTCAGCACCGGCGTGTTCCTGGCCGGCTTCGCGGTCGCTCTGGGCGCCGACAACCTCGCCATCGGCGTGCTGGCCGCGGTCCCCTTCTCGGTGCAGCTCCTGCAGATTCCAGCGACGCTGCTGGTCGAGCGGCTGCGCGCCCGGCGCGACATTTGCGTCTGGGCCGCGGGAATTGGGCGCGTTTTCCTGTTTGGCGCGGCGTCAGCGCCCCTGCTGCCGGACGCGACAGGCGTCACCACCCTGATCGTGTCGCTCGCCATTTATCAGGGCATGGCGGCGATCGGCGGTTGCGCGTGGAATTCGTGGATGCGCGATCTCGTACCGGCGGCCCAGTTCGGCCGATTCTTCGGCCGCCGCACCGCCGCGACCACCGCCGTCTCGATCGTGCTCGCTCTCCTGGGCGGCGCGCTGGTCGATATGTGGAAGTCGCATGCCGCCGGCCAGGAGGCGCTCGGCTACTCGATCTTGTTCACCCTCAGCGCCGCCATCGGCTTCCTGGGCGTCTGGCTGCTCCGCCTTACGCCCGACCGGCCGATGGCGCCGACCAGGCACGAAGCGGGCGCCCTGCCATTGCTGCTCGCCCCGCTGCGCGACGCCAACTTCCGCCGCCTGCTGGTGTTCCTGTCGTCGTGGAATTTCGCCGTCAATCTCGCCGCACCCTTTTTCGCCATCTACATGCTGAAGACGCTCGCCTTGTCCATGACGGCGATCCTCGGTCTCACCATCACCAGCCAGATCGGCAATCTCCTGGCGCTCGGACTGTGGGGCACTTTGATCGACCGCTTCAGCAACAAGGCGGTCCTGGGCATCGCCTCGCCCCTGTTCCTGCTCTGCATGTTGGCCTGGACCCTCACCGGGCTGCCCTGGATGCAGCCTATGTTGTTCGTCTTCCTGGTCGGGCTGCACATCCTGATGGGTGTGTCGACCGCCGGCGTAGGCCTGGCCTCCGGCAACATTGCCATGAAGCTCTCGCCGCCGGGGCAGGCCACGGCCTATCTGGCGGCCAACAGCGTCATTTCGGCGAGCTGTGCGGCGGTGGCGCCGATCTTGGGCGGCCTGTTCGCCGATTTCTTCGCCTCGCATCAGCTGACGCTCGGCTTCACCTGGAAGGGCGGCCACGAGAACCTCACCTTGCAGGTGCTCGATTTCCACTCCTGGACCTTCTTCTTCGGCATCGCCTGCCTGCTGGGCCTCTATTCCCTGCATCGCCTGTCGTTCATCGAGGAGCCGGCCGGCACCACCGACCGCCTGCTGCTGCGCCATCTCTTCCTCGAGGCGCGTCGCTCGGTCCACAGTCTTTCCAGCGCGGCGGGTTTGTTGCGCGTGGTGCGCCTGCCGCCATGGCTCGTCCGCACTTGAGCTTGCATAGGAGAAGCCCATGACGACCTACGACGCGATCATCATCGGCACCGGTCAGTCGGGACCGTCGCTGGCGCGCCGCTTGGCCAGCTCGGGAAGAAAAGTGGCGATCATCGAGCGCGGCCTGTTCGGCGGTACCTGCGTCAATACCGGCTGCACGCCGACCAAGACGATGGTGGCGAGCGCCCACGCGGTGCACCTGGCACGCCGCGGCGCGGACTTCGGCTTCAGCACCGGCGAGATCCAGGTCGACATGAAGCGCGTCAAGGCGCGCAAGGACTACGTGGCCGGCCTGTCCAACAAAGGCGTCGAGCGCTCGCTGCGCCAGCAGGAGAATTGCACGGTGATACAGGGCCACGCGCGCTTCCGCTCGGCGCGCGAGGTCGAGGTCGGCGGCGAGGTGCTGAGTGCCGAGCGCATCTTCGTCAATGTCGGCGGCCGCGCTGCGGTCCCCGACATTCCCGGCCTCGACGGCATCGACTATCTCACCAACAGCTCGATGATGGACGTCGACTACCTGCCACGGCATCTGCTGGTGCTGGGCGGCAGCTACATCGGCCTGGAGTTCGGCCAGATGTTCCGCCGCTTCGGCAGCGAAGTGACAGCCGTGGAGGTCGGCCCGCGCCTCGTCCCGCGCGAGGACGACGACGTCTCGCAGGCGATCGCTGAGTTCCTGGGGCGCGAGGGCATCACGATCCGCACCAGCGTCAAATGCCTCAGCCTCTCCAAGCGCGACGGCGAGATCATCATGACGCTCGATTGCGAGCAAGGCCCGCACGAGGTCCGCGGTTCGCATCTGCTCCTCGCAACCGGGCGGCGGCCCAACACCGATGACCTCGGCCTCGACCGCGCCGGCGTGAAACAGGATGCGAAGGGCTTTATCGAGGTCGACGACGAGCTGCGCACCAGCGTTCCGGGAATCTGGGCGCTGGGCGACTGCAACGGCCGCGGCGCCTTCACCCACACCTCGTACAACGACTTCGAGATCGTCGCGGCCAACCTTCTCGACGGCGACAAGCGACGCGTCAGCGATCGCATCCAGGCCTATGCCCTCTACACCGACCCGCCGCTCGGTCGCGCCGGCATGAGCGAAACAGAGGTCCGCCGCAGCGGCCGGCAGGCGCTCATCGCCAAGATCGCCATGGAGGACGTCTCGCGCGCCTTCGAGAAGGGCGAGACCGACGGATTCATGAAGATCCTGGTCGACGCTCAGTCGAAGCAGATCCTGGGAGCGTCGTTCCTCGGCACGAGCGGCGACGAGGCCATCCATTGCGTGCTCGACGTGATGTACGCCAAAGCGCCGTTCACAGTGCTGCAGCGCGCCATGCACATCCATCCGACGGTCGCCGAGTTCATCCCGACCATGCTGGAGGACCTCAAGCCCCTGTGACGACCGCAACCGGTGTGCCGATCTCGAGGCCGAGCGCGCGGTCGGCGCATCCCCGGTTGACCGCGATTTCGGCGAGCCCGTTGGAGTTCTCGTACCAGAAGGGGCAGCCTGCGGGCAGATCCCCGAACGTCCGCGCGCGTCGAAGCGCTCGTTCACCGACCACGAGCGTCGTCGCCTGGCAGCGTCGCGGCGCGCAGCCCCGTATTGCAGTAGTGGTCGACATAGACGACCTCGCCGAGGTCGTCCGGCCAATGCAGCCGACGGTCCGCACCATCAGCGCTCAGGCGGCCGGGCGGCATCTCGCCTTTGGCCAGCATGGCGGCAACGGGTGCGAACAGGTCGCGCCCGTGAAAGCTCGCGGATAGCCGCTCGGGCCGCCACGCGATGTCCCAGCGGCGCGCCGTGTCCGCGCGCCGCTGCACGAGTTCAAACAGGCCGTTGCCCGGGCCGACATACCAACGGCCGTCGGCTTCGACGAAGACGGCCGGGCGCTCGCCGCCAACACCGGGATCGACGATGGCGAGGAACACGGTGCCGGCGCCGAACCAGGCGGCAAGATAGGCCGACGCCTTAGGGATTGCCGGCGGGCGTGTCGGCGAACAGGTCGATCACGGGCACATCAGGCGCTCTTCGGTGCAGCACCGCCTTCACCTGGCCGGTGTAGGGACCGGCCATGCCAAAGTCGGTTAGCCAGCACGATCACGCGGGCGCGGCTCAAGCCTTGATGAAGGCCAGCAGGTCCGCGTTAACGGTGTCGGCCTGGGTGGTGATCATGCCGTGCGGAAAACCCTTGTAGGTCTTGAGCGTGCCCTTCTTGAGCAGCTTGGCCGACAAGGGACCAGCGTCGGCATAGGGCACGATCTGGTCGTCCTCGCTGTGCATCACCAGCACCGGGACGTTGATCTTCTTCAGGTCTTCGGTGAAGTCGGTCTGCGAGAAGGCGACCACGCCATCGTAGTGCGCCTTGGCACCGCCCATCATGCCCTGGCGCCACCAGTTCCAGATCACGCCGGGCTGAGCCTGCACGCCGGGCTTGTTGAAGCCGTAAAAGGGACCGGCCGGAACATCGTAGTAGAACTGGGCGCGATTGCCGGCGATCTGCGCCTGGAAGCCGTCGAACACTTCCTTCGGCAGCCCACCGGGATTGCTCGCTGTCTTGACCATGAGCGGCGGCACGGCGGAGATGATGGCGGCCTTTGCGACGCGGCTCTCGCCGTGACGGGCGATGTAGTGCACGACTTCTCCGCCACCGGTCGAATGGCCGACATGCACCGCGTCCTTGAGGTCGAGATGGGCCACGACGGCGGCAAGATCGTCGGCGTAATGGTCCATGTCGTGGCCATCGGCAGTTTGCGCCGAACGGCCATGGCCGCGCCGGTCGGGCGCGACCACGCGGAAGCCGTGGTTGAGGAAAAACATCATCTGCGGGTCCCAGTCGTCGGACGACAAGGGCCAGCCGTGGCTGAACACGATGGGCTGCCCGCTGCCCCAGTCCTTGTAGAAGATCTCGACACCGTCGGAAGTGGTGATCACAGGCATGGGCTGATCCTTTCCTTGTGTCGACTCATCCTGGCAAGGCGACGTTGTGTTGTAGTTCACCAACGTGACAGGGCGCTTGCCAAAAAGCCCATGCGGCACGCTGTCCGCAGCCGCGCTGCTGATTCACGGGTTGGTTGATGATCAGGCAGGCGATGGCCGTGCGGCGGCGCGGCTCACGACGAAGCCCGCGAGCACCCACAGCCAGGCCGCCAGCGCCAGGACCGCGAACGCCTTGGAGACGACGGCCAGGAACGGCGCGTTCACGACCGTCATCATGTTGTAGGTCGACGCCGAGTACATGCCGAGCGGGAAGACACCGCCCCAGTCGAGCACCTCGTAGGCGATCGGCACGCCGGCGCCGAGATGACGCCAAGCCAGCAGCACGATCAGCATGGGAATCCACGCGGTGGCGATCGCCCAAAAGCACAGCGAGAGGCCCTTCACGAACGGCACGACCTCGGCCACAAGCGGCGAAAGAGCCGCGTGCTCCGCCAAGGTCGCGCCCGCCAGCGTTGAGATCGCGACCGCGCCCATGTTGATCCAATCGGGCGACGACAGGTCCTTCGGACCGAGTGGCAGAAATGCCAGACGGTAGACGATCAGCGTGATGACCCAGAGGTAGAGCGCACCCGCCGCAAGCCACAGCGTCAGGGCTGCGAACATCAGTGCAGGCTCGTAGGCTGCGAATGCCCCGTGCGCCGCCAGCAGCACCGCGAGAATGACCACGGATTGCGGCGCCACGACGATCACCAACCAACCGCCGTTCAGCGCTCCAGCCAACGGCAGCTTGTCCCGCCTGGTCGCCAGCACCGGAAGCAGCCCGTAGGTCATGCAGAGCCACAGCACGACGGCAATCACCCAGAACACGGTGGCGAGCCGGACATCGCCGCGCTGAAGGTCGAGCTGGGTGCCGAATACGGCCGCAGCAGCCGGCATGGTGAAGAAACCGACGCCGCGGCTCAGGCTGCAGAGATCTGCCGCCACCTCGCGCCGATGGCGCAGCAAGCGGGCACCCGCCGCCAGCACGAGCACGGCGAGAAACAGCGCGTTCAGCCAGAACAGCGCGTTCGCGACCTGCGGTAGATCGTGCAGATGGGCGGCGATGGCCACGATGCCGGTCGCCATCACCATCGCAAAGCAGGCCGGATGCAGCGTCGCGAGCTCGTCGCGACGACCGCGTGCAAAGCGAAATTTCATGCCGCCATGGTCCTCCCTGACGCAACGGCATAGCGCACGCCGTGTCTCTTTTCAGCGGCGCAACGGGCGCCCTATCATCCGCGCGCAATGCAAGGAGGAATCGGCCGTGCTCACCGTCACGCGCGACATGATGCTGCCCACCACCGTCACCGGCTCGTATCCGCGGCCGCTATGGTTCGACCGCAGCCTCGAGGGACGGCCCTTCAAGTCGGCGCTAGGCGATTCGTTGTTCCGCGAGCAGTACCTCGACGCGGTCGCCAGCATCATCGCCGAGCAGGAAGCGGCCGGCCTCGACATCGTGACCGACGGCGACAGCCGCTTCGACCTTACAGTCGGCGGCAAGAGCTGGTTCTTCTATCCCATCGAGCGGTTGGGCGGTGTCCAGGGCCATCGCGACACCTCGCGCGGCTGGATGTC
Organism: Alphaproteobacteria bacterium; assembly: GCA_019235415.1. Taxonomy (GTDB): domain Bacteria; phylum Pseudomonadota; class Alphaproteobacteria; order Reyranellales; family Reyranellaceae; genus Reyranella. The sequence goes on from JAFAKN010000598.1 coordinate 18,149, forward strand.
CCGCCACGGCCTGCGGCCGGGCAAGATCCTGTGGGAGGTGCAGGAGGCCTACCAGCCCGGTGTGGTAGGCGACAAGCTCTCGCGCGGGCCCTTGCAATACAGCGAGCTGTGGAAGGTGGCGCAGCGGCTGACCGACAGGCCGGTGAAGTTCGGCGCGATCTGCGCGCCGGCACTCGCCTCGATGCTGTGGAACGAGTTCTACGCCGACGACAAGGCGATGATCCTCGACCTCTGCGACATCATGAACGCCGAGTTCCGCGAGCTGGCCGACGCCGGCTGCCCGCTGATCCAGGTCGAAGAGCCGCCGCACCACAGCCGTGCGCTGCAAGGCGGCACCACCGATGCGGACCTGGAATTCCAGACCGAGGCGTTCAACCGCCAGCTCGAAGGCGTCAATGCCGAGATCTGGGTACACACCTGCTGGGGCAATCCCAACCAGCAGCGCGTGCACTGGAAGGTGCCGAGCTACGAGCGCGCCCTGCCCTGGCTGCTGCGATTGAACTGCGATGTCCTGACGATCGAATGCGCCAGCTCCGACGGCCAGGACCTGCCGCTTTTCAAGCACGTCAAGACCGACAAGAAGATAGCCATCGGCGTGGTCAACCATTGCAACACGGTGGTCGAGCCCGCCGAGCACGTCGCCGCGCTGATCCGCAGGGCTCTGGAATACATCCCCAAGGAGCAGCTCGTCATCAGCACCGACTGCGGCTTCGGCCGTGAGGGCCTGTCGCGGCGCATCGCGTTCTACAAATGCGTGGCCGTGGTCGAAGGCACCAACATCGTGCGCCGGGAGCTCGGACTGCCTGAAGCACGCGTGCGCGCCGCCGATCCGAAGCTTTGGTTCGCGAGCTCGTAGACTCCGACTCCAGGACCGCGGGCGTCTCGCCCACCATGTCATCCCGAAGGCCGCAGGCCGAGGGATCCTTCCGCTGCTGCAAGGATCCCTCGCTTCGCTCGGGATGACAGAGGCGAGCGAGACGCCCCCAGCCCTCATGAAGGCGCCTACTGCCCCTTCACTGCCTTCTCATGCTCGGCCATGCCAACGGGCTTCAAGTCGTAGGTCAGGTAGAATTCGGTGCGGTAGGCACCCCAGGCGGTATCCTCGAGAACGCGGTTGACCTCGCGCACGCGGCTTGCCGGAAGACGCAAGGTGATCACCTGCCCGATCCCCATCGCGACATACCAGCTCACGACTTCCATGCCGGCCGGTGGAAACGCCTTGTAGAAGCCTTGGCGCGCCAGCTGAGCGTTGAGCTCGCCGAGCGGGCGGGATTGGTCGTGCTTCAGGAATACCGTCAACAGGACGGCATTGTCCGGCGTCGCAACGGCGCTCCCAGCCTGCGGTGCCGCCACTGTTTGCGCCGAGGCGCCGCCGACGCTCACCACCAACCCCAGCATCGCCCCAGCGGCCACCACAATCAGTGCGCGCAGCATCACCGCTCCTTCGTTCGTGAATGCGGCATCTTCCCCCGCCTTGCCGGCAACCGACAAATGACCATTGCGTGCGCTACGGTGCGAGCGCGATGCCCGAAACCTCGCGGCAAATGCCAAGCAGCTGCTCTTGCACGGTAACGTCGCGGGCTTGCGGGTTCGGCGTGCGTGGCTTCATATGGTAAAAGTAGCCGGCGGTGCCGAGCGCCGGCGAATCGTCGCTCGCGGCCAGCCAGGCTTGCGTCAGGTGTCCCTGGGCGAGATCGTCGGTGGCGCCGGGGCCGCCCATCTTGGTCGCGACCCAGCCCGGCTCCAGGGCATTAGACCGCACGCCCGGCCAACGTCGCGCAACGGCGAACGCCAGCAGCACATCGTGCAGCTTGCTCTCCGAATAGGCGATGCCTCCGTTCCACGGCCGCCTGCGCCAGAAGATGTCGTCGAGGTTGGCGTCCACGCCATGATGCAGGCCCGAGCTGAGATAGACGAGCCGATCTGGCCTCTCCATCAATGCGGTGAGGATGTAAGGCGCAAGCGTGTTGATCGCGAAAAGATGCGGAACGCCGTCGACGGTCAGCCGGTGCCTCTCCTGGTAGCCGACGGCGGCGTTGTGGATCACCGCATCGCAGCGCCCCAGCGCATTGACACGGGCGGCGACTCCGCGGGCGCCGGCAACCGTCTCGAGATCACCAATGACCACGGCCTCCGCCTGCGGCAGCGCGCGGCTAGCGGCGTCAGCGCGCGCCTGGTTGCGGGCGTGCAGCACGACGCGGTGGCCCTGCTCGGCCAGAAGCTGCCCGGCCATCAGACCGAGTCCGGTCGACGACCCAGAGACGAAGATGCGTGCCATGGCAAATCTCCAGTGAACCTGTTGCGACTGATTATCCGTGTCGGATGGGAGGACCCCCTCGCCGCGACGAGTACGACAGGAACTGAGCGATTTCACGCACCCCGCACACCAGTCCGCGTCCCGAGCTAAGTCTCGCGCGGGCCGCGATCGATGCCGGGATCGTGACCCGCGACCACCATGGCCAACCGGTCGAGGTAATATTCCCATCCTCTGTTGTGGTTGGCGCACTGCGCAGCGCTAGGAAGGCCGCTGTGCCTGAAGCGCACCAAGGTCCTGCCGTCCTTTTCCGAAAGATCGATCTCGACCAAGCTCGAGCCCGGCGGCACCTCTTCGCTTCCTTCCCAGCCGAAACTGTAGGCGAGACGATGAATCGGCACGACTTCCTTGAAGGCCCCGCGCGCGACGTTGGGCCGACCGGCGACGCTCTTGATGAGATAGAGGCCGCCGGGATGAGCCTCGCTTGTCACCTCGCTGCCCATCCAGTTAACGATCTTCTCCGGATCGGTCAGGAAGGCGAACACCGTGGCGCGCGGCGCGGCGATCTCAATTTGTCGTTCCACTGTGAGCGATTCGGCCATCGATCTCTCCTAAGCAGAGCGTCGCAGATAGGTAGGACTGCAAGTGACGAGACACCATCGATTCATGCCATTTTCCTCGACGCTCGGCTGGCTGGTCGATGCTGCCTGCGAGACCGCGGGTGCCGATCGGCTGTTGGCCGAGCTCGGGGCTCACCTGATCGACGACGGCTTGCCGCTGGCAGGCGGCGCGCTCACTCTTGCCGTTCCTCATCCATTGATCTCGCGCCGCACGTGGCTCTGGCGTGCCGCGACCGGCGAGGTCATCGAGGGCCTGGGATTTGCCCCTGGAAGACCTGCAGGAGAGCCTGAGCCAAGCCCTACGGGCGACGCCGGTCAACAGTGGCTGGCCGCAATCGGCGCTGGCCAGGTGCACGTCACCTCTGTCGGCCCGCGGCACGATGGTCCTTCTCTCAGCTGGATCGGGCCTCGGCCTTTCACGCCGCAAGAGACCGACCATTTGTGCCAGGTGGCACGGTTCGCCGCCGCACCGCTTGCCGCTCTCACCGCGCGTGCCACCTTGACGACAGCCTTGGAGGCCTATCTCGGCCGGCGCACTGCAGCGCGCGTGGTGGCGGCGCCGCTACGTCGTGGCGTCGGCGAAACCATCCAGGCGGCATTGCTTTACGCTGATCTTCGCGGCTTCACGGCGCTCTCCGAAAGCCATCCTCCGGCTGCGGTCATTTCAGCACTCGATGCCTGGTTCGATCGCATCGCCGGAGCGATTCATGCCTTCGGTGGCGAAGTGCTGAAATTCATCGGCGACGGCCTGCTGGCGATCTTCCCGATCACCGGCGAGGCGCGGCGCGACGCCTGCGAGGCGGCGCTGCGCGCGGTATCGGCCGCGCGTGCCGGGATGGCGCATCTCGACGCGGAGCGACAACAGCAGGGCTTGCCGGCGCTGCCGTTCGGTGCCGCCCTGCATGTCGGCGAGGTGCTGTGGGGTAATATCGGGGCCGCCGATCGCCTGGACTTCACGGCGATCGGCCCAGCGGTCAATCTGGTGAGCCGATTGCAGGGCCTGTGTCGACCGCTGCAGGAGACGGTGCTGGTATCCGGTGCTCTGGCCGCGGAGACGCAAGTACCACTGATCGCGCTCGGAACGCATGCTCTGCGTGGGATCGCCACGCCGTGCGCGGTGTTCACGGTATCTGAAAAATAAAAAACGTCGCGGCAAGCCTGTCGGCAAGCAGCAACCTGCCACGTCCTTGGTCTGTCGAAACCAAATCCGAAAGACAGACACCATGCGCAGGATCGTTGTTGCCACATTCACCAGCCTCGACGGCGTCATGCAGGCGCCGGGCGGACCGCAGGAAGACCCGACCGGCAGCTTCACCTTTGGCGGCTGGACTGCACCGCACTTCGACCAGGCGCTGGGCGAAGCAATGGGTGAAGTCTTCGGCCAGCCGTTCGATCTGCTGCTCGGTCGCAAGACCTACGAGATCTTTGCCGGCCACTTTCCCTACGTCAGCGACGCCAACGATCCGATCGCCGGCCTGTTCAACAAGGTGACCAAGTACGTCGCCTCGCGCTCCCGTCCGAAGCTCCAGTGGCAGAACAGCCAGCTCCTCGGGCCCGATGCCGTCGCCGCGCTGAAGCAATTGAAAGCCGAGGATGGCCCCGACCTGCTCGTGCAGGGTTCGAGCGAGCTCTTGCAGACGCTATGGACCGCGGGCCTCGTCGACGAGTTCGCCGTGCTGCTCTTCCCTGTCGTGCTGGGCAAGGGCAAGCGGCTGTTCGGCAGCGGCACGACGCCGGTCGGCCTGACGCTCGTGAAGGCTAGAAGCTTCCCGACGGGCGTGATCGTCGCCAACTACCGGCCCGACGGCGCGGTCAAGACCGGCGACTTCCAGATCGCCGAGCCGAGCCCGGCGGAGCTCGAACGGCGGCGCAACTTGAGGTGATCTCTTCCGGACCGCGCGCGTCTCGCGCGCCTCATGAGCCTGAGGACGCAGGATGCGCGCGGTCCGGGAGAATGTGATGCGGACCAGGAGATGCTCGCTCCACGCTGACTCAGCCGTGGCACAAATCGGCGATCCGTCCCAGCACCTTGCGCCAACCTTCGCCCATGGCCCGCAACGCCACGGCGTTGCCCGGTAACACGAAGCCCGAATGCACCAGCCGCAGGCGCGTGCCGCCCGCGACCTCGTCGAGCGTCCAAGTCACAATCGTGTTCAGTCGCGAGCCATAACCCGGATTGTTGTCGTCGCCGCCGCGCCATGAATAGGACAGAAGCCGGTTGGGCACGACCTGCAGCACCTCGCACTGGACAACGCCATCCCATGAACCGGCCGGCGCCGCGCGGAAGGTGAAGCGTGTACCCTTCACGGCGGCAAAGCCGGTCGACTTCATCAGCCAGCGCTCGATCAGGTCGGCCGTCGTCAGCGTTCTCCAGATCACCTCCGGCGCGTGCGGCAGCACCTCCTCGACGACGATTTCTTCCGTTCTGGCCTCGGGGGCGGCATCGGTCATCGATCGATCTCCTTCAAAAGCGTACGCAGATTGACGAAGCGCTCGCGCCAGAAGATGCCGTAGAGCGCCAGCCAGTCGACCAGCGGCGCCAGCCCCTTGGGCTCGGCGCGATAATGGACTTTGCGCCCCTCGGGCCGGTCGGCGACGAGGCCTGCCTGCTTCAGCGAGCGCAAGTGCTGGGAGACCGCCGATTGCGTCACACCGCTGCCGCGGGTCAGCTCGGCCACGGTCATCTCCCGGGACTTCACAATCCTCTCGTAGACCGCCCGCCGCGTCGGGTCGGCCAAGGCGCGCATCACGACCTCGACAGGATTTGCCCGCATGGTTCTAAATAATTAGCAAATACTAATACATTAGTCAACACTAATCGTTTCGGACACCGGACCGGCAGCGCAGTTCGGCAGCGACGTGGTGCGCACGGGCCAAAGCTGGAGGGACCCCGGCAACGATTGCTATAAGTGCCTGGCTGACCTTGAGAACTTGTAAGGCGTGCGGATCTGGCTTTCGCTGCTGCTTGCCGTTGCGGTCCTGTCGTCGCCGTCATTGGCGCAGGGACAGGACAGGCGCTCGCCCGGGCGAATCCTCGGCAACATCGATGGCATCAGCCGGGATGGCGAGCAGTATTTCCTGTCCGGTTGGGCTTGCCAGCAGGGGCGCAAGGAGTCGATCGACATCCATGTCTATGCCGCCGCGCCGAGCCAGGCGAAGCGGGTTTTCGTTACCGCCAATCATGCCAACTTCCAAAGCGAGGCCACGGTCAATGGTGCCTGCCATGACACCGCAGGTGGTCAACACCGCTTCCTGGTCGCCTTGCCGTTCGGATACACCGAACGAAACCTCTACGACGCGCACGGCATTCGCCTCGTCGATGGCGTTCCCAATGATGCGATCAGCGGATCGGGCAAGCCGCTGCGAGACCTCGGCGTCCCGTCGATGCCGTTCCGCAGCGCCACCGTTCCGCCGCTGTCCGGCACCTATGTACCTAGCCCTGCTCATCCTCGCGTGTTCGTCACGCCCGCCGACCTCAAGGACCTGGTCGCGCGGATCAATCGGCCCAACACCTATTCGGCGCAGCGCTTCCACCAGCTGGCCGACCAGATCGCTCGAGACCTCGCATCACGCCGCGACTGGGACGCGACCTACGCCGGCTGCACGATCGGTCCCTATCTGTATGCTTTCTCCTACGAGCCGGAGGACGGTCATGAGGCCGAAACCCATGCCGCCCTGAAACTCGCACCAGGCGTCCAGGCGCCTGCCGGCGGTGCGGTGGTCGCTGCGCGGCTCGCCCTCTATGCCGCCCTGGTAAAGAACGGCGCTTTAGCACCTCGAGGAGCTCCCAGCGCCGATCCGGCGGCTGCGCTGGCCAAGCGAATCCTGCTCGCCTGGGCGGATCGTGGTTTCCCACGCGACAAGAGCGGGCACATCCTCTCCCTTTCCGCCGTTTCCTGCGATGCCTCGGGAAAGATTGCCGCGTACGCTGGATGGGCGCTCCCGCTACAGCTCGGCAGAGGCGTCGTCTATTCGGTGCAGGCGCAGGATCTTCTGCAATCCATCGGCGCCCTGGACGGATCGGAAGAAGCCCGCGCAAACGCCTTGCATGGCGCATTGTTCGAGCTCATCCGCCAAGGATACAACCAGAGCGAGGGACGTCCGCAGCCGGACTGCCAGCGTTACACCAACGGCGATGCCAACGGCACGGCGGCGCTTCTCGCCATCGCGCGCTTGCTCGACGATCCGCACCGCTTCGACGCTGTCCTGCGCGGCGGTGACCGCTCGCTGCCGGTCCTTCTGCCGTGGCTGCGGCTGTTCGATGGTGCGATCTACGGCGAGAACGACCGACCGTTGGCCTGCTATCCGAACACCGGCCCGGATGGCTTGCACAGTGGCTCCGGCTTCACGACGCCGGTGGTCGCCCCGGGCGAGGTGCAGGATCGCTATCGCGCCGGCGTTCTGCAGACCTTCGGCTATCCGATGTTCACCTTGGAACGTTTGATCGACGCTGCGGAGGTTCTCAGGAACGCCGGCTTCGATCCCTATCACTATCGCGGCAACCACAAGCAATCGCTCGAGATGGCGCTGCAATACTACGCCTGCTACGGCAAGACACCCGGCTTCTTCGCGACGGTCACGCGTGACAACGCGCGCGCCTGCGCCAACTTCGAACAGTACTACGGCAAGGTGGTGAACGGCGTCGACGCGAACATCGTGATCGGCGCTTTTCGCCTTCCCGAGAACCTTGCGATCACCGACGTCGAGCGCGCGGCCAAGGAAAAGGCGGCGACGGGCGCGTTTGCATTGAACGCAATCCTGTTCGGGAAATGGCGCGACTAGCGTTCTCTCGCACCGCGCTGTCACCGCATGCTAGGCTGACGCCATGACCGCATACGCCGACTACAAGCCGCTCAGCTTCCATGACGCCGCCCACCTCTTCACAGACGGCAACGACAGCCCGCGCGCCTACCTGGAGCGCTGCCTGGAAACGATCGCCGAACGCGAACCCGTGGTAAAGGCCCTCACCGCCATCAACGAGACCGGCGCGCGCACCGCCGCCGACGCAAGCGCGGCGCGCTGGAAGGCTGGCCGCCCGCTGTCGTCGATCGACGGCATGCCGATCGCGATCAAGGATTTGCTCGAAACCAAGGACATGCCGACCGAGATGGGCTGCGCGGCGATGAAGGGTAACTTCCCCAAGCGCGACAATGCCGGCGTATGGGCGCTGCGCCAGGCGGGCGCAGTGATCCTCGCCAAGACGGTGACGGCAGAGCTCGGCGGCTCGCATCCCGGGCCGACGACCAATCCGTTCGATCCCAGGCGAACGCCGGGCGGCTCGTCGTCGGGCTCGGCGGCGGCGGTCGGCGCCAACATGGTGCCGGCGGCGATCGGCACCCAGGTCGGTGGCTCGATCATCCGCCCGGCCGCCTATTGCGGCAACGTCGCGCTGAAGCCGACGCAGGGCGGCATCAACCGCGGCGAACGGCTGGCCACCAGCCAGAGCACGCACGGCCCGCACGCCGGCTGCCTCGACGACATGTGGCAGGTCGCAATCGAGATGGCCAAGCGCTGCGGCGGCGACCGCGGCTCAATCGGCCTGCAGGGCCCCGACCGTCTCCCGGCGGCGATAAAGCCCGACCGGCTGATCGTGCTCGAGACCGAAGGCTGGTCCGCTCTCGACGAGGCGAGCAAGTCGGCCTTCGCCCAACTGCTCGATCAGCTGAAGGCAGCCGGCGTCACGCTGATCCATCGCACCGACCACCCCTACGTCGAGGCGCTTGAGAAGGCCGTCGCCAACGGCCGCGCCATCTGCAACTCGATCACCATCTGGGAGAACCGCTGGTACCAGCGCGGCATGCTCGACGCCGCGCCCGATGGTTTCAGCGCCCGGGCCAAGGCGACATTGCTCAAGGCCGAGGCGATGAGCCTTGACGACTATCGCGTCGGCCTGCTCGCCCGCCAGCAGGCGCAGCTTGCCCACGCCGCCGTTGCATCGCTGGCCGACGCCGCGATCACGCTCTCCTGCCCCGGCCCCGCGCCGATCTGGCTAGGCGACGTGCCCGGCCAGCCGCTGGCGCCGCGGCCGACTGGCGACTTCGTGTTCAACGCGCCCTCCTCCATGCTGTTCGCGCCGGTCGTGACGGTGCCGTTGCTGAGCGTCGCCCGCTTGCCGGTCGGCGCGCAGCTCATGGGCCAACAGCACGAAGACGCGCGGATGACGGGCATCGCGCGCTGGTGCATGGAAAATCTCAAGCAGGTCGCCGTGCACTGAGGCAGCCGCTCATGCGCTCGGCCACGGCCTGCCCCAGCCGTCCGCGAAGGTGACCTCGGCCACCGGCTTGCGGGTAAGCGGGCCGTATTTGCGCGTCGGCCAACCGATCGGCATCAGGGCGAAGGTGGCGACGTTCTCAGGAATGCCCAGCACCGCCTTGACCTCGTCCTCGTAGAGGATGTGGTTGGTGGTGATCACCGTCCCCAGGCCGAGCGCGCGACAGGCCAGGATGACGTTCTCGACGGCGGGATAGATGCTCGACCCGCTGATGCGCGCCACGTTCGTGAGGTGCCGCGCATAGCGCGCCTGCACAACGTCGGGCAGGCTGCTGCGCTCCGGCGGGTCGCGCATCTGCAGGCACGGCACCAGGATCACCGGGGCATCGGCCATGTGGTCCCACAACCAGCCGCTGTTGGCCAGGAACTGCCGGTATTGCTCGTCGCTGAGATGCTCGGGCTTGGGGCGCGCCGCATAGACCCCGCTCTGGTAGTCGGAGGCCTTGCGGTAAAGCGCGCCGAGCTGGCGGCGTTTTTCTGCGTCCCGCACCACGATGAACGTCCAGTGCTGCGTGTTGCCGCCGCTGGAGGCGCGAATGGCGGCGTCGAGCACGCGCTCGATCAGCGCGGCCGGCACGGGATCGGGCTTGAAATGGCGCAGCGAGCGGGCGGTGTACATCGCCTCGAACAGGCCGATGTCCGTGGATGGAATGCTTACGGTGTTCACAAAAGTCTCCTTCTCGCCTGCCGGAGCAATCGTCGCGCCAGCGACGACGAAATTGCCCTTCGCCCACGGCCAACGCAAAATAATGGCCAGCGTACAGTTTCCCCAGGAGCAAGGCGTGCTGTCCATGAGTCCCCAACCGGTCGCCGGCCCGCTCACGCGCGCCGCAATCTTCCTCGTCGTCACCATCAATGACGGACCGGAGCCTGCGGCCACGGTTCGGAGCTTCTGTCCCGACCTCTCCGCTCTCGTGCGCGCCGTCGGCTTCCGCGACCCAGAGGGCCGCCTGTCCTGCGTGATGGCCTTCGGCGCCGACGCCTGGGACCGGGTATTCGGTGCGCCTCGGCCCAAGGAGCTGCATCCGTTCAAGGAGATCACCGGCAAGCATCACGCTCCGGCGACGCCGGGCGACCTCTTGTTCCACATTCGCGCCATGCGCATGGACCTCTGCTTCGAGCTCGCCAGCGAGATCGTGGTACGGCTGGGCGGCGCGGTCGCCGTCGCCGACGAGGTGCACGGCTTCCAGTACTTCGAGAACCGCGATCTTTTGGGCTTCGTCGACGGCACCGAGAACCCGGTAGACCAGCCGGCGCTCGACGCCACCGTGATCGGCGAGGAGGACGCCCCGTTCGCCGGCGGCAGCTACGTGATCGTCCAGAAGTACCTGCACGATCTCAAGGGCTGGAACGCCGTGCCCGTCGAGCAGCAGGAGAAGTTCGTCGGCCGCACCAAGCTCTCGGACATCGAGCTGGACGATGCGACGAAGCCGAGCTTCGCCCACAACGCCTTGACCGTCATCGAGGAGAACGGGCAGGAGCTGCAGATCGTGCGCGCCAACATGCCGTTCGGCGAGGTCGGCAAGGGCGAGTTCGGCACCTATTTCTGCGGCTACGCCCGCTCGCCGCGCCGCACCGAGCAGATGCTCGAGAACATGTTCGTCGGCCGCCCGCCGGGAAACTACGACCGGCTGCTCGATTTCAGCCGTGCCGTCACCGGCACCTTGTTCTTCGTGCCGTCGGCGACGTTCCTCGACGACGTCGCGCCCACGGCAGCCGCGCCCGCAAGCGCCGACGCAGACTCGACCGAAGCCGCCGGCGAGCCGCCTTCGGAAGCGCCGCCGTCCGCGGCTGATGGATCGCTCGGCGTCGGTTCCCTGCGGCGGGACACCGGACGGGAATGACCGCGCCTCGAGCGAGCACACCGGGCCCCGCTACGGTTCAAGGAAGAGCTCGTGCACGGCGCGCTTTCGCCGCCGCGGGCCGGTCCATAAGACGCCCGGATATCCTTTCAACGGCCTGAGCTTCTCGCCGCGATAGGCCCACTCGGGCGACTCGCCCATGCCAATATGATAGAGCGGCTCGCGGCCGGTGCGGCTGTCGAACAGCGCGCGCGGGAGGTTCACCATCTGCGGCGAACGCTTGCGCTCGTACAAGATGGGGGTTCCGCAGCGGGCGCAGAAGCCGCGGACGTCTCCTGCCTCGTCCCGGAACCGGGTCACGCCCCTCGCGCCCTTGGTTATGCGAAAGCGGCTGCGCCAGCTGCCGACATAGGTCGCATACGCCGCCCCGTGCGCCCGTCGGCTGGCATGCGAATGGTCATGCCACGCCCAGCGCGCGGGGACACCGATCTCGACCTGAACCTTGCCGCACAAGCATTGGCCCACCGCGATCGCGTCCCTGCGGCCCTTTTGTAGCGTCATGAGTTCTCTTTGTCCGTGAGGGGCTTGTTGAGTTGCATCATGACCACCTACTCATCGGGCGATCCCAAGGCAACGACCGCCCCGTGGACCGTCCCGTGCGCGCTCGTCCCGATCCACCCAGCGACTGAGGGGAAACCTGCCCATGCCAGCGTCCGACAACGACACCCGGCCCGCCCTGCAAGACGTCGCGCTTATCGTCGGCGGCGGCCCCGGCATCAGCTCCAGTTGCGCGAGGTTGTTTGCCAAGGAGGGCATGCGCGTCGCAGTGGCCGCCAGAAGCCCGGACAAGCCGGTCCTGCAGGCCCTGGAGAAGGCGCACGGCGTGCGCCGCTATGCCTGCGACGCCAGCAACCCTGCGGCGGTCGAGCTCTTGTTCGAGTCGGTCGTCCGCGACCTCGGCTCTCCGACCCTTGTCGTGCACAATATCGACGGCCGCGTTCCGGGCATCTTCGGCAAGGCGATTACCGAAGCCGAGCCCGGCATGGCGTTCGATACGCTGCGCAATTCGGCCTTCAGCGCGTTCCTGGTGGGCCGGCAGGCCGCCGGCCTGATGCGCGACAACAAGCCGAATGCCAACGGTGGCAAGGGAACGATCATCTTCACCAACGCCAGCGCCGCGCTGAAGGGCTACCCCAAGAGCGGCGCCTTCGCCATGGCCTGCCACGCCAAGGCCGGCCTCGCCGAAAGCATGGCGCGGGAACTGATGCCGCAAGGCATCCACGTCGCCAACGTGCCGATCGATGCCGCGATCGGTTTCACGCAGGAAGACGGCACTCGCGCCCATCGCCGCGCCGGCGCGACCGTCGACGACAACATGGCCGACCCGGACCGCATCGCCGAAACCTATTTGCAGCTGCATCGCCAGCATCGCTCGACCTGGGCGTTCGAGGTCGTGCTGCGACCCTGGCTCGAGAAATGGTGATGCGGGCGCTCGCCATTCACCGCAGGTAACGGACCACGAGGCGCGTCGCTTCGTCGACGAGCGTTGCAACGGTTTCGCCCGACAGGATGTCGGGACGATGCAGGACGGCCGTGTGTGTCAGAGCCTCGATCGAGGTCACGCAGACGAATGCCGCGAGCTCCAAGTCGACCGTGCGCAGCTCATCCCTGCGACTCTCGAGATAGGCCTTGAACAGGGCATAGATCTCGCGGTTGAAAGTTTCGAGCTTCGCCAGCCGGCCGGTGCGCGGCAGCTGCTCGGCGAGCACGCGATGGAGCTTGGGGTCGAGGCGATGCGCGTCGATCGCGATGGCGACCATCTTGCGCACTGCCTTCTCGATCGGTAGCCCGGCCACTTCCGCCAGCGCACCCTGAACGACCTGCATCAGCCCGCGGTTGTGGCGATCGATGACGGCGGCAACCAGCGCCTCCTTGCTCGGGTAGTACTGATAGAGCGAGCCGATGCTCACGCCGGCCTGCTCGGCGATGCGGTTGGTGCTGGCCTTGTCGAACCCGTCCCGGACCAGAATGCGAGCGGTCGCCTCGATCAGAGCGTCGACCGTCGCGCGCGATCGCTCCTGGGAGGCCTGCTTGCGGGGGTTGGTCAGCGGCCTGCGGGCCATGTCTGGTACTCCTGATGGGCCACAACACAATATGAGCGATCGCTCGCTTATGTCCAGCCGGCGCCGCCCATCGCCCAGCGGCAATGCGAGTAGACAATATGAGCCATCGCTCGCAAAGTCACCGACATGCACCGTCCTTCGACAACGACGAAAGGCACTGCGATGTTCACCCTCCCCTATCGCACCTTGATCCACTCCAAGCGCTGGGCGACCAACGGCCTGAACGCGGTCCTTGCCGAGAACCTCGAACGGCTGCCGGCGGACGAGCAGGTCCTGGTCCGCCGACTGCTCGACCACGTCCAAGCCGTCGACGAGATCTTCCGCCACAATCTCGAGGCGCGGCCCCACGGCTATCTGGCGCCGCGCTCGGTCGAGCTGCCTGCCTTCCACGTCCTGGCGAGCAGCGCCCGCGCGACTGCGGACTGGTATGCCGACTATGCCGACGATCTCATGGCGGAACAGGTCGACGAGGCAATCGCCTTCTCCTTCTCCAATGGCGAGCCTGCGCGCATGACGCGCGGCGAGATGCTGTTGCACGTCGCCATCCATGCCGCCGGACATCGCGCCCAGGTGGCACTCCTGCTGCAGAAGAACGGCATGCAGCCCTTTCCTGACCGCATCACGGACTTTTTGAGAGCCGAGGATGCCCGGCCGGCGCGACCGGCGCCCTTGGCCGAGGTCGCCGGACGATGAACCGCCCGATGAGCCGACTGCCGCTGGAGCGCTTCCCGCTCCATCTCGGGCTCGGCGCGCATGCCGTGCCGCAGCCCGAATTCACCGGCATGGAATGGTACGCAGCCTACCTGAAACGCCACGCCGCCGATGGAAGCGAAGGATGGCTCGTGCAGATGTTCGGCTTCAGCGCGAGCTGGTCGAACTGGGAAAGGCATCCGGCGGGCGAGGAGGCGGTGATCTGCACTTCAGGCGCGATCACCCTGATCCAGGAATTGCCCGACGGCCCGCGCAAGCTCGCGCTGCGCGCCGGCGACTACGCACTCAACCCGCGCGGCGTCTGGCATACGGCGGATGTCGAAGGTCCCGCCACAGCCCTGTTCATCACGGCCGGCCGCGGGACCGAGCACCGCCCTCGCTGAGAGGTGCCTTGTCGTAGTTGATCGCCGCAACGGCCAGGATCTCCGAGCGGTCCTCCGCCAGGAGATGCCCGGCGGCGATCGCCTGGTCGAGCGCCACGCCGAAGCGGCGCAGGTAGTCGTCCTTGCCGCCGGGATAGAGCGTCGCCAGCGTCGCCTTGTCGAAGGGCTCGCCGACCCCCACGAGGTGTCCGACAGTCGAGCCTGAATTGCCGGCGCCCGACAGGCGCATGGTCGGAACGTCGGTCCAGGGCGTGCGGATGCCGCCGCTCGCGATGCCGCGCGCGTCGGTCTGCAGGCTGGGCTTCGCACCGGCTTCAGCAGGCTCTGTCAAATCGATGCGCGGCGTGCTGGCCGGCGGCCGCCCCGTCCGCAGCCACTGGTCCAGCGCCACGATCGCGGCCTCGGCAACGTAATGATGCGGAACCCCGGGATTGTACGGCTTGGCCAGCGGGCCGCCGGGCACCGCCTGCGCCGGCCAGAACAGGGCGGCCAGCCGCTCGGCGCTGAGCGCACCGCTGTCGGTGAAGGCGCCGGCGAGGAAATAGCCGTCGGCGTGCGCCGCCCCGGCCAGCTCCCAGACACGCAGATGCCTATCGTTCGGCTGGCGCGCCAACCAATAGCCTGGCAACCGGGCGCCTAAAAGGTCGGTTTCCGTAATCAGGGCGAGCACCGGCGTACGCAGATCGGGACGAAAGCGGACTTCGGGAAGCAGGTCTGCACCCTCAAGGCGCACACCGTCGAGCGCCGCCGCCGAGCCGAAGCGCGAGTGAATGAAGAAACCGTCATAGACGGGCGTCAGCCGGTCCACGGCGTTGAGGTAGCTGGTCAGGAATCCGGCGGACTGGGACTCGCCCATGGCGACGACCCGCTGGGGCTTCAGCGGCCCCACCATGCCGCTCGCCCTCGCCGCCTTCAGCGCCGCACCGGCTTGCGCGAAGATGTCATAGGCGAAGGCGTCGCCCGGATGGCAAAGGCTGCCGTAGCGGGCCGGGTCGGTCTGCTTGAGTGGCACACCCATGCCCATGACAGAGGCGCCACCCTCGACCCCGACCTCCTGCGCCGACACCGCGACGTAGGCGTAGCCGCGGCGCAGGATCTCACGATGCGCCACCATCCACTCGACCGGCATGTCCTGCCCGGAGGTGACGTTGAGCCATTCGACGAGCACCGTGCCGTTGAACGCCGCGGCATCGCTCGGCCGGACCACCACGAGCCGGGTTTCGTACGCAGCGCTGCCGGCGGGCGCGGCACTCCACAAGCCGTCGGAAGTCGGCGGGCTCGCGAGGGCATAGCGCGTCGCCGAACCGCCGAGGAAGAACTCCTCGACCTGGTAGCCGAAAGGCGCCAAGTCGTAGGCGCCCAGCAACAGCGCCGGCTTGCCCGCGACGGACGTGACCGAATCAGGCAATTGGCAACGGTCCCAATTCAGGCATTCGAAGATTCCCGGGCTACTTCTCCAGGATCGGATGGCCGATGGCAATATAGTGCGCCGTAATCGCCCGTCGCCTTAGCTCGAGGAGAGTTCTCCATGCACCATTCGCGCCTCTGCGCCGTGCTCATCGACTGCAAGACTGCCGACGTGGACGACGCCGCCCGCTTCTGGGCCGCGGCACTCGGCCGTCCGGTGGACCTCGGCCATCCGATGAGCCGCGGCAACTACCGCATGCTGGAAACGCCTCCCGACGAGCTGGCCGTGCAGATCCAACGGGTCGAGCACGAAAGCCGCGCGCACATCGACATCGAGACCGACGATATTGCCGCCGAGGTGCGGCGTCTCGAGACGCTGGGCGCAACGGTGGTGAACCGCCTCGAACGCTGGGTGGTGATGCAGGCGCCCACCGGCCAGCGCTTCTGCGTCGTGCGCGTCCAACGCCCGGGCTTCCCCAAGAACGCCAACCGCTGGGACTAAGGCGCGCCCCGCTGCGCCGCCAGTCGGCCGGTCGGACGCAGCAGCAGATAGAACGCCGCGACGTGCGTGATCATCAGCAAGGGCACGTAGAGGATCGGGATCGCGTAGGTGGCGCCCAGCTCGCCCGCCAGAGCCCCGAGGCCCACTTCGTTGCCGTGATAGTAGTCGACCAGGATGTCGACGGTCCCGACGACATTGAAGCCGACGACGAACGGCCAGTAGAGGGCCGCAATCCGCACCGTGAGGAGCGCCAGCATGGCCAGCAGGCCGGTTGCGAAATCGCCATAGGCGGCGAACGTGGTGAAGCTGGCGGGTAGATTGGCGCCGACGACGCCCGGAACGAGGAACACCAGCCCGAAGAAGCGGAAGCTGTGCAACGTCGCGATGGCGCGCTGCGCCTGGACAGGGTCCATCGCTCGCAGCCTCGGCCAGACGTAGGCGCCGAAGCACAGCAGCCACGGCACGTAGCCCAGGACGAGATGAATCTGGAAGATCCTCTCCGGTGACATCGAAGCGGCCTATAGGCTGTGAAGGAAGTCGATCATCGCCGCATTGACCTGCGGCGCGCGTTCTTGCTGGGTCCAATGACCGCAGCCCGCCAGCATGACCGGCGGCCGGAGCTTGGGCACCAGGGCCGCCTGCTTGGCGACGGCAGGCGCATAGGCGGCGACGACAAAGTCGCGGTCCCCCGCGATGTAGAGCGCCGGAACGCTCATCGTGGCTCCGGCAAACGGCGCCAGCAGCTCCCAGCTGCGATCGAGATTGCGGAACCAGTTGAGGCCGCCGCGAAACCCGCTGCGCGTGAATTCACCGACGTAGACATCGATATCGGACTCCGCGATCCAGCCGGGCAAGGATGGCGGATTGATCAAGAAGCGGCCCTTTCGCGGAATCATCCCGGCAAACTGCCCGCTGTCCGCAGGCGTCGGCCTGTCGCCCGAGAGCGAGTAGAACTGCGAACGCAATGTCTGCCGCACGTCGCGGCCCAGCGCCGCCTCGGCCTCGGGGCTTTGCAAGTAGAGCTGGTAGAACACCGCATCCTGGTTTTGCGGCATGAGCGTCGTGGGTGGGACCAAAGTGCCGAACCCCTGCGGCCGGAACGGCACATCGAGCGAGATGACGGCACGGAAGCGGTCGGAGCGCAAAAGCGCCGCCTGCCATGCCATCGTCGCGCCGACATCGTGGCCGACGACGACCGCCTGCTCTGCCCCCAAGGCGTCGACCAGCCCCACGATGTCGCCGACGTCGTCGAGCACCGTATACTTGCCGACCTCCTCCGGACGGTCGCTTCGCCCGTAGCCGCGCAGGTCGGGTGCCACGGCATGGAACCCCGCCGCCGCCAGCGCCGGCAGCTGATGCCGCCAGGAATACCAGCACTCGGGAAAGCCGTGGCAGAGGATGACGAGCGGCCCGGCCCCCTGCTCGGCGACGTGCAAGCGGATGCCGTTCGTCGCGATCATGCGATGCCTGACCTCGGGCATCGCCGACTCCACACCTGGGCCGTCATCTGGGCCTATTGCGTCGGCCCAGGATGGCCGCGCCCAAGCAGCAGCCGTGGCGAGCGCACCTCCGGCCCACAGAATGTCGCGTCGGGAATACGTCGCGGCTCGCATGGCGTGGCTCCGTTGATCGTCGCGAACGGCGACGGGGCTTGCGGAATGGCAAGCCGGATGTGCGGTCGCTTCCTGCCAGCCACCATTGGCGATAATGTGGACAGGCTATGAAGAAGAACTTCACGGTCCGGCGCGGCGCGCTCGACGGCATAGAAGCCTTCCTGAGCGTTGCCCAGCACCGCAGCTTTCGCAAAGCGGCGGCCGAGCTCGGCGTGACGCCGTCGGCGATCAGCCAGGCGGTACGCACCCTCGAGGCACGTGTCGGCGCCGCGCTGTTCATCCGCACGACGCGCAGCGTCGGCCTGAGCGAAGCCGGCGAGCAGTTCCTGTCCCGCGCCAAGCCTGCCTTCGAGGAGCTGATCGCGGCCAGCGACGTGGCGCGCGGCCTCGGGCGGAAGCCGGCCGGGCTGCTGCGCCTCGCCATGCCGCGGGCCGTGGTGCCGATCCTGCTCGAGCCGCTGATCGCCTCGTTCTGCCGGGCCAATCCCGAGGTCGAGGTGGAGATCGCCGCCAGCGCCGAACTGGTCGACATCGCGGCGAAAGGTTTCGACGCCGGCATCCGGCTCGGCCAGTTCATCGCTGCGGACATGATCGCGCTGCGCCTGACGCCGCCCGTCCCGCTGGTGGTCGTCGCCAGCCCCGACTACCTGCGCCGGTGCGGAACGCCCGAGCGCATCGACGATCTCAGTCGGCACGCCTGTCTACGCATTCGTCGCTCGAACGGGGCGATCGCGCCCTGGTCCCTGCTCAGCGGCAACAAGCCGATCGAGGCGATCGTCGCGGGACCGCTGATCGCGCACGACATGCCGACGATGCTCGATGCCGCCGTCGCGGGCATGGGGCTTGCTCAAGTGCCTGGGCCGGTCGCGGCCGGACAGGTGACAGCCGGAACTCTCGTGCACGTCCTGGAATCGTTCGCGCCGTTGGCCCCGGGTGTGTTTCTCTACTATCCCAGCCGCCATCAAATGACGCCGAAGCTGCGCGCCTTCATCGACCACGTGAAGAGCCATTCGAGCCACGGCAGTCCAGCAACGCGCCGGCAGCCCGCTTCGAAGCGGTAGCTCCTCTCCAATCCCAATGACGGCCGCAGCGTCGTTGCGATCATCGCGCTTCGAAATCACCCATCTCGTACAATGGCCGGATTTCGATCTCGCTCGGTTCCGGCATGGGGTTGGGGCAGCGCTTCACCCAGGCGACCGCCTCGTCCATGTCCTTGACTTCCCACAGCCAGAAGCCGGCGACCAGCTCCCGGGGCTGTCCGAAGGGCCCGTCGATGACCGTACGGTTCGCGCCGTCGAACGCAACACGCTTGCCGTGCGAGGAGGGCTTCAGGCCATCGGCGTCGCGCAGGATGCCGGCCTCACGCAGCTCGTCATTGAATTGGCCCATCGCCTCGAGCATCTTGGTCGTCTCGGGCGTGCGGAAAAAGCCCTTCTCGCTGTCTTCGGTCGCCTTCACGAGCACCATCACACGCATC
>JAFAKN010000648.1 GCA_019235415.1 Alphaproteobacteria bacterium
CGGTCCCGCGCGGACGTCGCCGTTGTCGACTTCCACACCGGGCTCGGTCCGTACGGCTATGGCGAGCCGATCACGCATTACGACATCGACACCGGCGGCTCCCGCCGCGTGCGCGCTTTCTGGGGCGAATCGGTGACAGAATCCAAGCGGGGCCAGACGGCATCGCAGGCCCGCGACGGGCTCGGTCATTACGGGCTCAACCGCGTCCTGCAGGAGCCCGAGACGCGGCTTACGATGTGCACGCTCGAGTTCGGCACCTTCGACCGCGAGAGCGGCCAGAAGGCTTTCCGCGCCGACCATTGGCTGCACAAATACGGCGATCCCTTGGGAAAGGAAGCAGATCCGATCCGCGGCGCCATTCGGCGGCAGTTCTATCCCGAGACCGACGACTGGAAGGAGGCCGTCCTGTTCCGCGGCCATCAGATCGTGCGCCAGGCGATCGCCGGCGTGCAGCGGGGGGCGCTCTGACGCATAGGCGACGGCTCCACGGAAAAGCCGCACGATGATCCCTTCCTCCTGCTAAAAGCCTTTCATGCGCGCTGTGGTGGCGCTGCTCGCCTTTGCGGTGGTGGCGGCGCTCAATCTTCTGTGGTGGTGGTGGCCGAACCGGCCGGTCGAGGTCGCCGGCTGGACGAACGAGCCGCTGCAAAGCGTCAGTTTCGCTCCCTATCGGCCGGGGCAGAGCCCGCTCAGTCGTTCGTTCCCGACGCCAAGCCAGATCGACGAGGACCTGCATCGCCTGCAGGGCAAGGTACGGGCGGTCCGGACCTACTCGGTGGGCGAGAACCTGGAGGCGGTGCCGCAGAACGCCGGCAAGTACGGCCTAAAAGTCTGGCATGGCGCCTGGCTCAACAGCAACGAGAAGGAGAACGTCGAGCAGGTCAATCTCCTGATCGACCACGCCAACAAGTACAAGGACACGATCGAGCGGGTGATCGTCGGCAACGAAGTGCTGCTGCGCAGGGAACTCACCGCCAACGAGCTGCGGCGCTACATCCGCCAGGTCAAGCAGCGCGTGACGCAGCCCGTGACCTATGCCGATGTCTGGGAGTTCTGGCTTCGCAATCCGTCCCTCGCCGACGACGTCGACTTCATCACCATCCATATCCTGCCCTATTGGGAGGACGAGCCGATCGGACTGGACCGGCGCGAGCCAGACGGGCGGCGCAGCATCGAGAAGCACATCGTCGACATCTACAAGAAGGTCCAGGCCCGCTTTCCCGGCAAGCCGATCGTGATCGGCGAGACGGGCTGGCCGAGCGATGGGCGCATGCGTTCGGACGCCCATCCCGGGCGCGTCGAGCAGGTCGACTATTTCTCGACCTTCCGCGGCATCGCCCAGCGCGAGCACTTCGACTACAACATCGTCGAAGCGTTCGATCAGTGGTGGAAGGCGCGCCAGGAGGGCACGGTGGGCGCCGCCTGGGGCCTGCTGGACGCCGAGCGGCGAGACAAGTTCGAACTCGGCAAGCCGATCTCCGCCGAACCGCACTGGCGCAGCCTGTTCGTGGCGTCCACGCTTGCTGCCGGCCTGATGCTGCTGGGTTTCGTTGCGGCGCGTGGCAATGCGCGGACAAGGGCCATCGCGGTGTTCGCCCTGTTCGCGCAGCTGGTCGCCACCTGCTACGTGCAAGCGACCTGGATCGATCTGACCCGGACCTTTTATTTCGAGAAGACCCTGGGGGTCGTGTTCTGGGCGCTGTTGCTCGGACTGTTCAGTTACGCCTTGCTGCGCGGCATTGCCGACAGCCTGACCGGCCGCATGGCCGACCCGTCATTGTATGGCGCGCGGGTGCGTGAAGCCTGGCAGGCTTGGCGGGCGCTGCCGCGCTACCGGATCCTCAAGCGCCCCGATCTCATGGCGCAGATACTCTACCTCGCGCTGACGGTACTGTGCATCTTCTACCTGATCGTCATCAGCATCGACTGGTACGATGGCGTGATCCGCCTCAGCGAGACTTGGTACCGCCAGATCGCCATCGACGGCCGCTACCGTGACTTCCCGATCTGGAGCTTCGTCATTCCGAGCGTCGTTCTGCTGCTGTGGAAGGCCTTGACCATCCTGCGCGCCGATCCGGTGCCGCGTTCGGCGCGCTGGGCGAAGGCGCTCTCGTTCGGCCGCCTGCTGGGCTACGACGGCAGCAAGGGTTTCGTGCGCATGGATCGCAGGTTCAGCCGGCTGCTGCCCGTGCTGCCCGAAGTCGTGCTGGCCTTCCTGCTGATCTTCTGGGCGGCCGTGATGCTGCTCACCGAGGGCGCCATAAAGCTCTACGACGGCGGAGCGGGCGGCCTGGTATCGACTGACGGTGGCCGCTGGGTGATCCGCACTCTGTTCTGGAACACCCAGGCCGACTGGTTCGCGGGCCTCGCCGTGCTGATGGCAGTCCCGTACCTCGCCACCATCTACATCTCGATGCGCGAACCACTGGCCGAACCGCCGCCGGACTCCTATACCAGCAAGTGGTGATAACCTCACCCTGAGGAGCGCCCGCAGGGCGCGTCTCGAAGGGCGGGAACCAGTCGTGATGTCGCGACCCTTCGAGACGGGCGCTGGCGCGCCCTCCTCAGGGTGAGGCGGTTGCGTTGATGAGCCGGGAGTTACCAAATGGAAATCAAGGGTGAATACAGGATCGCAGCTCCCCGCGAGAAGGTCTTTGCGGCGCTGAACGACGCGTCCGTGCTGCAGGCCTGCATTCCCGGATGCGAATCGCTGGAGAAGGTGTCCGACACCGAGATGACCGCCAAGGTGCGGTTGCGCATCGGGCCGGTGAGCGCCAGCTTCTCGGGCAAGGTGATGCTTTCCGATATCGATCCGCCCAACGGCTACAAGATCAGCGGCGAGGGGCAGGGCGGCGTCGCGGGCTTCGCCAAGGGCGGCGCGGTCGTGACCCTGCGCGAGGAGGGCAGCGAGACCGTCCTCGACTACAACGCCGACGCGCAAGTCGGTGGCAAGATCGCCCAGGTCGGCGCACGCCTCATCACCGGCACCGCCCGCAAGCTCGCCGACGAGTTCTTCGGCAAGCTCGCCACCACGATCAACAATCCGTCGCCTGCCGCCGTAGCCGGAGTGGCCTCGTCCGTCGAACCGCCGCCGCCGGCGCCCCCGCTGCGGTCCGACAGCGCCGAGCGCGGCTATCGTCATTGGTTCGTGATCGCCGCCGGCGCGACCGTGTTGGTGCTGGTTTTCCTGGCCAGCCGGTAATCGTCCCGAGTTCGTCTTCATCCGCAATTCGCTTGACCGGTCCGCGAGCGGCTTGCGAGAGTCGCTGCCAATGATGGCGGGCGTGCGCGGGCGCGGCCGCACCGAATCAAGGGTTCCGAGGGAGAGCAGCACATGACCATTTCCGTCGCCATGACCGTCAACGGCAAGCCTGCCTCGGGCAAGGTCGAGGCCCGCACGCTCTTGGTTCAATTCCTGCGCGAGCATCTCGGCATGACCGGCACCCATGTCGGCTGCGACACCAGCCAGTGCGGCGCCTGCGTCGTGCATGTCGACGGCAAGTCGATAAAATCCTGCACCATTCTCGCCGTGCAGGCCGAGGGCTCCAACGTCCTCACCATCGAGGGCCTGGCCGAGAGCGCCGACAAGCTGCATCCCATGCAGGAGGCGTTCCGCGAGAATCATGCGCTGCAGTGCGGCTTCTGTACGCCGGGCATGGTGATGAGCGCCATCGACATGGTGAAGCGCCACGACTACCAGCTCGACGAGCCCACCGTGCGCCGCGAGCTCGAGGGCAACCTCTGTCGCTGCACCGGCTACCACAACATCGTGAAGGCGATCCTGGCCGCGGCGCCGGCCATGAAGGCCGCGGGGGTGTAGCCGTGAACGCCCCGACCGGAATCGGTGCCCGGGTGAAGCGCAAGGAAGACCAGCGCTTCCTGACCGGCACGGGCCGCTACGTCGACGATCTGCCGTTGGCGCGCGCCACCTACGCCTACTTCCTGCGCTCGCCGCACGCGCACGCCAGGATCAAAAGCATCGACACGTCCGCCGCCGCGAAGATGCCGGGCGTCGTTTCGATTTTCACCGGCAAGGACGTGGCCGAGGCCAAGGTCAACGGGCTGATTTGCGGCTGGGTCGTGAAGGACAAGCACGGCCAGCCGCACAAATCGCCGCCGCACCCGGTCATGGCGATCGATACCGTGCGCTATGTCGGCGATACGGTGGCGATGGTGGTGGCGAACAGCCACGAAGAGGCCAAGGACGCCGCCGAGCAGATCCATGTCGACTACGAGGTCCTGCCGGCCAACGTCGATCTCGCGACGGCGCTGCAGCCGACCGCGGCGCAAGTCCATGCCGAGGCGCCGGGCAACCTGATCTACGACTGGGAGCTCGGGTCCAAGCCCGACGTCGATGCCGCGTTCGCGAAGGCAGCACACGTCACCCGGCTCGACATCGTCAACAACCGGTTGATCCCCAACGCCATGGAGCCCCGCGCCGCGGCGGCCGAGTACGACAAGGGCACCGGCAACTACACGCTCTGGTCGACGTCGCAGAACCCGCATGTGCTGCGCCTCATCCTGTCGGCCTTCGTGCTGGGCATCCCCGAGCACAAGCTAAGGGTCATCGCGCCCGACGTGGGCGGCGGCTTCGGCAGCAAGATCTTCTGCTACGCCGACGAGACGTTGGTCTGCTGGGCGGCCGCCAAGGTCGGCCGGCCCATCAAGTGGACGGCCGAGCGCAGCGAATCGTTCCAGACCGACTGCCACGGGCGTGACCACGTGACCCAAGCCGAGCTGGCGCTCGACAAGGACGGCAGGTTTTTGGCCATGAAGGTCGAGACCATCGCCAACATGGGCGCCTATCTCTCGACCTTCTCGACGGCGGTGCCGACCTATCTCTATGCGACGCTGCTGGCCGGCCAGTACACCACGCCACTGATCTACGCCAACGTGAAGGCGGCGTTGACGCACACCGCGCCGGTCGACGCCTACCGCGGGGCCGGCCGTCCGGAGGCGACCTTCGTGGTCGAGAGCCTGGTGAGCAAGGCGGCCCAGGAGATGAAGATCGACCCGGCCGAGCTGCGCCGGCGCAACTTCATCCCGCCCAACGCCTTCCCGTACCAGACGCCGGTGGCGTTGCAGTACGACTCCGGCAACTACGCGCCGATCATCGACGAGGCGATCAACATCGCCGACTACAAGGGCTTCGAGGCGCGTCGGGCCGAGGCCAGGTCGCGCGGCAAGCTGCGCGGCATCGGCTTCTCGTCCTACATCGAAGCCTGTGGCCTCGCTCCGTCGCAGGTGATCGGCCAGCTGGGCGGCGGCGTCGGCCAGTGGGAGTCGGCCCAGATCAAGTTCAATCCGACCGGCAACGTGCAGATCCTGACCGGCTCGCACAGCCACGGTCAGAGCCATGAGACCACCTTCGCGCAGATCGTGTCCGACAAGCTCGGCGTGCCCATCGAGCAGATCGAGGTGGTGCACGGCGACACGGCGACCACGCCGTTCGGCATGGGGACCTACGGCAGCCGCTCGCTCGCGGTCGGCGGCTCGGCCATCATGAAGGCGGCCGACAAGGTGATCGCCAAAGGCAAGAAGATCGCCGCCCATCTCATGGAGGCGTCGGTCGAGGACGTCGTGTTCGAGAACGGCACCTTCAAGGTCGCCGGCACCGACAAGGCGGTGCCGCTCGGCCAGGCGGTGTTCGCGGCCTACGTGCCGCACAACTATCCGCTTGCCGAGGTCGAGCCCGGCATGGACGAGAACGCCTTCTACGATCCGGCGAACTTCGTCTATCCCGCCGGAACGCAGATCTGCGAGGTCGAGGTCGACCCCGACACCGGGGTGGTCGACGTCGTGAACTTCACCGCCGTCGACGATTTCGGCAACATCGTCAACCCGATGATCGTCGAAGGTCAGGTGCATGGCGGCATCGTTCAGGGCGTCGGCCAGGCGCTGCTCGAGAACGCCGTCTACGACAAGGAGACGGGCCAGCTCATGACCGGCTCGTTCAACGACTACGCCATGCCGCGCGCCGACGACGTGCCGTCGTTCAAGCTGGGCTACAAGGTCACGCCCTGTCCGCACAATCCGCTGGGCGTGAAGGGTTGCGGCGAGGCCGGCGCAATCGCCGCACCCGCCGCGGTGATGAATGCCGTCCATGACGCGCTGGCGCCGGTTGGCGTCACGCATGTGCCGATGCCCGCCACGCCGCTCGCCGTGTGGCAGGCGATCCATGGCGCGCAGGCGGCCGCGTAACGGGAGGAAGAGAGATGTACGATTTTGCCTATCATCGCCCCAAGTCGATTGCCGACGCGGTAAACCTCTTGAAGAGCAAGCCCGAGGCGCGGCCGATGTCGGGTGGCATGACCCTGATCCCGACCTTGAAGCAGCGGCTGGCCAAGCCGAGCGACGTCGTCGATCTCGGCGGCCTGAAGGAGCTCGCGGGCATCAAGATCGAGGGCAACAACGTGGTGATCGGCGCCATGACGCGCCACGCCGACGTTGCGACCTCGGCCGACGTCAAGCGCGTGATCCCGGCACTGGCCGGTCTCGCCAGCCACATCGGCGACCCGCAGGTGCGCAACCGCGGCACGATCGGCGGCTCGATCGCCAACAATGATCCGGCGGCGGACTATCCCGCCGCGGTGGTGGCGCTGAACGCCACCGTCACGACCAACTCCGGCAAGCACACTGCCGACAGTTTCTTCAAGGGGCTGTTCGAGACGGCGCTGGCGGACGGCGAGCTGATCACCTCGGTGAGCTTCCCCAAGGCCGACAAGGCCGCCTACATGAAGTTCCCCAATCCGGCGTCGCGCTACGCGATGGTCGGTGTGTTCGTGGCCAAGACGGGCAACAACGTCCGCGTTGCGGTCACGGGCGCGGGGCCCTGCGTCTTCCGGGTCAAGGAGATGGAGGACGCGCTGGCCAGGAGCTTCACGTCGGATGCCATCAAGGACATCAAGATTCCGGCCGACGCGCTCAACAGCGACATCCACGGCAGCGCCGAGTACCGTGCCCACCTGGTCACCGTGATGGCCCGTCGCGCGGTCGACGCCGCCAACAAGTAGAGGTCTGTCCTGAGAGCCCTGGTCACGGGCTTCGATCCGTTTGGTGGCGACGACGTCAACCCGTCGTCGCTGGCGGTGCGCCAGTTGAAGCGGCGAATCGGCGACATCGAGATCCATACGGCCGAGCTGCCCACGTCATACGCGAAGTCGGCGTCCTTGCTCGACGAGGCGATCGACGAGGTGAGGCCCGCGATCGTGCTGTGCGTCGGCCAGGCCGGCGGCCGCGCCGAGCTCTGCCTCGAGCGCGTCGCGATCAACGTCCAGGACGCGCGCATTCGCGACAATGACGGTCGCCAGCCGATCGACCGGCCAGTCGTGAAGGACGGTCCGGCGGCCTATTTCGCGACTCTGCCGATCAAGGCTTGCGTCGCGGCCATGCGCGAGGCAGCGCTGCCGGCCGCGGTGTCGAACACCGCCGGCACTTTCGTTTGCAACCACATCTTCTATGCCCTGATGGACATGTTGCACCGCCGGCGTCGTCCGGCCCGCGGCGGTTTCCTGCACATCCCCTACATCCCCGAGCAGGCGTCACGGCTGGGCGGCGCGCCATCGATGGCGCTCGACGACATCGTGCGCGGCATCGAGCTCGTGCTCGAGGTGAGCGCCAGCCGCGTCGACGATTTGGCGCTGGCCGAGGGCCGCGTCTCCTAGCTTCTTTTGGACCGCGGGCGTCCCGCCCGCCTCATGAGCGGGCCGCAAACCCGCGGTCCCCGCTGAAGACGCCGGACAGCTCGGCAAGGAAGCGATCAGCCGGAATGCCAGGCGAGCACTGCGCGCCGACGATCGCCGGTTGGCCGTGGCGCCTCGCGACGTAGATTGCCGGATCCTGCAGCTTGGGGTCGGCGTCCCTTGCAGCCATCGCCCGGACCTCCAGGCTGAAGCGGTCCGATCCGGTGCCGTAGCCGGTCGTGAAATGGGGCAGCAGGCTGCTGTGAATGGTTAGGTCGCCCGCTGCATAGGACGGCACCCATCCCTCGGCGAAATGATCCAGGACGTACTCGGATCCCACGTCGTTGTTCGGCAGCGCGGGCAGCAGCTGGTGGGGCGAGGGCGGCAAAAAACCGAGGCCCGAGTTCCGCAACGGCGTCACTGCGTGCAAGGGAACCCAGAGCGAGAAGGGAAGCTCCGCCGGCAATCCCTTCGCATCCTGGTGCGCGCCGGCGCCGAGACGCATGTCGATGGCATGGCGCGCGACGCAGAACGCCAGCAACACGGCGATCTCGGTCGAACCGCAAAGCTCCTCGACGACGTTCCAGGCCCACGAGCGCAGCAAGTTCGTGAGGATCACCGCGGCGGGGCACATCGCGTCGTCGTGCACCAGCCAAGGCGAGTGCCAACTCCCGCTTTCTGCCTCCCTCGGCAGCGAGCGCGTGAAGCGTTCGAAGCTCTGGTGGCAGGACGGCAAGGCGTCCGCCGGCAGCGCCTCCCTCAGCATCACGACGCCGGCTTCGGACAGCGTCCGTGCGGCTCTCGCGGCGCCCGCACTCTGCGAGAACGTCAGGCCGTGGCGGTCTCGTTGAACCTCCGGGAAGGCGGCTAAAAGCTCGTCGAAGTACTTGTTCTGCACCCCGCCGCAACGTCACCTCGAGCAGGTAGTTGCGGCGGCGGCTTGTCACGCGCTGCGATTCATTCGGCCGCCAGCGCAAGAGGAGGTGGCACCGCGTGCTCGACCATCGCCGGCTGCGCGGTCGGTCGCTTCACCCTGAACCACGCGGCGTAGAGCGCCGGCAGGAAGAGGAGCGTGAGCGCGGTCGCGACCAGCAGGCCGCCCATCAGCGCCACCGCCATCGGACCCCAGAACACGCTTCTAGACAGCGGGAT
Organism: Alphaproteobacteria bacterium; assembly: GCA_019235415.1. Classification (GTDB taxonomy): domain Bacteria; phylum Pseudomonadota; class Alphaproteobacteria; order Reyranellales; family Reyranellaceae; genus Reyranella. Next base: position 8,835 of record JAFAKN010000648.1, read on the forward strand.
CATCGCGAAGATCGCCGTCCCGGCGGTGAGCAGGATGGGCCGCGCGCGCCGCACCGTGGCGTCGATTACGGCATCCCAGGCCGAATGGCCGGCCCGGATGTCCTGGTCGATCTGGTCGACCAGGATCACCGAGTTGCGCATGATCATGCCGGCGAGCGCAATGACGCCCAGGAGCGAAACGAAGCCGAACGGCTGATTGAACAACAGCAGGAAGAGCGACACGCCGATCAGGCCGAGCGGAGCCGTCAGCACGACCAGTGCGAGCTTGGAGAAGCTTTGCAGCTGCACCATCAGGAACAGCATCATCAGGAACACCATCACCGGCATCATCTTGAAGATGGAGCCCTGGCTCTTGGCGCTCTCCTCCTTGTCGCCGCCGACCTCGATGCGGTAGCCGGACGGCAGCTCGGCGCGCAGCGGCGTCAGCGCCTTGTCGATGCGCGCGGCGACGTCGGGGCCCTGCACGCCGTCGGCGACACCGGCGCGCACGGTCATCAGCAGCTCCTTGTTGCGTCGCCACAGGATCGGCTCTTCGAGCTCGTAGTGCAGCGTCGCCAGCTGGTCGAGCGACACGACTCCGCCGTTGCCGGTGCGCAGGTTGATCGCCTGCAGGCCTTCCAGGCTCAGCCGCTCGGGCGCAATCGCTCGCGCCACCACGTCGATCGACTCGGTACGTTCGCGGTACTGTGTCACGGTCACACCCGACAGCAGCGTCTGCAGGGTGTTGGCCAGGATCTGCGAATCGACGCCGAGCGCGCGCGCCTTGTTCTGGTCGACCTCGAGCCGCACCGTCTTGGCAAGCTCGTTCCAGTCGAAGTTGACGTCGCGCGTGGCGGGATCGGCCTCGAACACCTGGCGCACGCGCTCGGCCACGGTGCGCAGCTGCTGCGGATCCTCGCCCAGCACGCGGAACATCACCGGGTAGGCGACGGGCGGGCCGTTCTGCAGGCGCTGCACGCGGCCGCGCACCGCCTCGAAGTCGTCGGCGAACAGCTTGTTCAGCGCCGTCACCACGCGTTCGCGCGCCACCAGGTCCTTGGTCATGACGATGACCTGGCCGAAATTGGCGTTCTGCAGCTCCGGCACGGTCGGCAGGTAGAAACGCGGACTGCCGGCACCGATGTACGAGGTGTAGTAGGCGACGTCGGTGTCCTGGCCGAGCCATTTCTCCAGCCTGGCGACTTCCTTGTCGGTCGCGGCCCACGAGGCACCTTGCGCCAGCCGGAGGTCGACGATCAGCTCAGGCCGGTTGGCGGTCGGGAAGAACTGCTTCTGCACCAGGGTGAAGGCGCCGATGGCGGCCACGAAGGCGAGCGCGGTGATGGCGATGGTGGTCTTGCGCCACGTCACGCACCAGACGACGAGCTTGCGAAAGGCCTGGTAGAGCCGGCCGGAGTATGGATCGTGGTGATGGACCTTGGGCTGCGGCAGCAGGTGGTAGCCCATCCACGGCGTGAACAGCACGGCCACGAACCACGAGATGATCAGCGACAGGCCGACCACCCAGAAGATCGAGTTGGTGTATTCGCCGGCGCTCGAGCGGGCGAAGCCCACCGGCACGAAACCCACCGCCGTAACCAGCGTGCCGGTCAGCATCGGGAAGGCGGTCGAAGTGTAAGCGTAGGTCGCGGCCTCGATCCGGGTGGCCCCCTGCTCGAGCTTCACCATCATCATCTCCACGGCGATGATGGCGTCGTCGACCAGAAGACCGAGCGCGATGATCAGCGCGCCGAGCGAGATCCGCTGGAAATCGATGCCTAAGAGCATCATGCCCATGAAGGTGATGGCCAGCACCAGCGGCACCGACAACGCCACGATGATCCCGGTGCGCACGCCCAAGCTGATGAACGACACCACCAGGACGATGGCCAGCGCCTCGAACAGCGAGGAGATGAACTCCTCGAACGACCTGTCGACCACCTGCGGCTGGTCGGCGACCCGGTGCACCGTGATGCCGACCGGCAGCTCGGCTTCGACCTCCTGCATGGCGGCGTCGAGCCCCTTGCCCAGGGTCTGGACGTTGCCGCCCGGCGCCATGACCACGCCGAGCCCAATCACGGGCTTGCCGTTGAAGCGCATGGCGATGGTCTGCGGATCCTGGTAGCCGCGTTTGATCTCGGCCACGTCGGACAGCAGCAGGTTGCGGCCGTTGGCGCTGAACGGAAGATTGGCGACGTCCTCGGCCGACAGCGGCGCGCCGTCGACGCGAACGGTCACCCGCTCGCCCTTGGTCTCGACCGTGCCGCTCGCGGCGATGTTGTTCTGTCTGCGCACCACGTCGAGGATCTGCTCGACCGGCACGCCCAGCATGGCGAGCCGGGCATGGCTGAATTCGAGGTAGATCTTCTCGTCCTGCAGCCCGAACAGGTCGACCTTGGTGACGTCGGGCACGCGCAGGAGCCGCTGGCGGGCCGCCTTGACGATCTCCTTGACCTCGGCCGGCGAAAAGCCGTCCGATTCGAAGGCCCATATGAGGCTGTAGGTGTCGCCGTACTCGTCATTGAAGAACGGCCCGACGACGCCAGCGGGCAGCGTCTGCTTGATGTCGCCGACCTTCTTGCGCACCTGGTACCAAAGGTCGGCCACCTTGGCGGGCGGCGTGTCGTCGCGCAGCGAGACGTAGATCACCGTCTCGCCCGGCTTGGTGTAGCTGTTGACGTAGTAGAAGTACGGCAGCTCCTGCAGCTTGGTCTCGATCTTGTCGGTGACCTGCTGCTCCATCTCGCGAGAGGTGGCGCCGGGCCACGCCGCCGAGACGACCATCTGCTTGATGGTGAAGGGTGGATCCTCGGCACGGCCCAGATTGAAGAAGGCGTAGATGCCGGCTGCCACCAGGGCGATCATGAAGAAGACGGTGAGCGTGCTGTAGCGCAGCGCCAGCGCCGAGAGGTTGGTGCGGGTGCTCATGGCTAGCGCGACACTTGCTGCTGCGGCGCGGCGAGCAGCGGCTTCACCTTCTGTCCTGGCTCTAGCTTGTGCACGCCCGCGGTGGCGATGATCTCGCCGTTGCTGACGCCGGAAGAGATTGCGGCCGTATCGTCACGCCACCGTGCCACCGTGACGGGTCGCAGCGACACGGTGCCGCTCTGCTTGTCGACCACCCAGACCGCCGGTTGCGTGCCGCGCTGGAAGATGGCCGATAGCGGTACCTCGGCTACCGGCTGCACATAGGAGCGCTCGAAGGACAGTGTCGCCGTCATGCCGAGCCCGATGAACTCCGGCGGCTGGATCACGCTGAAGCGTGCCGGAAAGGTGCGCGTCGTGGGGTCGGCGCTGGGCGACAGCTCGCGCAGGCGCACCGCGAATCGATGCTCGGGATCCGACCAAAGCTCGAAGCTCGGGCTCTGGGCCTCGCGCACGAGCTTCAGGCGATGCTCGGGCACGCCGACCAGGATCTCGAGCTCGTCGGTGCGCGCCACCTTCACCACGCCCTGACCCTGCGCCATCACTTGGCCAACCTCCGCCTGAACGGCGGTGACGACACCCGGCGCATCGGCGCGCAGTTCGGTATAGGCAAGGTTGTTCTCGGCCGACGTGAGCTGGCTCCTGGCCTGCTCGACGTGCGCCAAAGTCGTGGCGGCAAGCGACTGCCGCTGTTCGTAGGTTTGAGCCATGAAAGCGGCGCTGCCGCGCAACGCAATGTAGCGTTCGTGGTCGGCCTTGGCGCGCGCATAGTCGGCTTCCGCCGAGGCAAGCGCTGCCCGCGCGTTGTCGACCGCAAGCCTGTAGTCCGCCGGATCGAGCTGCGCGATCAGGTCACCGGGCTTCACCGCCATGCCGACATCGACCGCGCGAGACACGATCTTGCCGGCGACTCGAAAACCCAGAGTGCTCTCGATGCGGGGAACGACGGTGCCGGCGAGAACCAGCGGATGCTTGGGCTGCCGGTAAACAATCTCAACCACACGGGCTGGCTTGACGGCGGGCTCGGCTGCCGCGGGATGCGAGGCGCTGGCCGGCATCCAGGAAAGGCCGGCCAAGCCTGCGGTGCCAGCGGCGGCGAGGCCAGCGAGGACAGCGAGCGCCTTGAGGGGAACCTTCTCGGGAAGCCGGACGCTGAAGGGAAGACGCATGGCGAACCATCCTTCTCACGCATAGAATGTACAAAACGCATATGAACGTTGTTAAATGAACATTGGTAAGTTAACGATGTTAATCTAAGTGTCAAGCGCAGGGAGAAAAATTTGAGCGCCTTTTCGACAGCCATCGCCTCCGGCCGCAAGCGGCGCGGCGAGGGACATACCCGACGCGAGGAGATCCTGCAGGCTGCCAAGGAGCTGTTCCTGGAGGAGGGCTACGAGTCGACCACCATCCGTCGGATTGCCGACCGGGTCGGCATCTCCGCGCCCGCTCTCTACCTCTACTTCCGGGACAAGGAAGACCTGCTGCTGGCGCTTTGCGATCAGACATTTACCCATCTGGTCGACGCCATCGACGAGATCGAGAGGACCATAGAGGATCCGCTGGAGCGCATCCGCCGTTTCGGCGACGCCTATGCCCGCTTCGGCATCACGCATCCGGACGAATATCGGCTCGTCTTCCTGAGCGGCAATATCCCGGAGGCCATCCGCAAGCTCGGCCATCGCCAAGCAACCGACGACCCCGACCGGCCGGGGGTAAAAGGTGCGATCGTGTTCGGGCGGCTCGTGGCCATCCTGGCCCAAGCCGAGGCGTCGGGGCTAAAGCTGAACTATCCGCCCGACACCTGTGCCGAGCTGTGCTGGATGGCCGTCCACGGGCTGGTTGCCGCGCTGATTCTCAAGCCCGATTTCCCTTGGTCCGACCGCGACGTCCTGATCAACGGAATGCTCGACATCCATGTGAAGGGAATCGTGCGCAGCGAGTAGCTCATATGGAGCGCGGACCTCCCGGTCCGCTCTTTGTCATCCCGACGCCGAAGGCGGAGGGACCTTTCCTATGGCCCTAAGGATCCCTCGCTGCGCTCGGGATGACAGAGTGGGCCGGGAGGTCCGCGCTCCAATGATCGGACGGCGCTCACGCGTTCTGCAGGACGTGCACCTCGCGGTTTGCCAGCAGGTCCTTGTTCTTGGCGGCGTAGGCCTTCATGTGCTCGGACGCGCCGTGGGCCTTGAGATCGTCCAGGGTTGCCCACTTCTCGATGACGACGAAAGTATCGGGACCGTATTTGGCGAACGGTCCGCCGTCGGCGTCGACCGTGGCGCCGTACTCGATGCAGCCTTTCTCGGCATGCACCGCCGGCACGTTGGCTTTGAAGTTGCCGAGGACCTCATCCCGCTTGCCGGGCTTGGCGGTGATGATGGCGATGACGTGGATCATGATCTCCCTCCTGTTAAGTCATAGCTGTCATCCCGAGCGCAGCGAGGGACCTTTCCTGTTGCCTTAAAGGTCCCTCGCTGCGCTCGGGATGACAGACTAGGTCGCCCTCCCATGCCGTAACAGCCGGCCGGGCAGCTTGTCGTTGGCCGCAACCACATCCTTGCCGTCGCGGCGAATAAGCGTGCCGTTGACGATCACGGCATCGATGCCGCTCGCCTCTGAGATCAACCGGTCGGCGCCGGCCGGCAGGTCGTAGACCCGCTTCAGCGGCCCCGGTCCGACCGTCGCCGGATCGAATACCACGACGTCTGCGGGTCGGCCTTCGGCTAAAAGGCCACGATCGCCAATGCCGAACGTCTCGGCTGGCCGCTGGGTGAGATTGTGCACCGCCTGCTCCAGCGTGAAGGTCTTGCGCTCACGCACCCAGTGGCCGAGCAGATACGTGGCGTAGCACGCGTCGCAGAGCTGGCTGGCGTGTGCGCCGGCATCGGAGAGCGCGATCAGCGTATGCGGATCGCTGATCAGCTCGGCCACCTCATTCTCGTCGAAGTTCATCACGGCCATGCGGAAGCGGGCCTGCAGGTCGCTGGCGAGCGCCAGCTCGAGAGCGAGGTCGACCGGGTCCTTCCCGAGCTTGGCGGCCGCGGTGGCGAGCGGCAGCTCCTCGAGCTCGCGCGCCGACGGCGCCCAGGCGATGACCACGCGTTCCCACCAGTCGCGGAAAAGCGGCGTCACCTCGCTGCGCAGCTTCTCGCGCCACGCGGGATCAGCGTAGGCGCGCCGGCGCGCGCCGGGCGAACGCGCCTCTTCGGTCGTGAGCTCGATCATGAATTTCATGACGTCGAAGATGAACGGCTCGGCGAAGGTGAACTCGAAGTTGAGCGGCCGGCAGCTCACCTGCGGGATCACCAGCGCGCCTGACTTGCGCTGCTCCTCGGCCAGCACAAGCTGCTTGCGATGGCCGCCAGGGCCGTACATGTACGAAAGAAGCGCAGTCCAGGTGACCGGGATGCCGTATTTGCGGCTGACCTCGGCCATCGCCTTGGTCGAGAAGTCGCGGCCGATGGTGATCTGCATCAACCCGCGCTTCTGCTCGCCCAGCACCGACACCAGGCTGTCGATTTCCTCGGGCGCCGCCTGCCGGCTTGGCACCGGCTTGCCGGCGTAGCCGTTGTGGCTCACCGCCACCGACGTGCCGAAGCCGATGGCACCGGCCTCCATCGCCTCGCGCACGAGCTTCTTCATCTCGCCGATCTCGTCGACCGTCGCGGCGCGCTCGGTGGACGCCTCGCCCATCACGTAGAGCCGCAGGGGCGTATGGCCGAACAAGGCCGCGACGTTGATCGCCGACCCGTGCCTTTCGAGCGTATCGAGATACTGCGGAAAGGTCTCGAACGGCCAGGCATCGCCGACACCGGCCTGCAAGGCGTCGAGGCTCATGCCTTCGACCTTCTCCAGCGTTTGAAGGATGAGCTTGCGATGATGGGCGCGCGTCGGCGCGACGCCGAAGCCGCAATTGCCGATCACCGTCGTGGTGACGCCATGCCATGGCGAGATGCTGAGCGAGCGATCCCACAGGATCTGCGCGTCGTAGTGCGTGTGGACGTCGACGAAACCGGGGCAGACCACACGGCCTGCCGCATCGATCGTCTGCAGCGCCTCGCCGTCGGCCTTGCCCAGCGCCACGACCTTGCCGTCCTTGATGCCGAGGTCGCCCGTGAAGCCCGGCTTGCCGCTGCCATCGACGATCGTGCCACCGGTGATCTTGAGGTCGTAAGTCATGGCTTGCTCCCGAGCATGCGCCATTATAGGACCCGGGGCGCCCCAGGAGGAAAGACATGGCCAAGCACAAGATCGCACTCATTCCGGGAGACGGAATCGGCAAAGAAGTCCTGCCGGAAGGCGTGCGCGTTTTGGAAGTCGCCGCGCGGCGCTTCGGCTTCGAGCTCGCCTTCACCGAGTTCGACTGGTCGTGCGATCGGCTGCTGACCACGGGCAAGATGATGCCCGAAGACGGCATGGAGCA
>JAFAKN010000738.1 GCA_019235415.1 Alphaproteobacteria bacterium
TTCCGCTCGAATTTCGCCTTCGACATGGTCTCACGATCCTCGCGCTGCCTCAGAAAACTGGGCCCTCAAAATTGGAGCGGGTGAAGGGAATCGAACCCTCGTCATAAGCTTGGAAGGCTTCTGCTCTACCATTGAGCTACACCCGCAAATCCTGAACAGGTACCTCGAACGCCGGAGTCCGCTGGTGGAGGGGGAAGGATTCGAACCTTCGTAGACGCGAAGTCGGCAGATTTACAGTCTGCTGCCATTGACCGCTCGGCCACCCCTCCGAACCTGCGGCAAACGCGGCGCGAGATAAGCCTGTTCAGCCCGCAAAACGGGCGGGCGTTGCTCGCAAATCCAATGACTTGCGTCAAGGGGATTTGCCGACCCTGGTGAGCCAACCTACAAGGCGGCATGCGCCCCCACCCCCATCGCAGGCCGCGGCCCGACCATCGGCCGAGCCGCGGCGGCCACCAGCCGGCCTGGATCTGGGGTCGCCATCCCGTGCTGGCGGCGCTGGCCAATCCCGAGCGCAGGCTGGAGCGACTTTACATGACGCGCGAGGTCGCCGAGCGCCACGCCGCACCGTTCGCCGCTAAGGCCGAGCTCCTCCCGCGCGAGGAGCTTGCCCAGAAGCTGCCGCCCGGCGCCGTTCATCAGGGGATCGCCGCCTTGTTCGCGCCGCTCGAGGAGCCGCAGATCGAGGACGTGCTGGCCCGCTGCGGCGACGACGCGCTGATCCTGGCCCTCGACCAGGTGAGCGACCCGCACAATGTCGGTGCCATCCTGCGCTCCGCCGCGGCCTTCGGCGTCGCCGGCTTGATCGTGACCGAGCGCCATGCGCCCGGCGACACCGGCGTGCTGGCCAAAGCCGCGTCGGGAGCGCTGGAGATCGTGCCCATGGTGCGCGCCGTCAACCTCGCCCGCGCGCTCGAGCAGCTGAAGGGCGCCGGCTTCTGGCTGTACGGCCTCGACGAGCGCGGCGAGACCGGCATCGTGGACCTCGATCTCGGCGGCCGCGCCTGCATCGTGCTCGGCGCCGAAGGCGAAGGCCTGCGCCGCCTGACGGCCGACAGGTGCGACCGCCTGGTCACGATCCCCACGCAGTTCCAGCTCACGGCTCTCAATGTCTCCAATGCGGCCGCCGTGGCGGCGTACGAATGGGCAAGGCAGCGACACGGCAAGTCCTAGAGATCGACGTCGCCCGCCAGCAGGCGCTGGGCGATCGTGCGGCGCAGGATCTCGTTGGTGCCGTCGGCGACGTTGACCGCGCGCAGGTCGTGCCAGGCGTGGGTGAGGTGCAGCTCGTTGGTGAGGCCGATGGCGCCGTGTGTCTGCATCGCGCGGTCGACGGCGCGCAGGCCGACCCCCACGGCGTAGCTTTTGGTCATCGACAGCTCCTTGATGGCGCGCTCGCCGCGATCGAGCAGCTGGGCCACGTTCAGCCCCATGAGGTGCGCGGCATGCAACTCCATGGCCGATTCGGCCAGCGGGAAGCTGACGCCCTGGTAGTCGGCGATCTTGTGGCCGAACGCCTCGCGCTGCTTGGCGTAGTCGAGCGCCTTCTCGAGCGCCCAGCGGCCGAGGCCGACGGCGCGCGCGGTGTTGTACACGCGGCCCAGCGAGACGCCCAAAAGGCCGATCTTGAAGCCGTCGTGCAGGGTGCCGACCAGCTGGTCGGGCTCGACTCGCACGCCGTCGAACACCAGCTGGCCCTCGTTGCCGCCGGCATGGCCGAACATGCGGATCACGCTCTCGACCTGGAAGCCCTCCGCCTTGGTCGACACCAGGAAGGCGCTGATGCCGCCCTTCTTGGCACGCGCCCGCTCCGGGTCGGTGATGGCGAAGGCGATCACCCAGTCGGCCTGCGGCGAGTTGGTCGTCCAGATCTTGCGGCCGTGCAGGCGCCAGCCGTTGCCGTCGGGCACGGCGCGGGTCTTGATCATGGCGGCGTCGGAGCCGGCGCCGGGCTCCGACAGGCCAAAGCACATCGAGGTGCGGCCGCCCATCATGTCGCTGAGGATCGTCTCGCGCGCTTGCGGCGTCACCTCGCGGAGAACGACGCTCGGCCCGAACGCCCAGTGGCTCACAATGTAGGCGCCGAGCCAATGCTGCATGCCGCATTGGCGATAGATCTGCTCCCATGCCACGAAATAGGCGAGCAGGCCGAGCCCGCCGCCGCCCAGCTCGGCCGGCGTGCACATCGTGTAGTAGCCGGCTTTGGCCGAGGCCATGCGCACCTCGCGCATCAGCGCCACGACCTCGGTGACATAGCGGCCGTCCGGCGCATAGAGGCGCTGCGGATCGCCGAGCAGCGCGTGGTGCTTGTCGTGCCGCGGCACGACCTCGGCGCGGATGAAAGCGGAGATGCCGTCCCGGATGGCGACGATCTCGTCGGGAATGTCGAAGGCGATCGCGGCCATGCCGAGGCCCTTGGAATCAGGCGAGGGGGTCAGGCGAAGCGCGCCGAGATCGAGCCGAGCGGTCCGTAATCGACGTGGAACACGTCGCCGGCGCGCGCCTCGACCACGCCGGTGAACGAGCCGCCAAGCACGAAGTCGCCCGGCTCGAGCGCCATGTCGAACGCCGAGAGCTTGTTGGCTAGCCAGGCGACGCCGTTGGCCGGATGGTTCAGCACGGCGGCGGCGACGCCGGTCTCCTCGATGACATTGTTGCGATGGCAGAGGACGGCGACCCAGCGCAGGTCGATGTCCAGCGGCTTGATCGGGCGGCCACCGATGATCAGCGCGGCGTTGCCGGCGTTGTCGGCGATGCTGTCGAGCACGCAGCGCGGCTTGCTGGTCTCGGGATCGACGCGATGGGTGCGCCCGTCGACGATCTCGCAGGCGGGCACGATGTAGTCCGTGGCGCTCAGCACGTCGAAAATGGTGCAGTTCGGCCCCTGCAACCGGCGGCCGAGCACGAAGCCCAGCTCGCATTCCAGCCGCGGCTGCAGGAAGCGGCTCATCGGGATCTCCGCCCCGGTGGCATAGAACATGTCGGCGAGCAGGGCGCCGTAGTCGGGCTCCTCGATGTTGGCCTGGCGCTGCATGGCGCGCGACGTGAGGCCGATCTTGCGTCCCTTGATCGGATTGCCGCGCGCCACCTTGAGCTCGACCCAGCGACGCTGCACGGCGTAGGCGTCCTCGATGGTGAAGCCGTCGTATTGCACCGAGGGCGGCCGGATGCGGTGACGACCGCGCTCGGCCTCGTCGTAGGCGTGGGCGATCTTGTCGATGGTCGCTTTGTCCAGCATGCGGCGCGTCCCTCTCCCTACGGGCCTTTACTTTGCCCGATCAGTCGCGAATGGAACCGACCGTAGGCGAAATAGACGACGAGGCCCAGCACCAGCCACGCCGCCAGCCGCAGCCAGGTGAGCGGCGTGAGGCCGACCATCAGCACGAGACAGCAGACGATGCCGGCCAGCGGCAGCCAAGGCACGCTCGGCACGCGGAACGGCCGCGGCACATGCGGCTCGGCCGAGCGCAGATAGATGACGGCGCCGCACACCAGGATGAAGGCGAACAGCGTGCCGACGCCCACCAGCTCGGCCAGCGTGTCGATCGGCACCGTGGCCGCTGCGGCGGCCACGATCAGGCCGATGATGATCTGGCTCACGTAGGGTGTGTTGAAGCGCGGGTGCATCCGCGCTCCGGCGGCCGGCAGCAGGCCGTCGTTCGACATGGTCGCGAAGATGCGGCCCTGGCCGTAGAGCAGCACCAGGATCACGGTCGTGAGCCCGATCAGGGCGCCGACATCGATCACCACGGCGAACCAGTGCAAGCCGATCGCGCGCACGCCTTTGGCAACCGGATCGGCCACGTTGAGCTCGCGATAGGGCACCAGCCCGGTCAGCACCGCCGACACGGCGATGTAAAGCAGCGTCGAGACCGCGAGCGAGCCCAAGATGCCGATCGGCATGTCGCGCTGCGGCCGGCGCGCCTCCTGGGCGCAGTTGGAGACGGCGTCGAAGCCGATATAGGCGAAGAACACGATCGACGCGCCGCGCAGGATGCCGCTCGGGCCGAAGGAACCGAACTCGCCTGTGTTGGCGGGGATGAACGGTCGCCAGTTGGCGGTGTCGACGTAAGTCGCGCCGATCACCACGAAGGCCAGCACGACGCTCACCTTGATCGCCACCATTAGATTGTTGGCGCGCGCCGACTCCCGCGTGCCGCGCACCAGCAGCAGGGTGATCAAGAGCACGATGGCGGCAGCCGGTACGTTGGCGAAGGCGGCGGCGTGGCTGCCGTCGGGCAGATGCACCAGTTGCCCTGACGCGGCCGTCCAGCGCGGCGAAAGAACGACCCCGCCAAGCTTCAGCAGGCTGGTGAAATAGCCGGACCAGCCGACCGCCACGGCCGCGCCGCCCATGGCGTATTCCAGGATCAGGTCCCAGCCGATCACCCAGGCCGCCAGCTCGCCGAGCGTGGCATATGTATAGGTGTAGCTGCTGCCCGACACCGGCAGGAACGCCGCCAGCTCGGCATAGCACAGCCCGACCAGGCCGCACGCAAAGGCCGCCAGCACGAAGGAGATGGTGATGGCGGGGCCGGCATAGAGCGCCGCCGCCGTGCCGGTCAGAACGAAGATGCCGGCGCCGATGATGGCGCCTACGCCCATCGCCGCGATGCTGAACGGACCCAGCACCTTGGAGAGCTTGTGAATCGGGAACTCGCCCGACGCGACGATCTCGGCGACCGGCTTGCGGGTCCAGATCCTGGCGAGATCCATCACGGCCCGGCCGCAAGACTTTTTGCGCACCGTTCTACGCAATAACTCCCTTTGCCAGTCGTGGCCGCGCGACACCTGGACCACCGGGGCACTGCGCATTCCGCAAGGAGATGCGAGAGCGCCATTTCTGGTATTGATGGTATTGTTGGCGGAGGCATCGGCGACGTCGGCACGGCGTCAGGGACCTTTTCGATTTTGATCACTTCGCATGCTACAGCGTATCTTAAGTGCAGTCAAGTTTTCCTTTCAGCCGGATCGGTCGAATTTTTGCGTACCGATTCCGGGCCTGCCCCGGACAATACCCTTTCGCCACTGACAGCGGAGTGCTGTCATCGCCCGCGACCGATGCCGCCCGCCGAGTTCTCCAACCCCCGCCTCGTCGCCCTGTACGACAGGCTGAACCCGTTAGGTGCGGACTCTGATTTCTATCTCGAGGCTGCCGCAGAGTTGCAAGCTCATAAGGTCATAGATGTCGCCTGTGGAACCGGACTTTTGACCGGCGAGTTCGCCAAGCGTGGCCACGCCGTGGTCGGCCTCGACCGAGAGTCTGCAATGCTCGACATTGCGCGAGCTCGACCGCATGGCCGAGACGTTGCCTGGATCCTGGGCGACGCCCCGGAGCTCACGTCCTCGGACGCCGACCTCGTGGTCATGACCGGCCACGCGGCCCAGGCGTTCTTGGACGACGCGCATTGGCAACAAACCTTGGCCTCGATGCACGCGGCGTTGCGTCCAAACGGGCACCTTCTGTTTGAAACACGCAACCCGCCCGCCAAGGGCTGGCTGCGGTGGACCAAGGCAAACACGCTACGTGAAGTACAGGACGACGCCGGTGATACGGTGACGGTGTGGACGGAGGTGCTTGCAACGACTGCAAACCGCGTCCAGTTCGCGACGCACTATGTCTGGAAGGCCTCGGGCGAAGAATTGTTCTCCGAGAACACGATTGCCTTCAGGTCGGAGGAAGAGCTGCGGCGGTCCTTGCACGAAGCGGGGTTTGCCGTGGAGCAGGTCTATGGAAACTGGGACAGCAGCCCCGTACGAATGACGAGCCCGGAACTCATCTTTGTCGCCAAACGCCGGTAGTTGAGCCGATCGCGGATGCGCTGCGGCAAGGCGCTTGATAGCCTTCCCGCGAGGTCACACGCGTTCGGTCCATGCCTCCTAGATGAACGAGCCCGATGCACATCCGCCGCTGCCGCGGCGCCAGGTGCTGCGCGCAGCCGTCGTCGGCGGCATCGCGATATACACGGCATCGCTGGGCAGCCGGGCCTATGCGGCGCTGCTCGACGAGATGCTGCTGACGGCGCCGGCCTGGAACGGACGCACTGACCGGCTCAGGTTCCGGATCGACGGCACGTCGAAAGTGACAGGCGGCAAGGTGTTCGCGCGTGATATCCGGGCGCGCGACATGCCGCACTGGCCGCAGCAGCAGGCGCATGCGCTGGTCCTGCGGACGACCGTGGCCGACCGACTCTATGCGGGCTTTGACCTCTCGCTGCTGGGTACCGACCTCAAGCCCGACCGGGTGGTAACGGCGGCCCATCTCGAGCGCGACGGTCTGGCATTCCCGGCGTTCTATGGTGAGGACATCCTGCTGCCGTTGGGCAAGACGCCGGCCTATCTTGGCCAGGCCGTT
>JAFAKN010000074.1 GCA_019235415.1 Alphaproteobacteria bacterium
GCGACCAGATCGTCGGCACGCACAATCGCTGAGTCTTCCGGACCGCGAGCGTCCACGCTCGCTCAATTTCATGAGCGGGCCTGGAGGCCCGCGGTCCGCATGAGCATGAGTTTGCCTTGACCGCCACCGTCGATTTCGACGACCGCCCGCCGCTTGCCTTCTATCTGTCGGTCGGGCTGGTGGCGGGCAGCATCATCGCCCTGCAGATCGGCATCATGCGCGTGTTCTCGGTCGGCAGCGGGGCCCACTTCGGCTCGCTGGTCGTGAGCCTCGCCATGTTCGGCTTCGGGCTGACCTCGGCCGTGATGTGCGTCGGCAAGAGCTGGTTCGAGCGCCACTGGCAGGGCGCCATCAAGGGCGCTCTGATGGCGTTCGGGCCGCTGATGGTCGTCTGCAACCTGTTGGCCCAGCAGGTGCCGTTCAACGCCATCTTCCTGATCTCCGACCCGATGCAGAAGTGGCGGCTGTTCGCCAACTTCGTTCTCTACTTCCTGCCGTTCCTGGCCGGCGCCCTCTATCTCGGCTGCGTCTTCCTCCGGGCCAAGGAGACTTTCAACCGAGTCTACTTCGCCGACCTCGTCGGCTCGGGCCTGTGCGGGCTCTCGGTGCTGCTGGCAATGTACGTCTGGCGGCCCGACGACCTCATCATGGCGCCGCTGCTCCTGTGGCTGGCCGGTGGCGTGCTGTGGTTCAGGGCCGTCGGCGACCGGCGCGGCGTGATGGCCATCGCGGGTGTCGCGGTGCTGGCGGCGGGTGTGCACCTCGTGGCGCCGTCCGTGCTCGGCATCCCCAAGCTCGCAGTGTCGGACTACAAAGGCGTCGCCTACGCGCGGAAATTCCCCGACAACAAGCGCACCTACGAGCGTGCCTCGCCGTTCGGCTATCTCGAAGTCTATTCCAGCTCCTACCTGCACTTCGCGCCGGGCCTGTCCGACAACGCGGCGTTCAATCTGCCGAAGATGCCGGCCAACGCCTATCTCGGCCTGTACATCGATTCCGAAGGGCCGTCGGGCATCATAAAAGACCTGCCGGCCGACGAGACGGCGTACTTCAAGTACCTGCCGATGGTGTACCCCTACCTGCTGAAGCAGCACCCCGACACCTTTGTGGTTCAGTTCGGCGGCGGGCTGTCGACGGCGGTGGCGCTGAAATCGGGCTCCGAGCACGTCACGGTCGCCGAGGGCAATCCCGCGGTGCTGACGGCGTTCCGCAACGACAAGGGCCTGCGCGACTTCACCGGCGACATTTTAAGCAAGGTGGGCGTCATCGACTATGACGGCCGCCTCTATCTCGCGCACACGACGAACCGCTACGACGTGATCGACCTGTCGCTGGCCGACTCGGCCGGCCTGTCGAGCCCCGGCGGCTTCGCCATCGTCGAGAAGTACGCCTATACGCGCGAGGCGATGGCCGCCTACATGCGCGCGCTGAAGCCTGGCGGCATCTTGTCGGTCACCTTGTGGAACAAGGAAGAGCCGCCCAAGTCGGTGCTGAAGCTCTATGCGACGATGGTCGCCGCGGCACGCGACGTGAACGGACAGGACGTCGCCAACGACTTCTTCGTCGTGTCGTCCTATCTCTCGACTGCGACCGTGCTCTACAAGCAGGGCGGCTTCACTGCCGACGAGATCGCCACGCTGCGCGCCCACACCAAGGCGATGTCGTTCGACGAGATCTACTATCCTGGCATCAAGGTCGACACCGCCGAGCTGCCGCAGATCCTGCAGGACTACCACGACCAGTTCTTCTACGAAGGCCCGCCGCCCGACCCGACCGCGCCTCAGGACGAAAAGGAGCCGCACGACAAGCCCCCACCTGGCGTCACAACTCCTGGCGTCACGACTCCCGGCGTCACGACGACAGGCGCCGATGGCACGACGGCTGCCAAGGATGAAGCGCCAGCCGTGCCGCGCGTGCCGGCTACGGTGCTGGGCCGGCTCGCCTGGCACCATCTGATCCATGGCGGCTGGCAGAACGTCGCCGACCAGTACGTCTTCGACACCCGCGTGCTCACCAACCACCAGCCCTACTTCGCGGCCTATATCAAGGTGAAGGATCTCCTGAAGTTCACCGACCGGCTGGAACTGGTTCAGGATGAATGGGGTTATATTCTGTTGTGGGCGACGCTCGGTATTGCCGCTTTGTTCGCCTTCACCCTGGTGCTCTTCCCTCTGGTGTTCGGTTGGCGCACCATATTCAGTCGCTATCCGGGCAAGT
Source organism: Alphaproteobacteria bacterium (assembly GCA_019235415.1). Lineage (GTDB taxonomy): Bacteria > Pseudomonadota > Alphaproteobacteria > Reyranellales > Reyranellaceae > Reyranella. Next base: position 2,218 of record JAFAKN010000074.1, read on the forward strand.
TCGGCACCATGATCTATTTCCTCTGCCTGGGCCTGGGCTACATCATCGTCGAGGTGGGCATGATCGCCCATTTCGTCCTGGCGCTCAGCAACCCCACGGTCTCGGCTTCGGTCCTGATCACCGGCATGCTGGTGTTCTCCGGCGTCGGCAGCTTTTTCAGCGAGCGCTTCCTCGACCGCGCCCGCACCTTCATGCCGAAAGTCTTCCTGGCGATCTTCGCCATCCTCACCCTCTACGCCTTCGGTATCGACTACGCCCTCGACTGGATCGGTACCTTGCCTTACGCGCTGCGCATCGTGCTCTGCCTGCTGCTGTTGTTGCCGCCGGCCTTCCTGATGGGCTTCCCCATGCCGACCGCCATGACCACGCTGGGGCGGCTGGGCAAGGACCACATGTTCCTGTGGGCCTGGGGCATCAACGGCTGCTTCTCGGTGATCGGGGCGGCGCTGGTGCCGATCGTGGCGACGAGCTTTGGCCTGCCCGCCGTCGTGCTGGTGGGTGCGATCGCCTATCTGGTGGCGCTGCCCGCCTTCTTCTCCGTGCTGATGCCGTTGCGTGCGGCGCAGCCTGCGCTGGCGTGAAACGGCGTGCATTCCTCCTGGGGGCCCTGGTGCTGCCGGCCGATGCCGGCGCGCGCGCCAAGCAGGTCAACGCCGCACCCAAGCAGAAGCAGGTGACCCGCAAGCCGCCGCTGGCGCCGTCGCCGCTGCAACCCGGCCTGCGGGAGGCCAAGCTGCAGATTGTCAGCTTCGATTCCTCGGCCTTCCCCTACAGCGGCGTCGTGCCCGACACCAACAAGCCGTTCCTCGATGCCCGCAACGGCCGGTTGCGCGGCCACACCAGCCTGCGCGGCGACGTCTACTGGGAGCAGCCGACCTACAGCGACCGCCGGTCGCTGCTTTATCTGCCGCCGGGCTTCGACATCCAGCGGCCGTCGATGATCGTGCTCTATCTCCACGGCCAGGGCTCGATGCTCGAGCGCGACGTGATCGCCCGCCAGGCCGTGCCGCGCCAGCTCGCCGATTCCGGCCTCAACGCGGCGCTGGTGGCGCCGCAGCTGGCGGTTGATGCCAGCGATTCCAGCGCCGGCAACTTCTGGCGCCCCGGGCACTTCGCCAACTTCATCGATGAGGCGTCCGAGCGGCTGATGCATCTGTTGGGCAACCCCAACGCCGGCTACGCCTTCAACCGCGCGCCGGTGGTGATCGTGGCCTACAGCGGCGGCTACGTCGCCACCGCCTATGCGCTCGACCGCGGCGGCGCCGGCCACCGTATCCGCGGCGTGATCCTGATGGACGCGCTCTATGGCGACGAGGACAAGTTCGCAAACTGGATCGCGCCGCGCCGCCGTCAGGCATTCCTGCTCAGCGCCTACACCGATTCGACCAAGGACGAGAACGCCAACCTGGAAGGCCTGCTCGACAAGAGCCGCGTGTCGTATCTCCGCGGCCTGCCGCCGTCCCTGGCGCCCGGAACCATCGCCTTCGCCGGTTGCGGCAGCGACAACCTCCATACTGATTTTGTCACCCGTGCATGGCGGCCCGATCCCCTGAAACACGCCTTGTCGCTGATCCCCGGCTACTCGGTTCGTGGTAGACAGGGCGTATGAGCGATCCTCTCCGCCAGGAACTTCTAGAAGTCTTCCAGGGCCGCGCCACGCGCCGCTACGGGCTGAGCGCCGTCAGCCAGCTGCAGCATGCGCTGCAGGCCGCGGCGCTCGCCGAAGCCGACGGCGCGCCGCCCGCCACCGTGCTGGCCTCGCTGCTGCACGACGTCGGCCACATGATCCACGACCTCGGCGAGGATCCCGCCGGCCGCGGCATCGACGACGTCCACGAGGAGCGCGGTGCCCGTTGGCTCGCCGAGCGCTTCGGACCGGACGTCAGCGAGCCGGTCCGCCTG
>JAFAKN010000211.1 GCA_019235415.1 Alphaproteobacteria bacterium
GGTGTCGATGTCGAGCAGGACGTGCATCACAAGGGATTCCAGCAGGCCACCATGTGCCGCTCGCCGACCTCGCGATGCGGCAACGGCCTGACGCAGTCGTCGATGCGCCGCTCGCAGCGGCCGCTGTAGCGACAGGCCGGCAGGTCGCGGCGGCGCAGGTCGGGCAGGCTGCCGGGGATCGAGGCGAGCGCGTCGAGCGTCGCCGTCTCGCCGGGCGTCGCGGCCAAGAGCTTGGCCGAATAGGGATGGCGCGGGCCGGCGAACAAGGCGCGGCCGGGTGCCGCTTCCACGATGTGGCCGGCATGCATGACGACGATGCGGTCGCAATATTCGGCGGCGAGCGCCAAGTCATGGGTGATGAAGATCGTGGCCATGCCCGCTTCGCGCGCGAGCTCGCCGATCAGGTCCATGATGACGGCCTGGGTGGTGACGTCCAGCCCGGTGGTCGGCTCGTCGGCGATCAGCAGCGCGGGCCGGCAAGCGAGCGCGATGGCGATCATGATGCGCTGGCACATGCCGCCCGACAGCTCGAAGGGATAAGCCTCGGCGCGCCGCTCGGGATCGGGGATGCGGACCTTCTTCAGCATCTCGATCGCCGCCTTGGGCGCATCGGGCCGCGTCGCGCCGGCGTGGCGCACCAGGACGTCGGCGATCTGCTGGCCGACCTTGCGGATCGGATTGAGGGCGGTGCGCGGATTCTGGAAGATCATCGACAGCTCGCGCCCGCGCTGTTCGGCGAGCTCGGCCTCGCTCAGCGCTAGAAGGTCGCTGCCGCCGAACATCGCGCGACCTGAGGTGACTCTGCCGGCGGGATCGAGGATGCCCATGACGGCGAACGCCGTCACCGACTTGCCCGACCCTGACTCGCCCACCAGCGCGATGGTCTCGCCCTTGTCGACCTGAAAGCCGACGCGCTCCAGCACCTTCACGGTGCCCGAGCGGGTGCGGAACTCGACGGAAAGATCTTCGACGGCGAGGGCGGGGACGGCCGTCATGTGCGCTTCCTCGGATCGATGATGTCGCGCAGGCCGTCGCCCAGCAGGTTGAAGCAGAACACGGCCAGCATCAGCGCCGCACCGGGGAACAGCGCGATCCACCATTCGCCGGATTGGATGAAGTTGGCGCCCTCGGCGACCATGATGCCCCATTCGGCGTCGGGCGGCCGCACGCCGAGGCCGATGAAGGAGAGGCCGGCGGCGTTCAGGATGGCGTAGCCCATGGTGAGCGACATCTGCACCATCATGATGGGCATGATGTTGGGCAGCACGTGGCCCAGCACGACGCGCGCCTCGCCGTTGCCGCTGAGTCGCGCCGCCTCGATGAAGCCGGCATCGCGGCGCACGTTGGCTTCGGCCCGGGCGACGCGCGCGTAGAGCGGGAAGTTGATGATGGCGGTGGCGATCACGATGTTGATCACCTTGTTGCCCAGCGCCGCCACGATGCCCATGGCCAGCACGAACAACGGGAAGGCCATGATGGTGTCGGCGAGCCGGCCCACGACCCGATCGGTCCAGCCGCCGAAATAACCCGCCGCCACGCCCGACAGCGCGCCGAGCAGGAAGGCCAGGATCACCGACGCAAAGGCGATCGACAGGTCGAGGCGTGTCGCCACCAGCACGCGGCTAAAAATGTCGCGGCCGAGCTGGTCGGTGCCGAACCAGTGCGCCGCCGACGGCGGCTTTAGAGCCATCGCTGCATCGCTCTGCAGCGGATTGTACGGTGCGAGGATCGGGCCGAAGAGCGCCGCAACCAGCAGCAGCGCAAACAGGCCGAAGGCGAGCCCGGTGACCGGGTTCTCCGACAGCACGTACCGGGCATGGCGCAGCAGGTTCATGGCTGGGGGCGTGCCACTCCAGTGGCGCGTCTTCTTCTCCTCCCCAGCGGAGCTGGGGAGGTGTCGCCGTTACACGGCGACGGAGGGGTCATGCTCTTGGTAGGCGCGCCATGACCCCTCCGTCCGCTGCGCAGACGCCTCCCCAACTGCGTTGGGGAGGAAATGATCGCGCCACTGGAGTGGCGCGCCCCCAGCGAAGCCATCATCACGTGTCCAGCCGTACGCGCGGGTCGACCAGGCCGTAGAGGAAGTCGATCGCGAGGTTGAGCGCCACGTAGAGCACCGCCATGGTCAGCACGAAGCCCTGCACCGGCGCGTAGTCGGAGGTGATGAGCGCGTTCACGGCATAGAGCCCGATGCCGGGCCAGGCGAACACCGTCTCGACCAGCACGTTGGCGCCGAGCAGGAAAGAAAACACCATACCGAGCGTGGTGACGACCGGCAGCATGGCATTGCGAAACGCGTAAGTGACAATCACGGTGACCGGCGAGAGCCCGCTCGCCCGCGCCGTGCGCACGAAATCGGAGGCCAGCACGGCAAGCATCGAGGCGCGGGTCATTCTTGCAATGGGTGCAAGCGAGAAGATCCCGAGCGTCAACGCTGGAAGAACGATCTGCTTG
>JAFAKN010000315.1 GCA_019235415.1 Alphaproteobacteria bacterium
GACGGCCAGCGCATCGCCGCGCTCGGCGCCCTCGACATAGACCGGGCCGGTGAGGATGTGGCGGCCGAGATGCGGCTTCAGCGTCCCCAGGATCTCGCGATGCTCGGGCAGCACGTTGAACGGCTCGCCCGGCAGGATCTCGGCCGAGCCGGACACGCAATGGATGGTGGCGATGTCGCCCGACTTGATGCGCAAGGCGGGCTTCAGCTTGCTGTCGAAATAGCCCCAGTGGCAGGTCTCGGGCGAGGAATGCAGCTCGTGCGTGGCCATCGATGTCCCCCTTCGCCTCGGTTGAAGCACAGACGGAGGTCCGGTGCTATAGGCAGCCCATGAACTATCGCCACTCCTTTCACGCCGGCGGTTTCACCGACGTGCTGAAGCACGTGGCGCTCTGCGAGCTGATGCGCCTGCTCACGGCCAAGGACAAGAAGCTGTTCGTGCTCGACACGCATGCCGGCGCTGGTGGCTATGATCTGGCCGCCGGATCGACGCAGCGTACCGGGGAAGCGCAGACGGGCTTTCTACGCCTTGCCAGCGCGTCGCGCGGTGGGATGCCGCCCGCGTTCGCGCGGTATGTCACGGCGGTTCTCGCCTATGATCGCAAGTTCGGCCGCCCGTCCGGCGCCAAGTCCGATGGGGCACCGACGATCCGTCACTATCCCGGTTCGCCGCGCCTCATTCGCGCCGCGCTGCGGCCGGGTGATCGGCTGGTGGCGTGCGAGCTGCATCCGCAGGACGCGCTGGCGCTCAAGCGCGAGTTCGCCGGCGACCGCGCCGTCGAGGTGCGGCAGGCCGACGGCTACAAGGCGCTGAAGGCGCTGCTGCCACCGGCGGAGCGGCGTGGGCTGATCCTGATCGATCCGCCGTTCGAAGCGGCCGACGAGTTCGACCGTTTGCTGCGCGCCCTGCGGCAGGGGCTGCGCCGGTTCGCGACCGGATGCTATGCCGTCTGGTATCCCATCAAGGAGCGCCATGCCGACGAGTTCGTGCAGGAGCTGGCCGCGCTACGCCCGCTCATGCTCGAGCTGCGGCTGGCCGACGCCGAACCAGGCAAGCTCACGGCCTGCGGTCTCGCCGCAATCAATCCGCCGTGGCGCTTCGAGGAGGCGATGCGCGAGGCGCTGCCGTGGGTCGCCGCGCAGCTCGGAGCGGATGCGACGGCGCGCGTTGAGGCTTCGATGCTGCCGTCCTGAGCCATGCCTTTGTCACCCCGAGCGCCGCGAGGGACCTTTCTTGTCGCCTCAAAGATCCTTCGCTTCGCTCAGGATGACAAAGAGACATCACTCGTGGTCGCCGCCGTCCTTTTGCTTGCTCCTGTCGTTCTTGCCGTTCGGCAGCTTCCAGCCCCAGAGTCTGCGGGCGGCCTTCTCGATCTCGGGGTCGAGCGCCTGCTCGGGGATTTCCATGCCCTTGCCGATGACGTCGTTCAGGATTTTTAGGCCCTTCAGACGCGCCCGCATCTTGTTGTCCGAGGCGATCACGTGCCAGGGCGCATAGTCGGTGTCGGTGCGTTGCAGCATGTCGCGATAGGCCTCGAGATAGGCCGGCCGCTTGGCGATGTTGCGGAAGTCCTCCAGGCCGACCTTGTAGCGTTTGTGCGGCTTCTCCAACCGCTCGATCATGCGCCGCTTCTGCTCCTCGGCACTGACGTGGACCAGGATCTTCACGAAAACCGCGCCGTCCTCGGCGAGCTCGTGCTCGAACTCGTTGATCTCGCGATAGGCCCGCGTCCAGGCCGCCTTGCTGCACAGACCCTCGACGCGCTCGACCAGGACGCGTCCGTACCAGGTGCGGTCGAAGATCGCCCAGTTGCCGGGCGCCGGCAACCGCTCCCAGAACCGCCACAGATAGTGGCGGCCCTGCTCGGCCGGCGTCGGCGCGCCGATGCGCCAGACCTGCGTCGACTTTGGCTCCAGGCCGGCCACGATGCGCTCGATCATGCCGCCCTTGCCTGCGGCGTCCCAGCCGTCGAGGCCGACGATGACCCGGCCGCCGGTGCGCAGGTGCCAGACCTGGAGGTCGAGCAGGCGATGCTGCAGCTTGGTGAGCTCGCGCTCGTACTCCTGCTCGTCGATCGGACGGTCGTCCATCTCGAGCTTGTCCAGGACCGGCCATTTACCCATCGGCTTCCTCCGGGTCGCGATCGTGCCAGCGCCTCCTTGCGGGAGCAACGCAGCCCTCCGGCGAGGAGATTGACAGGACAAACGGCGGCGACCTAATGCCGCCCTATGGCCGAGGCAGAACCCAGCATCCGCTACACCACCCGTGCCGGGCAACCGGTGGTCGAGGTGGGCGGCAGTTGGACGGTCTTCACCTTGCGCGGCATCCGCCAGAAGGCGGCCAAAGCCTTGCGCGCCGCGGGCGGGCAGCAGCAGCGCCTGGTGGACGCCAAAGGCCTCGAACGGCTGGATACCTCGGGCGCCCTGGAAATCCTGGAGGTGGCGGGCTGCGGCCCGGATACCAGGATCGAGGCGCGCGACAAGGCGCATGCCGAGCTGTTCGGGTTGGTGCAGAAGAACATGTGCGTTGCGCGACCCGAACAGCGGGTCAACTGGTTCGCCCACTGGCTCGAGGAGATCGGCCGCAACGCCGTCAATCTCTACGGCCAAGGCGTCAGCCTCGCCGCCTTTTTCGGCGAGATCCTGGTGGTGTTCGTCGAAGCCTGCCTCGAGCCGAAACGTTTCCGAACGGGCGCCGTGGTCCGCCAGATGTACGAGGTCTGGGTCCGCGCGCTGGTGATCGTCGGCGTGCTGTGCTTCCTGATCGGTGTGGTGATCGCCTATCAGGGCGTGCAGCAGCTGAAGCAGTTCGGCGCCGAGACCTTCACTGTCGAGGCGGTCGGCATCGGCATGTTCCGCGAGCTCGGGGTGCTGCTCACGGCGATCATCGTGGCCGGCCGCTCGGGCAGTGCCTTCACCGCCCAGATCGGCACCATGCAGGTCAACCAGGAGGTCGATGCCATGCGCACCATCGGCCTCAATCCGGTCGAATGGCTGGTGCTGCCGCGCATCTCGGCGCTGATCATTTCCATGCCGCTGCTTGCCTTCTGGGGCAACATGACCGGGCTGCTGGGCGGCGCGGTTGCCTGCACGGTCTATCTCGATTTCACCTTCGTGCAGTTCTTCGAACGATTGCGTGACAATGTCGGCGCGTGGAACTTCTATACCGGCATGATCAAGGCGCCGGTGTTCGGGGCGGTGATCGCCGTCATCGGATGCTTCGAAGGCCTGCAGGTCCATGGCAGTGCCGAGAGCGTCGGCCAGCTCACCACCCGCTCGGTGGTCGAATCGATCTTCTGCGTGATCGTGCTCGACGCCATCTTTTCCATCATCTTCCTGCTGGCCGGGGTCTGATGGCCCCCGATCGGATGGAGAGGCCGACCTTGGCCGAAGGCGGCCAGCTGGTCGACCATCGCGACGGGCGCGACGTGGTCCTCCGGCTGCGCGGCGTGCGCACGCAGTTCGGCGACCACGTGATCCACGACAACCTCGATTTCGACGTATTCCGTGGGGAGATTGTCGGCTTGGTGGGAGGCTCGGGGACGGGCAAGTCCGTCCTGCTGCGCACGATCGTGGGCCTCAACCAGCCGACCAAGGGGACGATCGAGCTGCTGGGAGTAGACACCAGGACGGTCCGCGGCAGGGCCGAACGCGAGCTACAGGCACGCACCGGCGTGCAGTTCCAGGACGGCGCCCTGTTCTCCTCGCTCAACGTGACGGAGAACATCATCGTGCCGATCCGCGAGCACGCCGGGCTCGAGGAGCAGACGATGCGCCACATCGCGGCGCTCAAGGTCGCCCTTGTCGGCCTGCCGCACGATACCGGCGACAAGCACCCGTCGGAACTCTCCGGCGGGATGCGCAAGCGCGCCAGCCTTGCCCGCGCCCTGGCGCTCGACCCCGAGATGCTCTTCCTCGACGAGCCGACCGCCGGCCTCGACCCGATCGGCGCCTCGCACTACGACGAGCTGGTCCGCGGCCTGACCGATAGCCTCGGCCTCACCGTGCTCATGGTCACCCACGACCTCGACAGCCTCAACGCGGTCTGTGACCGCATCGCCGTCCTCCTCGACAAGCGCGTCGTGGTGGGTACGATGGAGGAAATGCTGGCGTACGACGACCCCTGGGTGCGCGAGTACTTCCACGGTCCGCGCGGCCGCGCCGCCATTCACCGGGAGTAGGCCAAGCCAGCCATGGAACGGAAGTCGCCTTATGTCCTGATCGGCGCGGCGATGATCATTTTCGTCGCGGCGCTGGCCGGCTTCGTGATCTGGAAGCTGCGCGCCGGCGACCGGACCGCGTATGCCTACTACAACATCTACTTCTCCGGCGACGTGCAGGGCCTCACCGTCGACTCGCCGGTCTTCTACCGCGGCATCCGCGTCGGGCGCGTTGCCGACATCCAGCTGAAGTCGCGCCTGGAGACACAGCGTTCCACCGGCCGTGAGCGGCCCACGGAAAAGGTCGAGGTCACGATCGCGGTCGACCGCAACATCGACATTCGCGAGCGCTCCTATGCCGTGTTCGAAAAGCCTTTCATCGCCGGCGCGCCCTACATCCAGATCGTCGGCCGACTCGACGTCGACCAGGTGAAGCCCAAGAAGAACCTCAGCGAGAAACCCTATCCGGACATCCGTGAGGGCGCGTCCTTCCTGCAGGCGACAACGACCTCGGCGCAGGAGCTGCTGAGCAAGGCGAGCGTCACCGTCGACCGCCTGAACGAGCTGTTGAGTCCCGACAATATCGGCGCGCTGAGCGATTCGCTGCGCAACATCTCGACCGTGACCAGCGGCCTTGCCAAGCAGGATCCGGCCATCCAGGCGACGCTGGCCGAGTTGCCGACGGCGGTCTCCGAGTTCCACGGCGCGCTCGCCAAGCTGAACGGGCTCGCCGATTCGCTCAACCTGATCGCCGAGGAGATCGGCCCTCAGGACGAGGCGACGCGCAAGACGCTGGCCGGCAAGTCACCCAGCGACCTGCGCAAGACCATCGAGGATGCGCGCAAGGCGTTCGCCAACATCGATGCCGCTGCGGGCCAGATCAGCCGCCTGGTTGCCGAGAACAAGGCCCCCATCAAGTCGTTCAGCGAGACAGGCTTGACCGAGCTCGCGCTCACCATTCGCGAGCTGCGCCAGCTGACGGCCAATCTGAACATCATTGCGACCAAGCTCGAGCGGGATCCTGCCGGCTTCGTGTTCAGCGGCAAGCAGGGATACACACCGAAATGAACTTCCGCCTGGCCGTCCTCGCGACGGCCGCCGCCCTGCTTGCGGGGTGCACGCTGTACGAAGCTGCCACCGAGCCGACCGACCTCTACACCGTGACGCCCAAGAGCACGTTCGATCCGAGCTTGCCCGCCGTCTACTGGCAACTCGCCGTCGAGGTGCCGGCGGCCGCCGCCAACCTCAACACCGGCCGCATGGCAATCGCCTTCACGCCGACCTCGACCGACTATTATGCCAAGGTGGCGTGGACCGACCGGGCGCCTCTCATGGTGCAGACGCGGATCGTCGATTCCTTCGAGAACACCCGCAAGATCGTAGCCGTGGCGCGCGAATCCATCGAGCTGCGCGCCAATTACGTGCTGCAGCCCGACCTGCGCAACTTCGAGGCGATGTACTACTACGGCCAGCCGCCGATCGTGCGCGTGCGAATCATCGCCAAGCTGGTGCGCATGCCCGACCGGCAGATCATCGGCGTCGGCTCCTTCGAGCGCTGCGTGCGGGCGCGCGCCGACAAGGTGCCCAAGGTGGTCGAGGCGTTCGACCAGGCGCTGGGCTCGGTCATCAAGCGGCTGGTCGCCTGGACGCTGCGCACGCCGCCGGCGCGCCCGCCCAGCGACTCCGCGCCCTACGACATCGAGCGCTACCGCAATCCGGCCAACACCGTCGTCGACAGCGCCGACTGCCCCGTCGGCAACGACACCTCCGGCGTGCCGTATACCGACGAGTAGCTGGGGGCGCGCCACTCCAGTGGCGCGATCTTCCTCGGCCTCGAGAAGCATGACGCGCCACTGGAGTGACGCGCCCCCAGCATCACGCCCTTGTCGCCACCATCGACCAGGCGAGGTCGGCCATGGCGCGGGCGCGGTTGCCGTACTTGGTGGCGGTCTCGGAGGAGGCGTTGCCGTCGAGCCCGCGCTTGTAGACGCCCTGCACGATGGCGGCGAGCCGGAACAGCGAGAAGGCGAGGTAGAAGTCGAAGAACGGGATGTCCTTGCGCCCGGTGCGCCGGGCATAGGCGGCGACGTAGTCGTGCTCGCCCGGGATGCCGAGTGCCCCGAAGTCCATGCCGGCATAGCCGCCCGATGCGCCGAAGCCTTCGCCGAAGTGGTACATCATGCAGTTGTAGGCGAGGTCGGCCAGCGGATGGCCGAGGGTGCTCAGCTCCCAGTCGAGCACCGCCACGATGCGCGGCTCGGTGGGATGCACGATGGTGTTGCCCAGCCGATAGTCGCCGTGGCTGATGCGCGTCTCGTCGCCGGGCGGGATGTTGGCCGGCAACCACTGCTTAAGCGTCTCCATCGAGTCGATGTGCTCGGTGCGCGACAGGTCGTACTGGCTCGACCAGCGGGCGATCTGGCGCTGGATGTACTGGCCCTCGCGGCCGAAGTCGGCGAGCCCCACGGCGCGGTAGTCGACGTTGTGGATGCGCGCCAGCACGTCGTTCATGGAATCGAAGATCTTGCCGCGATCGGCCGGCGCGATGCCGGGCATCTTGGGATCGGCGAAGATGCGGCCGGGCAGGAACTCCATGATGTAGAACCAGGTGCCGATCACCGAATCATCACGGCACAGCGCATGGGGTTTGGGTACAGGAACGTCGGTGTGATCGGCGAGCGCCTTGATCACGCGATATTCGCGATCGACCTGATGCGCGGACGGCAGGAGCTTGCCCGGCGGCTTCTTGCGCAGCACGTACATGCGTCCCGCGCCGTCAGTAATGTGAAAGGTCGGATTGCTCTGGCCGCCCTCGAACTGCAGAACGCGGATCGGGTTGTGGAAGCCTGCGACATTCGCCTCCATGTAGTCGGCAAGTCGCCGCTCTTCGAACACATGTGCGGCGCGAATGGCTGTGAGATTCTCGGGTAATTCGGACATCGGCATGGCGTTGTTGTGTCGTCTACCAGACATGCGGTTTTAGCCCCGAAGCGGCGGCATTTCGAGGGATGTTTGGCAACGCGTGGGCGTAGCGAATCTCAAGACGGTACATCCGCCGTCGCACTTCACGAGGGAACGATGTCCATACTCCGAACAATCCCGTATGCGGCTCTGTCGGCGAGCCTGCTGTTTGCGGGAGGGGCGTCGGCGCAGTCGATGGGTGCCATCGAGCAGCGCCAAGACTGGCAGCAGGATCGGATCGACCAAGGCATACGCGATGGGTCGCTCTCGCGCCGGGACGCGAGCCAGCTCGAGCGCGGCGAGCAGCGCATCGAGCGCTACGAGCAGCGCGCCGAGGCCAACGGCCCTGTCTCGCCGAACGAGCGCCAGAGGCTCGACAACATGCTCGACCACGAGAGGAACGCGATCAATCGCGACGAGCGGAATGGACAGCGCGCCGACAACCAGGGCTGGGGTGACCGCAGCGGCGGGCGCGATGGCTGGGGCCGGGATCGTGACGGCGGCAATCGCGATTCCTGGAATCGCGACCGCGACGGTGGCAATCGCGATTCCTGGAACCGCGATCGCGATGGCGGCAATCGCGATGGCGGCAATCGGGATGGTTGGGGCCGCGACCGCGATGTCGCGAGCCGCGACGGTGGGCGCGATGGCTGGGGACGCGATCGCGACAATGGGCGCGGCAACCAGTACGACGCGAACCGCGGCGAGCACAACGGTTGGGACGGCAACCGGCCGTACGGCGCCGACCGGCGTGACGCACGCGCCGACGGCAACGGCTTCGACCGCCACAACGATCGCTCGGCGAATGCCGGCCAGCCGGGCGGCAACCAGGGCTGGGGCGGCTGGCAGCACCAGCAGCAGCAACCCGGTACGCAGGGCTGGAACAACAATGGTGGCTGGCAGCATCAGCCGCCGAATGGCGGCACGCAGCCCGGCACACAAGGTTCGGGCGGTTGGCAGCACCAGCCGCAGAACGGCGGCACCCAGACCGGCACGAACCAGGGCTGGGGCAATCGCGGCTGGCAGCATCAGCCGCAGAACGGCGGTACGAGCACGGCGGGCGGCGCACCACAGCCGGGCAACAACGGCTCCCAGGGTTGGGGCAATCGCGGCTGGCAGCATCAGCCGCAGGGCACTGGCACCGCTACGCCCGGCGGCACGCAGCCGGCGAACGGCTACCAGGGCGGCAACCAAGGCTGGGGCAACCGCGGCTACCAGTACCAGCAGCCGCAGCAGCAGCAGCAGCCGAACGGCGGCTCGTCCAACTGGGGCGGCTGGCACACCCAGCAGGCTTCGGGCACGCCGGCGCCGCAGATGATGCGGACGGCCTCCATGCCGTCGACGGGCGGCGGCCAGATGGGCGGCGGACGCAGCTGGGGCGGCCGGCGCTGACACTGCGCCCAAGGTACAACGCGTTGCGGCGGCCCACGAGGCCGCCGCGCTCCAACTTGACCTAGTTCACCTGGCGCTGCTTGTCGCCCCAATAGGGCTTGCGCAGCTCGCGCTTCAGGATCTTGCCGGTCGGATTGTAAGGAGTCCCTGGCGCCGTGCCGCGCGCCAAAGGCCACGGCCTTGCGTACCGACTTGAGCTCGGAGCGGATCTTTGGGTCTTCTCGACGACGGGGAGGTACTCTTCCCCAACGAGCAGGATCTCGCCCTCGTCGTCGTTCAGGATGTGCGTGATCTCCGGCGCCGCCAACCGCCAGTTGACCGAGACCATCACGGCGCCCGCCTTGGCGCAGCCGAACAGCAGCTCGAAGAAGAGGTCGCTGCTCTTGTCGAGATGGGCGATGTTCGCCCGCGGCTTCGCTCCTTCGCCGATCAGGGCTTGGGCGACACGGCTCGCCGCGCGATCGAGCTCGCCATAGCTGGTGGTGCGGCCGGCGTAGACGAGCGCCGGCGAGGGATCCTTCATGTTGCCTTAAAGATCCCCCGCTGCGCTCGGGATGACAGGCGCTTGCGCTCGGGATGACGACGAAGAAGCAGACCGACCGAAGGCGCAGCCGAGGTCAGGCTACTGCGCCGCTACCGCGCGGGGCAGGGCGTTGACCACCGAGGCCCGACCCGAGGTCATCTCGTCGTGGATCCACTTGTAGGTCTTCTCCATGCCGTCCTCGAGGCGGATGGAGGGCGCCCAGCCCAAAAGCTTCTTGATCAGGGTGTTGTCGCTGTTGCGGCCGCGCACGCCCTTGGGGGCGTCGAGCTTGTAGCTGCGCTTGAGCTTGAGGCCGGCGATCTTCTCGACGATGTCGACCAGGCGGTTGATGCTGACCAGCTCGTCGCTGCCGATGTTGAGCGGCTCTATGATGTCGCTGTGGGCGAGCTTGATGGTGCCCTGGGTGCAGTCGTCGATGTACATGAAGGAGCGGGTCTGCTCGCCGTCGCCCCAGATCTCGATCTCGTGCTTGCCCGAGAGCTTGGCGGCGATGACCTTGCGGCAGATCGCGGCCGGCGCCTTCTCGCGGCCGCCGTCGTAGGTGCCGTCCGGGCCGTAGACGTTGTGGTAGCGGGCGACCCGCGTGGCGATGCCGAAATCCTCGCGGAAGTGGCGGGCCATGCGCTCGCTGAACAGCTTCTCCCAGCCGTAGCCGTCTTCCGGCATTGCGGGATAGGCGTCTTGCTCCTTGAGCGCGGTGACGTCGGTGCGGGTCTGCTTCTCGCCGTTGTAGACGCAGGCCGACGACGAATAGAAGAAGCGCTCCGTGCCGGCCTCGCGCGCCGCCACCAGCATGTGGGTGCTGACCAGCACCGACAGCATGCACTCGGCCTTGTGGGTCTCGATGAACCCCATGCCGCCCATGTCGGCGGCGAGATTGTAGATCATGCGGGCGCCCCTGGCGGCCTTGCGGCAGTCCTCCAGCAGGGTGAGGTCGCCGACCTGGTTCTCCACGCCCGGGATCTTCTGATACCACTCGTTGAGCGGCTTGACGTCGACGGCGCGGATCTGCGTATGGCCGCGCTCCAGCAACACACGAACCAAATGGCCGCCGATGAAGCCACCGGCGCCGGTGACGACCACAAGATCATTCTTCGACATGAAAAGCCTTTCCAAGGGCAGAGGGTCTTTATCTCTATGTTTCAAAAGCTTACGAGGCCAGGCCAAAGCCTCGCAGGCGCCGGGCTGGGCAGCCGACTGATGGGTCAGTCCGTTTGCGCGCCTGAGCCGCTGTCGTCAAGTCGCTCAGTGACGCGGCAACCAGACCTGTGGCCTGTGGCCAGAGGAGCTGGTGCCGGGTGAGGGATTTGAACCCCCGACCTTCGGTTTACAAAACCGCTGCACTACCACTGTGCTAACCCGGCTTCTCAAGCAATTGCAATATGATAGCGGGAGATCGATCTCCTTGATCTGCCGATCTGCCACCGGATTGCCACCGGATGGGTTTCGGCGCGGCCGCTTTCTACCCGCTACCGAAGCCATGCGTCTACTCGCAAGGCCGCATCGGCCTGCATGCTGGGGATGTAGGCAGCGTAGACGCTCAGCGTAATGTTGATGTTTGCGTGACCAGCTCGCTCGCTCGGTTTCAAGTGGTAAGTCGCCTCCCAGACTCAGCATGTCGAACTGGTCCGGCGGTGTATCCCGCCTCGGCGCTCCCCCGGGTTCCAATGCTAAATTGAGCGGAATGTTCAGGATGGCTATGCAGAAAACCCCTCTGTACCGCCGCTTGGAAACTCGTGCACGTTCATCGCCGTCAGCATTTCAGAACTCAATCGCCGTAGTGCAGTTTACGTGGATCAAATTCTGAAGGGATCGTCCGATCCGCACGCCCGATCATCGTAACGATGGTCCTAAGCCCGATTGGTCGGGCGACTTTTCGGAACCAGTCGAGAATCGCGACATAAACTGCAACTGCGCTGCGCAGCTGGTTGGCAGGAAATGACGCTCCTCTGTCCTTTATGCCAGCTCGCTCGTGGGTAACTTGGTTTTCGGAAGGCCGGCGCCTGAACGGGCGGAAGAAGCAGTCTCCGGAGCGGGAAATCGCGTTTACTCACCCCGAGGAGGGTCGAAATGTTCGTATTCAGCCACCGAAACCCCGAAATGCAGCTGGATAAGCCTCGCACCGCGCTGGTGCTGGCAGACGTTCAGAATGAGTTCCTCGACGAGAAGGTCGGCAAATACTATCCGCTGATCGAGGAGGCGCTGAAGAAGCGCAATGTTATCGCCAACCTGGACAAGCTGCTCTCGACCGCCCAGCAGCTCGCCTACTATGTCATTCATTCGCCGCACTGGTACTATCCTACCGACGGCCAGTGGAACGTGCCGCCGGGTGCGATCGCCGACTATCTCATTCAGATCGGCTTTGTTGGCCGCAAGGATCAGGTCGATCTCGAAGGCTTCCACGGCTCCCG
>JAFAKN010000390.1 GCA_019235415.1 Alphaproteobacteria bacterium
CGATGTCGGCCCCGAGGATGTCCTCTTCCTTGAGGTCCATGAGTCAGGAGGATCAGGAAAGCGAAGATGGCGGCGGCCGCACCTCGCCGTCCTCGTAGATCCCCTCGACCACGTAGATGGGCCGGCTCTTCACCTCGAGGAACAGGCGGCCGAGGTACTCACCAATGATGCCGAGGGAGAGCAGCTGGATGGCGCCCATCAGCAGCACGGCGATCAGCAGCGAGGCGTAGCCCGGCGTGTCGATGCCGAACAGCAGCACGCGCGTGACGATGAACAGCGCATAGAGCACGGCGATGGCGGCGATCACCACGCCGACATAGAACCAGGCACGCAATGGCGCGGTCGAGAAGCTCACCACGCCGTCGAGGGCGAAGTTCCACAAACGCCACAGGTTGAACTTGCTGGCGCCCGCCGCGCGCTGCGGCCGCTCGTAGGGCACGCCGACGGCATTGAAGCCGACCCACGCGAACAGCCCCTTCATGAAGCGGTTGCGCTCGGGCAACTGGCGCAGCACCTCGACCGCTCTCCGGTCGACCAAGCGGAAATCGCCGACGTGCTCGGGAATGCGCACCGGCGAGAGCGAATTGAAGATGCGGTAGAACCAGCCGGCCGACAGCCGCTTGGCCGCGGTGTCCCATGGCCGTTGCGTGCGCACGCCGTAGACCACGTCGTAGCCCTCGCGCCAGCGCGCCATGAACGGCTCGATCAGCTCCGGAGGGTCCTGCAGGTCGATGTCCATCGGCACGATGACATCGCCGCGGGCGTGGTCGATGCCGGCGGTCAGCGCCGCCTCCTTGCCGAAGTTGCGCGACAGGTTGACGATGCGCATCCGACGCTCGCTGACGCCGCGATCGAGCAGATGGGCCAACGTGTTGTCGCGCGAGCCGTCATTCACGAACACGATCTCGAAGCGCAAGCCATCGCGCTCCATCAGCGCCGGCACGGTATCGAGGAAGATGTCGATCGATTCCTCCTCGTTGAACACCGGCACGACCAGCGACAGCAGCGGATCGGCCGGTCGACGCGCGCGCTGCGCCGCCAGCTGGCGCTCCAGCGTGCTGCTGCAGCGCCGGGAAGGAGGGAGGACCGATTCGGGCACGACAGGGCAGTTTTGCGACGGGTAATTTGCCTCTGTTGAACCGAGAATCAAAGGCGGCGTCCTATTGGGCCGCGATCCGGCTTCAGCTGACCGGCTCGACCGCGCCGGTCAGGTCCATGATGCCGAGGTCGACGACCAGCTGGGGCTGGCGCTTCTTCACGCCGTCGCGGAACTGATGCAGCGCCTCGGTGCTCATGGCGGTCTCATAGGCCTTGTCGGTCTTGATGCGGTCGCCGTAGGCGACGGCGGCGGCGCCGCAGTCCCGATGCACGACGCCGACGACCCGCTTGATGCTGTGCAGCTGGACGGTGATGGCGAGGTTATCCCAGTAGGTGTCCTGCCATTTGGCGAAGGCGGGCGCCACGACGCCGATCGGGCCGCCGGCGACGACGAACTGGCTGTACTGGTCCTGCCAGCCGCGGCTGCCCATATACTTCCAGAGAAACGTGGTGAAGCGCGGGTCGATGCAATTCATCAGATTGGCTTCGTAGCCCTTGCCGTCGCTTGCCAGCGCCGGCATTGCAGCCAAGGCCGCCGCGCCGAGGCCGACCCCGAACAGGCGGCGGCGCGATAGGGCGGCCATGCAGCCGCAACCGGAGTGATGAAGATGATCGTGCCTCATCGGAAGTCCACCCTTCCCTGTTGAGCCAAGCCGCCGTTGGCATCGGCGATCCACGTCGTTACCGAGCCGTCGGGTTCGCCCCGCGCCTGCACCGTGAAGGGCGGGCCGGCAAACACCGGCGACAGCGCGCGGAACTCGAAGCTTCGCACCGTTCTATGCGGATTGGACCGCCGCGCCAATTCAATTTGCAGCATTCCTAACAACGGCCCATGCACGATGAGTCCGGGATAGCCCTCGACGCCGGTCACGTAGGGCTGGTCGTAGTGGATGCGATGGCCGTTGAAGGTCAGCGCCGAAAAGCGGAACAGCAGCGCGGGGTCGGGCCTGACCGTGCGCGTCCACGTGGCGTCGGTTGGCGCCGGTCTCGCCGGCCGTGGCTGTTCGCCCGGTCTGGCAGCCTCCCGGTAGACGATGTCGTGGTCTTCGACGAGACTCGCCCCGCGTGGCCCCGACAGCGTGTGCTCGACGGTCACGAACAGCATGGCGCCGGTCGATCCTGTCTTGGGCTCGATCGACTTGATGCGCGATACGCGGCGCGCGGTGTCGCCGACGGCAAGCGGCTCGCCTTCGAAGCGGAAGCGGCTGCCCGCCCACATGCGGCGCGGCAGCGGCACCGGCGGCAGGAAATCGCCCCGTTCGGCGTGGCCGTCGGGGCCGAGCTTCGATTGACGTGCTGCTTCCAGGAAATAGAGCCAGTGCCAAAGCGGCGGCAGCGCGTCGCCGGCCTTGGGATCGGGGTCGTCCTCGTCCAGCGTCGCCGTGAGCGCCCGCATCGGAAACGGCGTGACAAGATCTTCCATGGTGCGGCTGCGGCCGATCCATTTGGCGAATTCTTCCAACGACATGGCGGCGTTTCCTCGTGGCGGGTCCCGCGACTTTCGCACCGCCAACACGGGCTGGAAAGACTACCGGCGCGCCGCTATAAACCGGCGCGACCAGCCCAATCCGGAGCGGCTATGACGACGTTTGACGAGCGCGAGAAGTCCTTCGAGAAGAAGTTCGAGCACGACCAGGAACTTCAGTTCAAGGTGACGGCGCGCAGGAACAAGATGCTCGGCCTGTGGGCGGCCGGCCTGCTCGGCAAGTCCGGCGCCGATGCCGAGTCCTACGCCCAGGAGATCGTCCTGGCGCAGTTCGAGAAGCCCGGTGACCACGACGTCGTGCACCGCCTGATGCGCGACCTCGCCGCCGCCGGCAAGCCGATGGAAGACCATTCCATCCGCAAGCAGGCTGAGCGCTTTTTGCCCGAGGCCAAGCGCCAGATCATGTCGGAGACGCATTGAGCGGGTCATAGGAAATGTCATCCCCGAGCGCAGCGAGGGACCTTATACTGTCGCATTAAAGGTCCCTCGCTGCGCTCGGGATGACAGTCGTACCGAGACCCTACCCGAACACCCGCTTGAAGATCGTGTCGACGTGCCTGGTGTGATAGCGGAGGTCGAACAGGCCCATCAGCTCGTCGTCTGACAGGAATTGCCGGATGTCCTTGTCGGCGCGGCAGAGTGCCAGGAACGAGGCATTGCCGCGCCAGGCGTCCATGGCGTTGCGCTGCACAGTCGCGTAGGCCTCCTCGCGGCTCATGCCTTTCTGGGTCAGCGCCAGCATCACGCGCTGCGAGAACACCAGCCCACCCAGCGCATCCAGGTTGCCTTTCATGCGCTCGGGATAAACCACCAGCTGCTCGACCACGGAGGCGGCGCGGCCCAGCGCGAAATCGAGCGTCACCGTAGCGTCGGGCGCGATGTAGCGCTCGACCGAGGAATGCGAGATGTCGCGCTCGTGCCACAGCGTGACGTCCTCCAGCGCCGGCACGACGGCGCTGCGCACCACTCGCGAAAGGCCGGTCAGGTTCTCGGTCAGCACCGGGTTGCGCTTGTGCGGCATGGCCGAGCTGCCCTTCTGGCCCTCCGAGAAGAACTCCTCGGCCTCGCGCACCTCGGTCCGCTGCAGATGGCGGATCTCGGTCGCCAGGTTCTCGATCGAGGCAGCCGCCACGGCGAGGGCGGCAAAGAACGCCGCGTGCCGATCGCGCGGGATCACCTGGGTCGAGACCGGCTCGATGGCCAGTCCCAGCGCCTTGGCGACGTGCTCCTCGACCCGCGGATCGATGTTGGCGAAGGTGCCGACAGCGCCCGAGATGGCGCAGGTCGCGATCTCGGCGCGAGCGGCGAGCAGCCGGGCCCGGTTGCGCGCGAAAGCTGCGTAGTGGCCAGCGAGCTTGACGCCGAATGTGGTGGGCTCGGCATGGATGCCGTGGCTGCGGCCGATGGTCGGCGTGTCCTTGAATTCGAAAGCGCGCTTTTTCAGCGCCGCCATCAGCCTGTCGACGTCCTCGATCAGAAAGTCGGCCGCCTGGCTCAGCTGCACGGCGAAGGTGGTGTCGAGGATGTCGGACGAGGTCACACCCTGGTGCACGAAACGCGACGCCGGGCCGATGAACTCGCCCAGCCAGGTCGTGAAAGCGATGACGTCGTGCTTGGTCACCCGCTCGATGGCGTCGATCTTCTCGATATTGCCCTTGGGATCGGCCTTGAGCGCCGCCATCGCCTTCTTGCCGCCTTCCCAGATCGCCTGGGCCGCGTCCTTGGGGATGATGCCGAGCCCCGCCATCGCCTCGCAGGCATGCGCCTCGATCTCGAACCAGATGCGAAAGCGGTTCTCCGGCACCCAGATGGCCGCCATCTGCGGCCGCGAATAGCGGGGGATCATGGCAGGCTTTTAGCCCCGAAGCCCGTGGACTGCCATGTTAGAAGTATCGGGTTATGCCTGCGACCATGCTGCCGCTGGCCCAGTGCCCGCGCGAGACGCTGGCCGCCATCCGCGGCGTAGTGACCGACATCGACGAGACGCTCTCGACGCGCGGCCGACTCACCGCGGCGGCCTACCGCGCCGTCGAGGCGTTGCAGGAGGCCGGGCTGAAAGTGATTCCGGTGACCGGTCGGCCGGCGGGCTGGTGCGACCATATCGCCCGCTTCTGGCCGGTCGATGCCGTAGTCGGCGAGAACGGCGCCTTTTGGATGTGGCGCGACGCTGCGGCTGGCAGGCTAAAGACGCACTTCGTGCAAGGCGACGCCGAGCGCCTCGAGGGCAGGCGCCGGCTCGACGTCGTGCGCGCCGAGGTGCTGCGCGCTGTGCCGGGCGCAGGCATCGCCTCGGATCAGCCCTATCGCGCCGCCGATCTTGCCATCGACTTTTGCGAAGACGTGCCGGCCCTGCCGCGTGAGGCGATCCTGCGCATCGTAAAGATCTTCGAAGCGCACGGCGCGCACGTCAAGGTGAGCTCGATCCACGTCAACGGTTGGTTCGGCGACTACGACAAGCTGACCACGACCCGGCTGATGATGGCTGAGCTGTTCGGTGTCGATCTTGTGGCCGACCGCACCCGCTACATCTTCGCCGGCGATTCGCCGAATGACGCGCCGATGTTCGCTTTCTTTCCCAATGCCGTCGGCGTGGCCAACGTGTGCGACCTCGCGACCGACATGGTGCACCTGCCGCGGTGGGTCACCACGGCGCGGTCGGGGGCCGGGTTCGTCGAACTGGCCGACGCCTTGCTGGCCGCTCGCCGCTAGCGCAGCGGTGGCCCCACCAGGAACGAGCCGAAGTGGGTGACGCTGTCGGCCTGGCTCCAGACGCCGAGCGCGCCGGCCGCCACCAGGCTGCGGTCGGTGGCGGTGAACAGCGACTTGCCGTCGAGCGACACTTCGAAGCGATCGAGCACGGCCACGACCCTGAGCGAATGCCACTTGCCGGCCTCGACGTCAGCCTCCTTGCTGCCGAGTTGGCTGCGCTTGCCCTTGTCCAGTCGGTACAAGCGAACCGTATTGTCCAGGGCGTCGGCCCGGGCCACGTAATAGTCGTTGCCGCTTTGCGCGCGGAACACCAGGCCGGCAATCCGGGCGCGCACGCCGTCGACCGGCTTGAAGCGCAGGGTGGCGTCGAGATCGCGGCCCACCGCTGGCTCGGAGATGCAAAGCGGAAAGCGCAGTGGATCGGGATCGCGCGCCATCTCGGCCAGCGCCCAGCCGTCCGGCGCGTCGGCGTCGGCCACCGCCTGCCAGTCTGCCGGCCGCCCGATGCCGGTGAGGCCCTGGGTACAGGCGACGCGGCCATCTGCGGTGGTGAGCGGCACGACCATCTGGGCCGTCGCGGGGAAGGAGACCAGCAAGCAAGCCAGCACGAGCAAGGAGCAGCGCATCCGCGCAACCTAGCAGAGCGAGCGACGCTTGACCGCCGCTTACGGACGGAGGAGTTTACCCTGCGTCAATCTTGAAAATCCGGGGGAACATCATGCGTCTTTGCACAATTCTCAGCGGCGGCAAGCCGGTTGTCGGCGTCAAGATGGGCGACGGCAAGGTCATCGACCTCAGCAAGCAGATGCCGCGCGGGCCCAAGACCGTGGTCGAGATCCTGTCCGGCGGCAAGAAGCTGCAGGCGGAGGTGCTCAAGGCCTGCGCCAAGCCCAAGGCGGGCGCCACGGTGTCGGAGAAGTCGGCCAAGTACCTGCCGCCGATCCCCAATCCCGGCAAGATCCTGTGCATAGGGCTGAACTACCGCAAGCACGCCGAGGAGACTGGCAACAAGATCCCGGAGTATCCGGTGGTGTTCTGCCGCTACAACAACACGCTCGCGCCGCACAACGGCAAGATGCCGCGGCCGAGCCATTCCGACCAGCTCGACTGGGAGGCTGAGCTCACCATTGTCATCGGCAAGAAGTGCCGCAACGTGCCGAAGGAGAAGGCGCTGTCGGTGATTGCGGGTTACGCCTGCTTCAACGACGGCTCGGTGCGCGACTGGCAGCGCAAGTCGGGCGGGCAGTACACCTTGGGCAAGAACTTCGACGGCACCGGCGGCTTCGGGCCCGATATCGTGACCCCCGACGAGCTGCCGCCGGGTGGCGCGCCGTTGCGCATCATGACCCGCGTCAACGGCGAGGTCATGCAGGACAGCAACACCGACGACCTGATCTTCGACGTGCCCACGCTGGTGCACGAGCTCAGCAAGGTCATGACGCTGGATCCGGGCGACATCATCATCACCGGCACGCCCTCGGGTGTCGCCGTGGCGCGCGACCCGCAGCCCTGGCTGAAGCCCGGCGACGTGTGCGAGGTCGAGATCGAGAAGATCGGCGTGCTGCGCAACCCGATCGTGCAGGGGCCGTAAGGCAACGAAGAACTGTCATCCCGAGCGCAGCGAGGGATCTTTCCTGTTGCCGTAAGGATCCCTCGCTTCGCTCGGGATGACACGAAGTTGCTGAAGAGTTCGATCACCCCCGGCGCGGCACCTGGTCTAAGCCGCCCATCATGAGGCGGGTCGCGAATTCCGTGGCGCCGGCCGGATCGACGGGCTCACGCGCCACCATGACCACCGAAGTTTCGAAGGCGATGCCCGCCATCGCCGCGCCGAGGTAGGAAAAGTCGACGTTGGGCAAGACGCCGCTTGCCATGGCGGCGCGGATATCCTCGTTCAGCGCCTTGGCCAGCGCCCGCACGTCGGGCTTGTCGAGCAGCGTGCGGATGGCCGTGAAGTTTCGTCGTGCCAAGGCCAGGAGCTCGGCGTCCTCGACGATGAAATCGAAGTAGACCGCGAAGTGCTGGTGAAAGAACTCCTCGGCGGTCGCGGCGCGGCCGCGGCCGTTGCGATGGCGCCGCAGCAACTCGCCGGTCAGCTCGCCGACCACCGCTTCGAAGATCTCGTCCTTGTCCTTGAAGTAGTTGTAGAACGTGCCCGAAGCGAGATCGGTGCGGCGCACGATATCGCGCACGCTTGCCGCGCCGTAGCCCATCTCGGCGAACACCGCGCGCGCTGCCTTCAGGAGCGCGGTGCGGTTCTCCGCCTTGTTTTGCTCGCGCCGCCCGGCGCGCTCGCGTGGCTCGGCCGCAACCGGCCCTTCATTGTCCATGGTCATTGCCCCGTCTCATCGGCTGAGCTGTGCCAGCTCATGGCGCAGCCCCGCCACCATGTCGTCCATCGCGCGCGCCGCGGCTTGCAGCGCGCCGCGCATGCCGGCAAAACCGTGGATCAGCGAATCGAACTCGCGATGGATCGTCTTGACCCCTGCCGCTGCCAGCCGGTCGGCGTAGGCCCGCCCTTCGTCGCGCAGCGGATCGAAGCCCGCCGTATAGACCAGCGCCGGCGCCACGCCGGAGAGATCGTCGGCCCGCATCGGCGACGCGCGCGGATCGTCGATCTCGGCGAGGTCGTTGAGGTAGTGGCCGCGGAACCATTTCATGCCGACGTGGGTGAGCAGGAAGCCCTGACCGCAGCTCGTGTGCGAGGGACTGGCCATCGCGAGGTCGGTCGCAGGGTAGATCAGCCATTGCAGACAAGGCGGCCGCGCGTCTTCGCGCAACATTCGGGCAGCGACGGCGGCGATGTTGCCGCCGGCGGAATCACCGGCGAGCACGATGCGCGCCGGATCGAGTCCCAGGCCATCGGCCTCCTTGACCAGCCAGCGGTAGGCGCCGAGCGCGTCCTCGACAGGGGCGGGGAACTTGTGCTCCGGCGCCAGGCGATAGTCGACGGCGATCAGCGCGCAGCCGGTGCGGGCACAGAAAAAGCGGCACGGCCTGTCGTAGGCTTCCAGGCTGCCGATCGTCCAGCCGCCGCCGTGGAAGAAGAGGATCGTCGGCAACAGCCGCGCGACGGTGGCAGCTGGCCGATAGAGGCGAACGCGCAGCCGGCCGCCCGGCCCGGCGATGGTGCGGTCCAGGATTTCGCCCACTGGCGACAGGGCGCCGGACATCATGGGCATGAAGGCGTCGCACTCTTCGCGCGCCTGCTCGATGGTCAACGTCTCGATCGGCGGGTGCCCGCTGCGCGACAGCAGCTGCAGCAGCCATTGGGTGCGGGCATCGAGGATACGGCCGTCGACCGTGACGGCGGGGCCGGTCAGCAGATTGACCCAGGAGATCGGCAGGCGCAGCGCCAGGTGCGCTGCGCGCCCCTGTATCGCCTGGACGATCTCCTTCACTGGCATCGCCGCTTCCTAGCATCGCCTCAGCGCGCGGACCACGGCGTTGTCGGGACCACAGCGTTGTCCAGAGGGCCGCGTCCCGATAGGGTCCGCGCCATGGCCGAAGCCACCCCTGGCGGTTACGCCGCCGAGCTCCGCCGCGAGATCGTGCGCAGCGAGATCCAACGCGTGCGCCTGCTGGCGATCTTCCTCGCCCTGCTTGTGGTCGTGATGTCCGCGGCCCTCAACCTGTTTCCCGCCTTCTCGGAGCGTATGTTCCAGGGCGGCATGCCGGGCTGGGTACCGCTGGCCGGCGTCGGCCCGTTCCTGGTCTACGAGATCGGGGTGCTGTACTTCCTGCGCTGGCGTCTTGCCAACGATAAGGACTTCCCCCGCGTCGGGCGCTTTGCCAATGCCTTGATCGAGACCAGTCTGCCGAGCTGCGCGATGGTGGTGATGGCGCACCACATGGATCCGCTGCTCGTTTTCGGCTCGTGGGCGTCGCTGGCCTATTTCCTGTTCATCATCCTGTCGACGCTACGGCTCGATTTCTGGCTGTCGCTGTGGACGGGCGCGGTGGCGGCCATAGAGCAGCTCGGCCTGGTGATCTGGCTGTTGCCGATCGAGATGGGCGGCGAGGAGCCCCAGACGTCGTTGGTCTACCACGCCAGCCGCAGCGCGATCCTGCTGGTCGGCGGCGTGCTGGCCGGCGTCATCGCCGGCACCTTGCGGCGGCAGTTCGACAAGGCGGTCGCGGCGGGTGCTGCCCGCGATCGGGTGACCAACCTGTTCGGCCAGCACGTCTCGCCCAAGGTCGTCGACCGGCTGCTGGCGGCCCGCACCGACCCGCCGAGCGAGATGCGCGAGGTCTGCGTGCTGTTCCTCGACATCAGGGGCTTCACCGCGATGTCGCGCAAGCGGCCGGCCGACGAGACGGTGGCGCTGCTGAACGACTTTTTCGCGGCGATGATCGACATCGTCGATCGCCACAACGGCATCATCAACAAGTTCCTGGGCGACGGCTTCCTCGCCCTGTTCGGCGCGCCGCTTCAGGACAACAAGGCCGCCGACAACGCCCTGGCCGCCGGCCAGGCCATGCTGACGGCGGTCGACGACTGGAACAAGGCGCGGCCCGACAAGATGCTACGGGTCGGCATCGGCATCCACATCGGCGAGGCGGTCACCGGCACGGTAGGTTCGCCGCAGCGCAAGGAATACACGGTGATCGGCGACACCGTAAACCTGGCCGCGCGGCTCGAGCAGCTGACCAAGGAGACCGGCGCGCGGCTCTTGGTCTCGCAGTCGATCCACGACGCGACGACAGGGGCCGACGGTGCCGCCGATCTCGGCCCCCTCGCCGTGCGCGGCTACGATCAGGCGGTGCGCGTCTGGCGCGTCGCCTGAAGGCGTTTATCTAGGCCGTCGTCCGTTCGCGGCGGGCGCGTTCGCCGGGCAGGACCTGCTCGCGGTCGATCTCCGGCACGTCGGCCTCGTTCCAGAAATTGAGCTCGATCATCACGCCGTCGGGGTCGTGGATGAAGACCTGCTGCAAAGGCCGGGCCGGGACCTTGCGGACCTCGAACGGCTGGCCGTCCTTCTTCAGCTGGTCGATGCAGCCGCGGATGTCGGCGCAATTGATCGCGACATGGTCGATTGCGCCGCTGCCATGGTCCTTGCGACCGGTCTCCGAGACCAGGTGCAGGATCGGCTTTTCCCCGGCATAGAGCCAGGCGCCGGGAAAGTTGAAGGGCGGGCGGTCGCCGTCCTTGAGGCCAACGTAGCGCTCGTAGAAGCGCACGGTGGCCGCGAGGTCCTTGCAGTAGACGTTCCAGTGGTCGAGCGAGAGTGCGGGCATCGGTTCCTCCTCAGGCGGACCCCGAGCTTACACCGATCGGCCGGCCCCGTGGCAGCACCAATATCAGGCTTTTTGATCGTATTCGTCGTGCCGGCGGACCCAGGCCGTGAGGTTGCCGCCCGGCGGCTCATTGCGGCCCTTGGGCGTGATGTCCAGAAGGCCGTAGACACCGCCCACGTCCTCGGTCCCGCGAGCGAAGACCGAGTAGGTGTGGAAGATCTCACCCTGTTCGTTCTTGGCGAAGACGCTGTAGCCCGGCATTTCCTCGCTCATGAAGTCCTGCTCGGCGAAATTGTAAAAGGCCTTGCCGCGAGCGCGGTCTGCCTCGGTGAAGGAAACATTGTAGTCGAAATTGAAGTCGTTGCCGTGCGACGACACCCACTTGAAGGGCCACCCCATGCGCTTGTGGTATGCGGCAATCTCGGCGTAGGGCGCGCGCGAGACGGCAATCACCATCACATCGTGATTGATCAGGTGGACCACCGAACCGGAGAGCTGGTCGGCGCCAAACGAGCAACCGAGGCAGCCCTGCGTCCAGCCCGGTCCCATCATGAAGTGTTTGACGATCAGCTGGCTGCGGCCGGCGAACAGATCGCCGAGCGTCTCCCTGCCGTCCGGTCCGTCGAACACGTAGTTCTTCTCGATCTTCACCCAGGGCATCTCGCGGCGGGCGCGGGAAATCTCCTCATGCGCCTTGAGATGGGCCTTCTCCTTGGCCAGCAGCGCCCGGCGGGCTTCCAGCCATTCTTCGCGCGATACGGTTTTCTGCATGCGGACCTCCTTCAATTGACCCGGTCGGGTCGGTTGAGCACGGCGTTGAAGACGGTGTCCGGCACCGCGACGCGCTTGTCGGCGTAAGCCGCGCGCAGAGCCTCGGCATCGCCATCGGGATCGCGACCGAGCGCGGCGAGCCGGTCGATGAACGGCAGGTCGAGCGCGCCGTCGGGCCCGGCCATGCCGCCCCAGACGTCCCACGGCAGCATCTCCTTGTTGTTGAGCGCCGCCAGGTCGCGGATGACGTTGCCGCCGATGAACCACAGCCCGTACATGTCGAGGATGCCGAAGGCGCCGGCATCGGCCTTGCCTTCGCGGCACATCTGCCAAGCCTGGCCCGCGACCTGGAACTGATCGCGCGGCACGTCGGTCGGATCGAAGGCGACCTTGAACAGCTCGCGCTGCCGCACGTCGAGCTGGGCGTCGAACAGCACCCAGCGCTGCTCGCCTTCGTTCCAGTACTCGGTGACCCAATGGTCGAGGAATTTGCCGGCCTGGAAGTAGGCGCCGAAGCCGCAGCGGGCGCGCGCCGCCACGCCCTGTCGACGCAGCATCGCGACGTGCAGCAGGGTGAAATGCCGGCACACGCCGACGAGCCGCTCGCCGACCGGGCGGGCCTGGTCGAGCGGACGGGCGTCGTGCGCGGCGATGCGCTCGAGCATGCGCTCGACGGCGCGCACATGCGCTTCGGCGTGCTGCTCGCCGCTCAAGGTCACGCCGTAGGCCGGCGCGATATGCTCGTGGATCATCAGGCCCTGGACAATGGCCGCCAATTCAGCAGGGTCGTGCGGCAGGCGGTCGAGCAGACTGGCCTGGCGGCCGGCGTCGCTCATTTCCACGGGAGTGCGATAGGCATCGGGCGTCATGCGAAGAGCCTCTCCATGTTGTCGAGGGCCAGCATCCAGCCGCGGCGATGATTGTCGCGCGCCGCCTCGTCGAAGAACTGCTCGTGCGTCAGCGTCAGGATCGTGCCGTCATTGTCCGGCTTGAGGTCGATGGTGACCTGCGATTCGCGTTCCGGCGTGCTCTGCCAGGCCCAGGAGAAGACCAGCTTGCGATCGGGCTCGACCTCGCGATACACGCCGCTCACGCTCTGCTGCTCGCCGTTGGGCGTCCAGAACTGCACGCGAAAGCGGCCGCCGACCTTGAGGTCGGTCTCGGCGATCGGCGTCTTCGGATGACCGGTGACGCCCCACCACTGCATCATTTTTTCCGGCTGCGTCCAGGCTTGGAAGAGCTGCGCCGGCGTCGCTTTGAACCGGCGCTTGAGGGCGAGGCTGGGTTTGCTGGCCATGGCTCCTTCTCCAAAAAGGCGGCAAGTCGATCGAGCTGCTCGCTCCAGTAGCGTTCGTAGCGGGCGAGCCAGTTCATCGCTTGCTCCATCGGCGCCGCCGTGAGGTGGCAGGTGACGCTGCGCCCGGTCTTGGTGCGCTCGACCAGGCCGGCCTCGGCCAGCACGTCGAGATGCTTCATCACGGCGGGCAGCGACATCGGGAACGGGCGGGCGAGCTCGCTCACCGTCAGCTCCGGCTCCTCGTCGAGGCGCGCGAGCAGGGCGCGGCGCGTCGGATCGGCGAGGGCGGAGAAGGTGCGGTCGAGGCCGGCGTCCTGATAGTTAACCATAGCGTTAACTAATTAGTCCTCGGCGCACACCCTGTCAATCGCCGCTTCGCCTTCCTATAGTCGACCAGAGAAGGTGATGCCGGTCTCGGCGTGGCGCGAAGCGGGCGACATCTTTACGGCGCCCGAGAGGGCGGCGCTGCAATGGAGCGAGGCGGTGACCCTCGTTTCTGAGACCCACGTGCCGGACGAATCGTTCGCCGCAGTGTCCGCCGAGTTCCAACCCAAGGAGATCGCCGATCTGACCCTCGCGATCGGGCTGATGAACGCCTACAACCGGCTCGCCATCAGCTTCTGCCGCCAACCGGAAGGGGTGACGTCAGCGTAAGCCGGCGCTTCACTTGTTGCCGGGAGCGGCGCCGGGCTGGTCCAGAATGTTCATCTTTGCGCCGTTGGGCATCTCGATGTCCCCAGGCCTCTGGCCCGGCCTGCAGCGGCCCGCCCATTTGGCTTGAAGCGTCATGTTCCGCGTTATGGCCTGCTGGTTTTGTGCCGAGTCGCCATCAATAGACGTCGATAGCTTCACCGTACAGGCCGAGTCGAAATCGCCCTCGAACACCATGTGGGTGTGCGTCGTCATGCCCATGAACTTGCAGCTCGAATCGACGACGATCGTGTTTCCGGATCGGTTCATACCTTGCTGCGAGCAACCACCTTGGTTGCCGCTGAGCCTGTCGTTCAGAAGCTTGTCCGTCGCTGCGTCGACGCAATGCAGCTGCAGGATCTGCTTCAAGGGTTGCGGGCCGTCCATAGTCACCTGGATCTCCCAGAGTCCCGGCTTGCGGGCGCGCAGGTCTAGTGCCGCCGCCGGGCTCACGATGGCGATGCCGAGGACGATCGCCGGAAAACAACGACGCATGAACGCCTCCTACGGGGAATGGTCCGCGGTTAAAGGCGTTCAATGAGCGCTTGAGCGGCGGTGGGGTTGCGCACTTTCGCGCCCGAGATGAAGTACAGAAAGACATCGCCACGCTTGGCCCAGGCCTTGGCGCGCTTGGCCCACCTGTCGAGTTCGTCCGGCTTGTAGCCGGCCTTCAAGTTCTCGACGCTGCCCATCAGGCGGGCATAGGTGAAGTCGGCGGTGGGTTCGTCGATCTCGGGGAAGTCCGCGTCCTGCGCGTAGACGATGGCCACGGCGTACTTGCGCGCGAGCTCGTAGAAGCGCGGATCGCGGAAGCTCGCGTGGCGGACCTCGAGGGCATGCCGCAGCGGCAGCTTGCCGGCCTTGGACGGCAGCAGCTTCAGGAACGCCTCCATGTCCTCGGCATCGAACTTCTTGGTCGCCATGAACTGCCAGTTGATCGGCCCGAGGCGGTCGCCCAGCTCGACCAGCCCCTGGCCGACATAGCGCTGGATCGATTCGCCCGCTTCCGCCAGCACACGCCGGTTGGTGCAGAAGCGCGATGCCTTCAGGGCGAACACGAAGCCGTCGGGCGTCTCCGAGCGCCACTTGGCCCAGCTGGTCGGCTTGAAGCTCGAATAGTAGGTGCCGTTGATCTCGATCGAGGTGAGCTTGCGGCTGGCGTATTCCAGCTCGCGCTTGTGGGTGAGGTCCTCAGGATAGAAGGTGCCCCGCCACGGCTCGAAGGTCCAGCCGCCGACCCCGACATAGATCTTGCCTGCCATCGTCGCCTCCCACGGGTGTGCCCACGTAGCACGACGATGCGTCGTTGCTCCAGGCTGCCGCCCTTCGCAAGGTGGAGGCGGGGCCAACCGCGTCATGCATGGATGCCCACGATCAGGAAGGTCGGCATCCAGGGCCTGAAGAACGCTTGCGCGGCGCGCCTGCGTCAGCCGGGACGGCCTCCACCTGGACCGGCCGTGTCTCCGGCATCAGGAAGGTCACCACCAGCAGGCCCAGGAAGGCGATGCTGGCCAGCCCCAGGAAGGCCGACGGGCTACCGAAGCGGTCGCTCATATAGCCTGCGAAGGTCGGGCTGATCGAAGCGCCGATGCCCATCATGGTTCCGACCATGCCCTGGGTGAGATTGAAATGACCGGTGCCGCGCGTGAGGTCGGCCACGGTGAGCGGGACCATGACACTGAGCACCGAGGCGGTGATCCCGTCGAGCATCTGGACCGCGACCAGCATGTAGGGATCGCTGACGGTCGCGAACAGCAGGCCGCGGATCGGCACCACGAGGAAACCGGCGATCAGCAGCGGCCGACGGCCCAGTCGCTGCGCCTGCCGTCCGACCCAGGGCGAGCAGAGCGCCACGACCAGCTGCGGGCCGACCATGCAGGCGGCGATCAGGACCGGCGCCCAGTGAGTGGAGCGCATGGTGAGCACGCTGCCCATCAGCGGCAGCATGGCGGCGTTGGCGAGATAGAACAGCAGGATGCATGTGCCGAAGATCTGCAACGGCCGCCGCTTCAAGAGGTTCAGGAGATCGCGCCAGCGGTTGGCCGGCGGCGCCGCAGGCATGCCGCCATGCGCGCGCTGCGGATCGATCTCGGCAGACGCGATGCCGCGCAGCACGAAGAGGGCCGGCACCAGCAAGGCGGCGGTCACCAGGAACACCGCCTGGGTCGAGAAGTAGTAGCCGCAGGCACCCATCACGGCGGCCGACAGGCCATTGCCGATCGAGGCGAAGCGGGCGTTGCGGCCGAACCGCTCACCGATCGCGGCATGGCCGACCAAGCCGAGGCTCATGGCGGCGATTGCCGGGCCCAGCACGCAGCTCGCAGCCGCATGCAGGCAGGCCGCCAGCATCACGAAGATGAAGATCGGCACCGCGGCGTAGACCAGTGCGGCTGCGGCGATCACCGCGACGGCGATGGCGGCGACCAGGCGCACCGAGCGCACGGCATCGACGAAGGCGCCGCCGGGGATCTGGCCGGCAAGGGAGATGATGCCGCCCACTGTCAGCACCAGTCCGATGTCGACCTGGGTCCAATGCTCGGTGGTGAGGTAGACCGAGACGAATGGTCCGAAGCCGGTCTGCACGTCGGCCACGAGGAATACGAACCAGTCGAGCCTCTGCAGGCTGCGCCGGGACGGACGGGGCGGCGAGGCGACAGACGGCTTCACGGGCCGACCTTAGGGCAAGGGTTCGAGAGTTCCCGAGGCGCCCAGGATGACGACTGGTTTGCCCTCCTTGAATTCCGGGGCCGGCTTCACCTGGTCGCGTGTGAGTTCGAGGACGATGCCGTATTTCTTGTCGGCGGCAGGCACGAAGTGCAGCGCCTTCCAGTCGACCGCGATCTTGCGGCTGCCCACGCCGAGGAAGCCGCCGAAGTCGATGATGGCCGCCCGCGGATGGCCGCGCTCGTCGACCAGCACGTCGACGATGCGGCCCATATCCTCGTCGGCCGTGCTGCGCACGTCGCGGCCCAGGATGCCTTTCACCTCGTGGGTGTCGAGGACCGTGACCGATGGTGTTCCGACCGGTTGGGACGGCGGCGTTGGCGCCGCCGCAGGCGGGGATGTCGGTGCCGTGGTTGGCGGCGGCGTCGCACCGGGTGAAGCGGCCGCCGTTCCAGTGGAGGGTGCGGCGGTCCCCGATGGATCCCCCGGCGGCGCAGCCTGCGTTGCCGGAGGGGCCTGCGTTGCCGGAGCCGATTGCGGCGCCGGCGCGGGCGTGGATGGCACCGCGCCGGAGGACGGCGGAGCGGATTCGCTTGGCGTTGCTGGCGGTGAGGCAGGCGTCTCGCTGGGAGCAGTCTGAGCCGCGGCGCCGAACGCGGTGAACAGCCACATCAAGAGCACGGCGCCCATTGTCCTGCACGCCATCGAACATCTCCCGCAAAGACCCAAGCGCGATGATTGGGCGACAATTCGGATGGGCGGATCGTGTCCTTCGGTCGTGCCACAATCAAGACGAACGCCGCCGCTCATTGCAGGCTACGCGAATCAAGCCGAAGACAGCAGCGAGACCTGCAGCTTGGCGCCGCGACTCTTCAGGATTTCCAACGACACGTCACGGCGATGGCGCCTGATGCGGATGTCTGCTCTTGCGTTGCCGACGATCAACCGGCGCAGCGTCACCTCGTCGACGAAGGCCGGCAAGACGGGACTGCGGAAGCGCACCTCGTGCCCCAGCGGATCGATCTCCAGGCCGAGCAGTGCCTCGACCAGGGAGAACGGCGTGGCGCTTGCCCAGGCCTGCGGCGAGCAGGCGACTGGATACAACGTCGGCCCGCGATTGCGCTGACGCCGGAAGCCGCAGAACAGCTCCGGCAGGCGCCGCAGGTCCATGTAGGTCGCGGCATCGAACAGGCCCTTGAACAGTTGCTCGACGTGGCCCGCGAGGCCGTGCCGCGCCAAGCCGAGCGCGATCAGCGCATTGTCGTGCGGCCATATCGAGCCGTCGTGGTACGACATCGGATTGTAACGCGCCTCGCCCTTGGCGACCGTGCGAATGCCCCAGCCCGAGAAGAACCGCGGCTGCATGAGGCCATCCGCGAGCTCGACGGCGCGCTCGTTCGGCACGATTCCTGTGAACAGGAGCTGGCCGGCGTTAGACGTGCGCACGTGACAGGGCCGCTTGGCGCCGTCGAGGGCGAGCGCATAGGTGCCGAGATCGGCGCACCAGAACGTTTCGTTGAAACGCTGCCGCAGCTGCTCGGCTTCGGCGGCAAAACGCCTTGCATCCTCGGCGCGGCCCATCGCGGCGGCGCAGCGCGCCAGCGAGCTCTTGGCCGCGAACACGTAGCCCTGCACTTCGCAAAGCGCGATCGGCCCCTCTGCGAGACCGCCGTCGGCATGGAACACCGCGTCGTAGGAATCCTTCCAGCCCTGGTTGGCGAGGCCGTGCTCGGCGGCGCGGCTGTACTCCAGGAAGCCGTCGCCATCGCGATCGCCTCGGCCGTCGATCCAGGCCAGCGCCGCCTGGATGTTGGGCCATAGCGTGGCAAGTGTCGCGAAATCGCCGGTGCGCTCGGCATAGCGGCCGGCCAGCAGGACGAACAGCGGCGTGGCGTCGACGCTGCCGTAGTACAAGCCGAACGGCACCTCGTGCAGCGCCGCCATCTCGCCGCTGCGCATTTCGTGCAGGATCTTGCCCGGCTCGGAGTCGGAGTACGGATCGGTGGTGGTCGCCTGGTAGGCCGCCAAGCGGCGCAGCACGCCGCGCGCGATGCCCGGGTTATACCAGAGCATCTGCAGCGCCGTGATCAGTCCGTCGCGCCCGAAAGTGGTCGAGTACCAGGGAATGCCGGCGTAGGGATAGCGACCCTGGGCGGTCTGCGTCGTCAGCATCTGCAGATCGGAGGCCGAGCGGCACAGGATCTCGTTCAAGAGCTCGTTGGAGGTCTCGACGGTGGTGCCGCCGCGCGTCGCCTCGCGCGCCTCACGGCGCGCGGTCAGCAAGTCCTTGGTGAAGCCGACCGGACGCGGCTCGTCGGGCTGCTCGCAGGCGGCGACCAAGAACAGCGGCCGCATCTCGCCGGGCGCGAGGTCGAGCAGATAGTGGGCCTTGCCCGCCAACAGCTTGCTGGGCGGCGGATCGAAGGTGAGTGTCGTGGTGCGCGTGACGCGGTCGAGGCCGGTGTACTGCAGGACGACTCGACCGGGGGCTTCGATCCGCTCGACGGCGCTGCCGCGCCGCTTGCGGCGCAGGCCGCGCACCTCGAAGAGGTCGGCGAAGTCGCTGTGGTAGAGCACGGTGAGCGAAAGGCTGATGGGTTGGTCGCCGTGGTTGCGCGCCGCCAGGCGCTGATAGGCCGAGCCGTTCCACAAGAAGAGTGTCCGCCCGATGTGCAGCAGGTCCTTGTGCAGCACGATGCGGCCATCGCTCATGCAATCCGGGTTGGTGAGGTCGACCGACAACAGGCTGTTGTCGTCGCGCAGGTTGGAGCCGAGCAGCAACGGCGATTGACCGTTCACCAGGAGCTCGAGCCGCGACAGGAAGCGCATGTCCTTGTGGAACAGCCCGTCCGCCTCGCCGGCCGACGCGCCGATGTCGCCGAACGTATCGACGACGATGAAGGTGTCGTTCGACTTGAGGGTGCGGCGCGGCCGCGTCGCCATTCCCGTGGCGGGAATATAGAAGGGAGTCTCGGCGACGAGCTGGACGGGCAGCGTGGCGGGCTTGGGCTGATGGCTCGGCATGGTACTCGACTGTTGTGCAAGACTTCGCGCCTCAACGCTGGCGCGGGGGCGGGCCGGGGGAAAGCTTGCCCGAATCCGCAGGTGCTGTCGTTGCGCAGGATCAGTGTGGCATGTGCAAAGCGTGTAGGGGCGGATGCGACGGTCCGATGCGCGTGACCACTCTTCCTCTGCCGCAAATGTTTCATTGGCATATTGGGGAAGGTCCCGGCAACCTCAGTGCTTGAGGAGAAGGCTGCTTGGCAGGACCGGCCGAATTATCGCAGGCGGACGCGGTAGAGGGGGTGTTGGCGGCGCTGTCCGAGGTGCTGGGCCACACAGTTGCGCTTGACGCGTCCGGGCAATGCACGCTGGCCTTCGCCGACGGCATCGAGATTACCCTTGCCGCCGCGCCGGAAGCGGACGGGCTCACGGCGCGGAGCGAGATCATGCGCCCCGAGGCCGGCGATGCGTTGCCCTTGCGCGCGGCGCTTGCCGCGAATTACGGGCGGCTGCCGCCGGGGGTGTCGCTGGCGCTCGATGGCAGTTCGGGGCGCCTCGTTCTGCACTGCTTCCTGCCGCTTGCCGAGGCGACCGGCACGGATCTCATAGCGTTGGTCGCGAACTTCGTCGGGCTGGTTCCGGAACTGCGCAACGAGCTGATGCCCGACCCTATACGCACGGACGACCAGTTTGATGGACGTCGTGGCACGATGATCCGCGGCTGAACGGCCGTTGGCGCCCCATCCGCCCACCGGTCCGCAAAGGGGGCACAATGGAAAACCCGTTCGCCTTCGGCAACCGATCCGCACCCGCCGAAACGGTTCGGGGTCGGCACTGCACCGCCAGCAGATCGGCATGCCGACGCCGGCTCGCTGACTACACTCTGATCTACGAACAAGCGGAGACTGCGGCATGAGCGGGTTGAAGACCAATGTGTCGACCAGCATCAACGCGCTATTCGGGTATCGCAGCAGCGTTGCAAAATCGTCGGACGCCAGCAAGCCATTCCGTGGGGCCGACCCCGCGCAGGCCAAGCTGCTTCAGAAAAGTTTCAAAGGCCTCGTCCGGACGCCGCAGGTCCTTTCAAAACCCGGCACGGTTCAGGTTTTGCGCAACAACCGCACGGGCCTGTTCAATCTGGATTCATTTGTCCGGGTGAAGCAGGGCCCTCCGCTGCCCATCGTCGCGCCGCAACAGGGCTTAGCACTGCAGCAAGGCAATGGGCATCAAGGCGCCGCGATACCGCAGCAAGTCGCCGTGCCCGCGCCGGTGCTGAGTTGGGATCAGCGAACGGCTGATCTAGATCACCGTCTTGGCGAGGCGAACGATCTGGTGACACCTTGGCTATTGACGGTCGATCGCGATCAACCCGCATCGAACGGCGCGCTCCGGAAATCGACGTTCGCCCGCGATGCCGCTATCCAGAAAAACGCGGGGATGCTCGCGGAGCTGCGCGTGCTGCACGGGCAGGTGTCCGCTGATCAAACCATCGACAATCCGGAGCAGAATCGTCGCCTCGGGGAATTAGAACAGAAAATGCGGCAATGCGTGTCGAATGCGCTGCTGCTGACGCTTCCCGGGCTCGCCAAGGTGGATGGCGCGGACAAAACGCAATTGATCGAGAGCGTTCTCAAGCTCGATGGGCTGCTGCGTGGTGCGGCGGTAGCCGGGGGGATAACGTCATATCGGCTGGAAAAGGCGTTGGCGCTCTTGGCGAGTCACGGCCAGATCCAGGATTTTGCGCGCGGCCCGCTGCCGGAAAAGCAAAAGGCTGCGGCGGTGGGCCTGCAGGCAATGGCCGACACGATCGTTCGCGCCGCGACCCCGCCCAGCGACGGTTCGGCGCTGAACTCGCTGTTGGGCATGGACGTCGAAATGGACGCCGTGCTGAAGCAGGTGCGGATCAAGGCCACGACGGATTTGATGCTGACCAGTGAGGCGGTGCGGCAAGGGGGACCCATTGAAGGCCAGCAGGTGGGTCAAACGATACGGCAAGAGGCCCAGGAGGTGGTCGAGCGCGACATCGGCCTCGCCAAGATGAAGCAGCAAGTCCGCCGCGCCTTGGAGCGTTCGGGTCAGAGCGTGACGATGACCGGCCTCGGCGGGCTCAAGGTCGACGCCGGCCTGGTCAAAGGGCTGCGTGCTACGTTGGGCAACAATGCCAAGGAAATCGGCCTCGTGGTCGCCGCCCTTGCGATGGCCGAGCAGCAGGCGCTGACCTCGCCAGGTGCGAACCGGTTGCGCGGCGACATCGATCAGCAACTCGCGGCACTGCGTCTCCAACGCGCTCAGGTTGCTTCGGGGATACCGGATCCGCCGCGACCGCCGTCCGAACTGCGCGAGGAGCGGGCCGGGCTGAAAGAGCAGATGGCGATGGTGGTGCTGCCCATTGAAATCGAACAGCTCGAAGGACAACTCCGCACTGTCGAACAACAGCTCGCGACGCATGAACAAAACACCGAACCTTTGCGTGAAATCGACAGCCATATCGCCACCCTCGAAGCACGCCAGCGTGCCCTCCAAACGGAGGCGGCGTACGCTGCCGGTGAATTCGCGAAGGCCGACGCCGCCTTCACCGAACTCGACGCGCGACGAGCCGCCACTACCGAACGCCGTGGTCTTCTGGACGTCGCGGTGGGATTGGACATCCAACTGGCGCAACTTGGGCAGCGGCCGGAAGGAGCAGGCAGCGCCGCCTACGATGTGGAGTGGGATCGATTGGACAAGGCGCTGCAAATGGCTCGCGCCACGCTCGCCGAAACCGTCGACACACAGCTCGAAGAAATCCAACAGCAAGCCACCGAGCTACAGCAGCACATGCAACAGGCGACCGGCCCGCAGCGCTCACTGCTGGACACTCGGCTTCAGTATCTTCGAGCACAGGTCGCTCAAATAGAAAGAGAAAACCAAGCAGGCTCATTGACCGAAAAAATGCAGCTGGCGACCAGCCATTTGACTGAAGCCACTGAACGGCTCGCGTTGGCGGGAAAAAGTCGCGATTACTGGCAGGGTCGCGTTGGTGCCTCGACCGTGCCGCAGGAGCTTACCGCCGCACGGCAGACCTACGACCGAGACGACGCCGCGCTGAGGGTTGCCAAGAACCAATTGAATACCGCGATCGGGAGCGGGGTCGCGACCGACATCGCCGCCCGCCGGCAAGACGTGACGAGGCTTGAAGGCGTGCGCGCGGACGCGCTGAGGAACTTGCGAGCCGAAGAAGTCCGCTACACTCAGCAAGCAGCGGGCTACGGCGCGGCAACATTGCTTGGCGGCTTGACCGAGGCTGAACTCAGAAAGATGGGTTTGTCTGCGGCGGAAAGCCGGGAGGTGATGCAGACGGTTGCGGGCCTGGCGAAGCAGGGCTTGGCCAGCGCCGAGCAGGTGGAAGCCGTTCTCAGCGACGTCAATAAAGTGTTTGACCGGTTCAACGCCCGCCGCTCGATGACCAACACTTCGATCGCCGACCAGATGGCGGCGTTGACGGCAGCCAAGAATGAGGATCAGGCAAAGAATCTGGGCAACCGGCTGATCCAGAACCTGACGCTTGGCAAGGCGGGCGCCACCGTTGCCGACAAGATGCAGGCGGCGCTGATTGGCACGCTCGACGCCCCCGGCGTGCTAGCGAGCGGTGGCGTCGTCGGCGGCGTGCACCCTGCCGATGACAGCCTTCTCGCCCAGGCCCAGCAATTTGGAAAGCTGGAGAATGAGCTCTTCGTGAGCACCAATCTCTTGGCCAGCCTCGATCAGGCTCACCAGGATGCGAGGGCGATGATCCAGCGGGTTGATCCGGCCCGCAATCTCGATCATCCGGCTGGGCTGGCGATGGCGCGCAACCTGATCGAGGCAGCCAATCTCCTGGCGCGGCATCCAAACATGGCAGCCGCCACGGTTCCGGCGGCTGACCGGGCACGTTTTGACGCGATTTGCCAATCGTTGAAAGGCTTGGATCAGACCAACCTGACCCTGCCGTTTTGGCAGTTCAACAAGGCGGCGCCGACCGAGGGGCAGCTTCGAGTGATCACCGCCGACCAGCAAAAGATCGAGGCCGCCCGCGCCATTGTCTTTTTGCGCGAAGGCGAGGCGGCATTGCGCCAGGAGAAGCACACCGAAATCGCCAGTACTGTGGCCGAGATGGACCGAGTCGTGCAGAGCCGCATCGAGGCGATGGGCAGCAGTTGGGCGCCGCTCCGCGACTCGATCCGCGGCGCGATCCTGACCCAGTTCGGCGCAACCCAAGGCGCCACCCTCGAAAATTTCCGGCCCGCCGACCACGCCGAGGCGATCAAGAACACGCTGCTCGGCTGGGGCGTGCCGGTCGATCGGGTAGCGCCCGAAATCAACATGATGCTCTCACAGAGCTTTGGTGTTGAAGAGCTGAACCTGTGGGCAGCGAACAGCAATCTGACCAACCTCGCCGCGGCGAGGGACGTCCGTGCCGAGCAGTTGGAGAAGGCGTCCGAGCCCGGCAAGACCGGCATCAACCCGCAGGCCAAGGCAGCTCTTCTTGATGGGATTGACCGCATGGCCTCGGGAACCAAGGTGAAACTGGTCGCCGGCGATCGCGTCGAAGTGCAGACCGGCAACATCCCGGTCGAACCTACCGGCATTGCGACAGTCAACGTCAAGGTCGCAGTCGGCAAGCTCGACGGCATCGAGATCGAACGCGGTAGCGATGGCTACCAGCTGGTCCTGCGCGACGGCTGGGACGGCAAGGCCGGCGGCGA
Organism: Alphaproteobacteria bacterium; assembly: GCA_019235415.1. GTDB lineage: Bacteria > Pseudomonadota > Alphaproteobacteria > Reyranellales > Reyranellaceae > Reyranella. The sequence continues at coordinate 23,681 of JAFAKN010000390.1, forward strand.
GCTCTCCGCCACCGTGCCTGGCCTGAGCGCATTGTCTTCGGTCGGTCTGAAGTTGCAGGGAACGGCTTCGGTGGAGGCGGCCGGCTACCGCGTAACCGGCGCTGCGATCCGCTTTCCGAACAATGAGGCCGGCAAGGCGGCGCTGAAGGACACGCTTGAAGCCCTGCTGACCAAGAGCCGTATCGAAGCGCGCGACTTGTCAAAGGCCGACGACATCATGCCGTTGGTCGAAGCGCGCATTGGCGGCAAGGCCGGCGTCGGCTTCAAACTCGGCTTCGACCCCTTTGGCGTCGATGCGCTCGGCACGGGGGATATCCAGAGCGACGTCGGCACGGTTCGAGCGCGTATCAAAGGCGGCGTCGCGGTCAGCGGCAACACGGTCAGCTATGCCACCGGCAACACCAATCTGGAGGTCAACAAGGGCGAGAAGACCTACACCGTCGAGTTGTCGTTGGCCGCCGGCCTCAACATGAAGGTCAACGAATCGCTGGCCAGCGCCTGGGGCGGAGAAAAGGCGTCGACCTCCACCGACCTCGCTTCTGTTCAGGTAACGGCGATTCCCTACCATTACAAAGCAAAGAGCAAGGCAACGATCGGGCCCGACGGGCTGGTGCGAGCCGCCGAAATTCAGCGGCAAAGCTTCACCCCGCCGATCAACCGCGAAGGCGTTGTGTTCGACCGCTTGGGCGGCGGGGACGGGTTCCGGCGCCTGTTCGACAGCTTGACGGAACCGGAAAAGGCAAGCATCCAAAAGCTGATCAGCCTGGGCACCCCCGAGGACATGATCAGCATTACCTTTGCGCTCGACGACCGCGTGCGCACCGCGGTCAATGAACGGCTGGAGGAGGCGAAGGCCTTGCGCTCCGGCCGCATCGCCACCGACAATCCGAGCGCCGCGATCCGGCGCGCCGAGGCGCTGGAGGCAGCAGCGCAGCAATTGCTCGACGACGACAACAACTACATTCCCTCCAAGCTGCAACTGATACCCACGATTGAGACGCAGCGCACACTGGTCGGGCTTAACCTGCTGTTCGTCAATTGGACCGCGTACAACGAGGACAAGTCGGAATGGGTTGCGGCCGAGGTGTCGTTCAATGCCGACAAGGCAAGGGCGGCAATGTATCCCTGACACGTGAGTTGCGGGCGCGGGAACCGGCTGCAGCCGAAAGCGCTGCTTGACCAATTGCCGTCGTCGAGCTTGCGCAGGGACGGAAACGAGCGAGGACCCTGGTACAAGCGTCGTCCAGCGCGAGACGATCGAGTGCTATTTCTGGTATGTCTTGTCGACGGCGGGGTTTTCGCCAGAAGTGACGTTAGAGGAAGCACTTGCGGCTGATACCGTTGCTCATGATCTTCGTGCTCGTTGGTTGCGAAGCGGTTCCGAAGGCGAGTACCGAAGCCGATCAGAGGGCAAAGCGATTTGAACCACCGCCGCCCAATCTCGGTGCGATCTATGTATATCGTCCCGACCCGAAATCGCTCTTATGGGGCGTCAGGATCGCCTTTATCGGGGGCATCACGACTGAGTTGTCGACGCAATTGCCGAGCGGCACTTTCCTGAGGTTCGAGAGCCAGCCGGGCCTGGCGGAAATCAGCTGCTTCACGACCGCCCTCAGAGATCGCCACGATATCGAAGTCAACGCCGGGCAGATCCGCTACTTCGAGACGAGGGTCTACTTCGGCGACTTTTCTCCCTACTGCCTCGTGCGGGAAGTCCCCGCCGACTCGGCCCAAGCCACCATTCTCGCCATGACACGGGTCGAGGTCCAATAGGACACCGTCTCAGCCGGTTTGGCCGACCGGCTGTGCAGGGGCATTGTATCTCAGGGCGATCAAGGCGATGTCGTCGCTCGGCGGCACGCCCGCGGAGAATTCGCGCACTGCCCCCAACAGCATGTCGAGCAGAGCGTCGCAGTCTGCCTGCCGGTGGTCCGCGAGCAGCTTTATCAGGCGATCACGCCCGAATAGCCGATCGTCGGCGGCCGCGGCCTCGGTGATCCCGTCCGTGAACAGGACGATCGCGTCGCTGGGTACAAGCCGAATTCGGCTCGTCTGGAAATCGATTTTCTCGGTGACGCCCAACGGCAGGCCCGGATCGGCGGCGAGCTGGCGAACGCCGTCCGTGCTGTTCAGCAAGTAAGGAAGCTCGTGACCGGCGTTGGCAAAGGAAAACGAGCCGTCGGCAAGATCGAGGATGCCGTAGAAGGCGGTCACGAACATCATGTCCTGGTTTCGCCGCGCCAGTACCCTGTTGGCTGCGGTGAGGCAGCCGCCGGGACTTGTCGCGCGCAGGCTCTCGGATTTCAAAGTGCCGCGAGCCCAGCCGGCGAACATGGCGCTCGCGACGCCTTTGCCTGAGGCATCGCCAATGGCCACTGCCAAACGGTGCGAATCCAGCTGGTGGAAGTCGAGAAAATCGCCGCTGACCGTGCGCGAGGGGACGAGCCTGCCGCAAATCTCAAAAGTGCCGTCGTCGGACCGAACCCGTGGCCTGCGCGGTACGCCTGCCAGCTGGATGCGGCGAGCAAATTCGAGATCGTGCGCCTCCTGCTTTTGTAGACGTTCCCTGTCGAGGGCATTGAGACGGAATTGCTCCAGCGCCCGGGCAACGTCGCCGAGTTCGTTACGCTGCTTCGTCAAGGGAACGACGATCGCAATATCGCCCTTCGCGAGCGAGTCGATGGCCTCGACAAGCCGTCGAATGTCGCGAAGGATGTGGGCGTCGGTCAGCGCCGTCAGTCCAAGCAAGACGAGCGCGACGATGACGACGGCGGTAGCCACTCCCAGACGCGACTTCCTGGCCGCCGTTTCGGCAGAGGCACTGGCCGCCTCTCGGGCCATGCGCGAGGCCACCTGGTCGAGCTTGACCAAGCTGCCGATGACCCGTTTGTGGCGGCGCACGCTCTCCTCCAAGAGCTCTCTAGAGACCTCGCCACGTTCCGCTTCGTGCGTCGCGTGCTGCTTGTCCAGCGTTTCCAAGAAGGCATCGAGATTGCCCGCAAGCTCATCGAGCACGACCTGATGCGAAGGCAGTGAATAGAACTCCCGGTACTGTAGTTCGAGTTCTCGGATCCTGCGTCGTATGGCTTTGGCTCTCGCCCGATGTTCGCTTCTTAGCCCGGCGTCCTCGTCCAGCAAGGCTTGCGCTTCGAAGTTGGCGAGCTCACTGGTCGCCACGGTCATTTCGTCGGTAGTGATCATGGCGGATAAGGAGCGATTGATCACCTCGCGAAACTGTCGGTTCAGTTGCAGGGTCTGCTCGATCGTGTACCAGCCGAACGCCGCGAACGTCGCAAGCAGCAGCGCGAAGCCCAAACGGAATTTTGATCGGATGGACATTCAGCCCGCCCTGCTCAATCGTTTGACGAGAGTGACGACGTTTCGGCCGGCGTCATAGCGATAGTCGATCGAATCCACGAGCGTTCGCACGACGTGAATCCCCAAGCCCCCGATCTTGCGCTCGGCGATGCCCTTGTCTGTGTCGGGCGGCGAAACGGCGCGCGGATCGAAGGGACGGCCAGGGTCGGAAATCTCCATCTCGAGGTCGGGTTGGCGATAGTGGAGGTCGACGACGATGTGCCTGACTTCGCTGGCCTCGACGCCGTGTACAATGATGTTGGTGATGAGCTCGTCGAGGACGAGGACGACGCGATAGGCATCCTCGGGGGAGAAGCCCATCTCGACGCCGAACGCGTCGACGCGTCCGAGCAGCTTGCCGAGCTCGAGCAGGCGCGGCGCCATTTCCAAGCGCAGCCGACCGCTCAGGGGTTCCGGCGATTCGATCCTTCCTTCTGCCATAGCGCCTCGACCCGCCGCCGCAATTCCAGGGTAAAGTTTCGTGCCTCCTCGGGATTGCTGAACGCGGTGGGGGTCAAGAACACCAGCAACTCCCGCTTGTTGCGGCTCACGCCTGTCTGGCCGAACAACCATCCAACAACCGGCAGATCGCCCAGCAGCGGGACGCGCTGGCGCGAGTCTTGGGACGCTTCGTTGATCAGGCCGCCGAGCGCGACAGTCTGTGCCGACTGGACCGAGACCCGCGTTTCGATGACGCGCCGCGTAAGGACGGGTGTCAGGTTAGGGGTCGCGGCTTGCAGCAGGGCGTCCGGCACGTCCGTGACCTCCTGCCTGATGTCCATGTCTACACCACCGGTTGTGTTCACGCGCGGGGTCACGGTGAGGATGACGCCGGTTTGCACGTAGCTCACGCTGTTGAGCACGGACGGATTGTTGACGGTGGCTTGCGTAATGGTCTGAGTGAGGATCGGCACCTGCTGGCCGACCTCGAGTCTTGCTCGCTGGTTGTCCTCCGTCACCACCTGCGGCGCCGAGAGAACCGTGACCGTGGTGACGTCGCGCAGGGCATTGA
>JAFAKN010000582.1 GCA_019235415.1 Alphaproteobacteria bacterium
TAATTATCCGAAATGTTGCCGCCGATTACGGCGAATGTTTGGCGGCACGCGAGTGAAGGTTGGCCACGAAGACACGAAGGCACAAAGGTGGCGGAGCCGCGGAGCGGTCGTGCCAGAGACACTGTGTAAAATTGCCGCGCTTCGCGCGGCGTTCGAAAATAAAATTGCGTCATCCCGGCGAAAGCCGGGACCCAGGATCACACGCGCTGACACCCGTCACTTGCTCCTGGGTCCCGGCTTTCGCCCATTCGCGCTAAAATACGCGGAACAGCCGTTGATAGTGGCGTCGTCGCGGGGGTTCGTGAAGATGCCTCCGCAGCACAGTTTTAGCGCGCTGCAGCTGCGCGATGGTCGGCTGCGGAATGATGGCTTGGAGCAAGGTGGCGATGAGCTGGCGCAGCGCGCGCCAGGCTCCTGGTCGTGTCAGGCGGCGTCTGCCCAGCGGGGAGAGTCCTCGAGCTCGTCTACGAGCGGCTCGAGCAGGAGGATCATGAGGAGATGGGCCAGCACGTAAGGTCTGGCGGAGCGCTCATCGACGCCCGGCGGTCCCTTGAGACCGACGAGGCTCTTGAGACGCTTGAAGCCGAGTTCGATACGCCACCGGAGGCGATAGAGACCGAGGACGTCGTCGGTTGTGAAGGTCTCGATTGGGAGCGAGGTCACGATAATCACCCAATCGGCGGCAGCGAGCGTCGCTTTGGAAAGCTGGTGACCTCCCCGCTGGGCGCCGCGGCGAGCTTTGCGGCGGGCCGCGGCGGCCGCTTGGGTCGATTTCTTGATGGCGACCAAGCGCAGGCGAAGCGGCGGGCCGCTTCGGCGCGCGATCCAGATCGGACGATCAATCAAACCACGTGCCGACACCTTCCGGAACTCGGTGAACAGATCGAGCGGTGCGCCCTTGGCGTCGATCCAGCGCGCGCTCTTCCAACCAGTGCGCACGATTACGTCGCCGCCAGCCTTCAGCACAGCGCCGATCCGATCGGGCTGCATGTAGGCGCGGTCGGCAATGCGAATCTCGCCCTTCACCACAGGGATGCGATCGATCCGCTCGCCGCCCTTCTGATCGGTCAGCTCGAAGTAGCCGAAGCGTTCGTGGGGAAGATCGAAAGCGCTGTGGATGCGCCACAGCCGGTTTTGTTTGTGCGCTGCCGTACCAGCCTGCGCCACAGCAGTCCCATCAACGATCCGGATCAGCCGTCCGCGGCTCGGCGCAGGAGCCGCTGCCGACAGCACGCGGCCAATCAGTACACAAAGCCAATCAGCGCTCTGACGGAGCCGATAGAGCAGCGCCACATTCGACACGTCGACAAGCCCGATCGATGTCGCCCATGCCGCCGTCGATCTCAGGCCGCTTTCGCCCAGACAATACGCCAGGATCAAACGCAGCAGGTCGACTGGGCGCTTGATCACACGTCCGCGCACAAACGCCTTGGTGTCGCGTCCCGTGCTCTCGACCAGCTCCGCCCCGCCAAGCCGCTCGACGATGCTCAGCCAGTCGCGGCTGACCAAAGATCCGTGATTCATTCCATCCTAGAATCACGGTCGAGTCTTCGACGCAAGCGTATTTTAGCGCGAATGGGCTTTCGCCGGGATGACGGAAAAAATTGGAAGGGCGCGCGGCGGCTCGCGCTATTGCTTGGTGGCGAAGCGGGCCTGGATGCGCGACAGGATCAGGCGGGCGCGGTTCTGCAGCTTCTCGGCGCCGGTCTCGTGCGCCGGCAGCTCCGATAGCGGCGCGTTGGCGGCGATGCCCTCGCGCTCGCGAATCATCTCGAGCAGGGTCGGCTCGCCGGGCGCGGTCTCGGGCGCCGCCGCCTCGACCGGCTTAGCGGTCGGCAACGGCAGCGGAATCTGGAGGCGCTCGAACATCGCCTTGGCGGCCGCCTCGGCCTCGGTCGAGATGTAGCGCTGGCGCAGCGCGCGCACGATGGCGCGCGCTTCCTCAGGCGGACGGGGGGTCTTGCGGCGCGGCATGGCGCGAGAGCATACGGCCCGATCGGTTAAACGTCACGTAAATGCGGCGTCGCTACATCACCGCGCCGAATTGCCAGGGCGTGAACTCGTCCTCGCCGAAGCCGAGCGCCTCGCTCTTGGTCGGCTGACCCGAGGCGGTCGCGAGGATGAGGTCGAAGATCTGCTTGCCGATCTCGGGCACGCTCGCCGCGCCATCGGCGATCGGGCCGCAGTCGATGTCCATGTCCTCGGTCATGCGTCGATAGAGCGGCGTGTTGGTGGCGAGCTTGAGGCTGGGCGCCGGCTTGCAGCCGAACACCGAGCCGCGCCCGGTGGTGAAGCAGATGACGTTGGCGCCGCCGGCGACCTGACCGGTCGCGGAGACCGGGTCGTAGCCGGGCGTGTCCATGAACACGAAGCCCCTGGCGGTGACCGGCTCGGCGTAGCGATAGACGTCGACCAGGTTGGTGGTGCCGCCCTTGGCGACCGCGCCCAGCGATTTCTCGAGTATGGTCGTGAGGCCGCCTGCCTTGTTGCCCGGTGACGGGTTGTTGTTCATCTCGCCGCCGGTCGCCGCGGTGTACTGCTCCCACCAGCGAATGCGCTCGACCAGCTTCTCGCCGACCGCGCGGCTGACCGCGCGGCGCGTCAGCAGATGCTCGGCGCCGTAGATCTCGGGCGTCTCGCTCAAGATCGCGGTGCCGCCGTGGCGCACCAGGAGATCGACCGCGGCGCCGAGCGCCGGATTGGCCGAGATGCCCGAGTAGCCGTCGGAGCCGCCGCATTGCAGCGCCAAGGTGAGGTGGCTCGCCGGCACGGCCTCGCGCTTGACCTTGTTGGCCTCGGGCAGCATCGCCTTGATGCGCGCGACGCCCTCGCGCACGGTCTTGGTCGTGCCGCCGGTGTCCTGGATGGTCATCGGATGCAGCCACGGGCCGGCTTCGAGGCCCTCGGCGGCAAGCAGGCGGTCGACTTGGTTGGCCTCGCAACCGAGCCCGAGCAGCAGCACGCCGGCGAAATTGGCATGGCGCGCGTAGCCCGCGATGGTGCGCCGCAGCGTGTCCATCGCCTCGCCCTC
>JAFAKN010000675.1 GCA_019235415.1 Alphaproteobacteria bacterium
CGCGCTGAGCATCGCGAAGGGCAGCCGCATCCTCGTCGTCGGCTGCTCGGTCGGCGGCTCCTGCGCGAACTGGCGATCATGGCGCCCGACCGGGTCGCTGCCCTGGTGCTCATTGGTACCAAGGCCGGGCATCATCGTGACCGGCGCAGCCCGAGACGCTCAATTCGATCCTGGAAGAGGTGATCGCCGGCTGCCGACGCGAATAGCCGGTTGCGATGGCCGTCACCGGATCTCAGTTGCCAACCAGCGGCATCACTTCGGCGGCGAAGCGCTGCAGGCGTGCGATGCTGTCGTCGATCGACTCGGCGCGGAAGTCGAAGATCAGCTCGTGCACGCCGATCGCCGCGAAGGTGCGGATGTCGTCGGCGATCTGCTCGGGCTTGCCCGAGAAGCTGCGCCGGCTGCCGTCGCGGTCGGGAATCGCGGCGTCGTACAAGGGCGCTTTGTACGAGATCGTGAGCTTGGCGAAATCGCGACCCTCGGCCTCGGTCATCTGTTTCAGCGTCGCCAGCAGGGAGCGCATCTCGCAGGGCGGCAAGGGCGAGGCGGCGATCGCGCCCACCGGATGCCAGCCGTCGCCGTGGCGCGCGGTGCGCCGCAGGGCGGCCCGCGAATGGCCGCCGACCCAGATCGGCGGATGCGGCTTCTGCAGCGGGAAGGGCTCGGCGCGGATGTCGCGGTAGCTGTAGAACTGGCCCTTGAAGCTGGCGGGCGACGTCGTCCAGAGCTGCTTGAAGATCGCCAACCATTCGTCGGTCACCGCACCTCGGCGCTCGAAATCCGGGCTTTTAAGCGCCTCGAACTCCTCCTTGAGCCAGCCCACGCCGACGCCCATCGTGATGCGGCCGCCGGACAGCACGTCGAGCGTTGCCACCATCTTCGCCGTGAGCACTGGATTGCGGTAGGGCAGCACCAGGACGGAGGTGACCAGTCTCAGCTTCTCGGTCGCGCCGGCGACGACACCGAGGATGGCCAGCGTCTCCAGAGCATCGCCGCCGCCGGGATGCTTGCGGTCCAGCGTGTAGGGATATTCCGACTCGCTGGCCACCGGGAACACGATGTGATCGGCCACCATGGCCGAGTGCAGCCCCAGCCGTTCGCCCTCGCGCGCCAGCCTCAGGATGCCCTCGCGCGTGGCGCTGGCACCGCGGGTGGGAAGGTAAAAGCCGTAGCGCATGAAGGGCTCCGCGTGTGACAAACCGTGTCATCCCGAGCGCGCTCCCTGTCATCCCGAGCGAAGCGAGGGATCCTTAAGGCTACAGGAAAGATCCCTCGCTACGCTCGGGATGACAACCTTCCCGCGGGTCCTGTCATGTCGGGGCCGCATGCTGGAACGGCGCCGGTTGCGCGGCGCGGCGCTGGAGATGGCAGCCGCGGCCATGCTACTGCAACATCCGGAACCCCAGCCGAGGAGCGCAGCAAGACCATGACCGCCGGACCGCTTTCCCGCTTCACCGTGCTCGATCTCACGCGGGTGCGCGCCGGTCCGACCGCGGTGCGCTACCTGGCCGACTGGGGCGCCAACTGCATCAAGGTCGAGATGCCGCCGTCGGCCGGCGAGATGGACATGGGCGGCCCGCGCCACGGGCCCGACTTCCAGAACCTGCACCGCAACAAGAAGTCGATCACGCTCAACCTCAAGGAGCCGGACGGCAAGGCCGTCTTCCTGAAGCTGGTCGAGAAGGCCGACGTGGTGGTCGAGAACTACCGCGCCGACGTGAAGTTCCGGCTGGGCATCGATTACGAGAGCCTGAAGAAGGTGAACCCGCGCATCGTGCTGGGCTCGATCTCCGGCTTCGGCCAGGACGGACCCTACGCCGAGCGCGCCGGCTTCGACCAGATCGCTCAGGGCATGGGCGGCTTGATGTGGGTCACCGGCATGGCGGGCCAGGGCCCCGTGCGCGCCGGCGTTGCCGTGGCCGACGTGGGCGCCGGCCTGCACTGCGCCATCGGCATCCTGATCGCGCTCCTGGAGCGCGAAACATCGGGGCAGGGGCAGTGGATCTCGACCTCCCTGCTGCAGGCCATGATCTCGATCTGCGACTTCCAGGCGGCGCGCTGGACAATCGCCAAGGACGTGCCGGGCCAGGCCGGCAACAACCATCCGACCTCGATCCCGACCGGCGTGTTCAAGAGCAAGGACGGCTACGTCAACATCGCGGCCGCCGGCAACCACATCTACAAGCGCTTCTGCGAGTCGATCGACGCACCGGAGTTCCTGAGCGACGAGCGCTTCGCCACCGACAAGGCACGGCGCGCCAACCGCGACCTGCTGAACGACGAGATCGAGAAGCGCACGGTCAACTACACCAGCGCCGAGCTGGTCGAGAAGCTGAACAAGGCGGGCGTGCCGACCGGGCCGATCTACAAGATGGACGAGATGTTCGCCGATGCGCAGGTCAAGCACCTCAAGATGGCCCATCCGGTGACGTCGCCCAAGCTGGGCGAGATCGAGCTCATCGGCCAGGCGATCAACATGAGCCGCACGCCGTTCGAGATGCGTTCGGCGACGCCCGAGCAGGGCGAGCACACCGAGGAGGTCCTGAAGGCGGCGGGCTACGACACTGCCGCCATCGCCGACTTCCGCAAGCGCGGCGTGGTTTAGTCGCTGGGGGCGCGCGACTCCAGTCGCGCGTCTCTTGCCGCCTAGAGAGAAGATCGCGCCACTGGAGTGGCGCGCCCCCAGCGCAGGAGAAACACACATGATCAGTCCCACCCCCAACATGATCGCCGAGAAGGCGGGTCCGGTCGGCCGCATCGTCTTCAACAAGCCGGCCAAGCACAACGCGACCTCGACCGACATGTGGGAGGCGATCCCGGTCATCCTCGACGACTTCGAGAACGATCCGGCGCTCCGCGTCATCGTCGTCACCGGCGCCGGCGACAAGGCGTTCGTGTCGGGGGCCGACATCTCGGAATTCGAGAAGGCGCGCTCGACGCCCGAGCAGGTCGCCTATTACGACAAGATCGGGGAGGTCGCCAATGCGCGGCTGACCAAGTGCTCCAAGCCCACCATCGCGCGCATCCGCGGCTTCTGCATCGGCGGCGGGCTTGCCGTCTCGCTGACCTGCGACATCCGCATCGCCTCCGACAACTCGAAGTTCGGCGTGCCGGCGGCGCGCCTCGGCCTGGGATACCGGGCCGCCGGCATCAAGACCCTGATGGAGCTGGTCGGCCCGGCCTACGCCAAGGAGATCTTCTTCACCGCCCGTCATTTCAGCGCGGCGGAAGCGCAGGGCATGGGCCTGGTGACCCGCGTGGTGCCCGACGCCGAGCTCGACTCCTTCGTCGACGACTACTGCAAGCGCATCGCGGAAAATGCGCCGCTCACCATCCACGCCGCCAAGCGCACCGTCGAGGAGCTGACCCGACTCGACGGCAAACCCGACTTCGAGCGCACTACGCGGCTGGTCAAGGAGTGCTTCGCGTCGGAGGACTACATCGAAGGCCGCCGCGCCTTCATGGAAAAGCGCAAGCCCCAGTTCAGCGGGCGGTGACGCAGCGGACCGTCGCGCGTTTCATTGGAGCGCGGACCTCCCGGTCCGCATTCATGAGCGATGAGCGGACCGGGAGGTCCGCGCTCCGAAGAGATCTGCGCGCGGATCCGTTTCCGGCTGTCGCCGAAGCGGCGGCGACGGGCGAGACGGCATCGCTGTTTGGCGACATCCGGGCAACGATCGGCGTGCGGGTGGTGAACCTTGTGTGGCGTCATCTCGCGACGATGGACGGCGCGCTGCCGTGGGCGTGGGGCGCGCTGAAGCCAATCTATCTGGAGGGCATCGCCGACCGGGCGACGATCCGGTTCCGTGAGACCATGCAGCTGCCCGATCTCGGGTCGCTCGCGGGGCCGGAGCCGGCCAGCGTCGATGCGGTGCTGGCGAGCTACGACCACTCCAACACGATCAACCTGTTCACTCTCGCTGCGCTCGTGGCGTGGCTGCGCGGCGACGTGGCGCCTGCGGGAACGGCGGAGAAGGGGCCGAGGCTTGCGGCCCCGGACGTGGTGCTGCCGAACCTCGCGTCGGAAGGCGAGGTAGCCCACGAAACCTGGCAGCGCGTGCTCCGGCTCAACCGCTTCGGCGACAGTGCTGAGCCGCTGATCCTCGCCAGCATGTATCGCCATCTCGCGCATGCCCCGGCCTTCCTGGAGCGGCTGGAAGCGGCGCTGGCCCCGGTGCAGGCTGACGGTTCGCTCGATCGGGCGATTGCCGTCAATCGCGAGGCTGCGGCGAAGCAAGGACGCGTGCTGGCGAGGGCGATCGTCGCTGCGCGGCCGCAAGCGGCGGACAAGATCGAGAGGTCCGTCTCCGCCTTCGTCGATCACGCCATCGGCAAGATGGTCACGATCTGCCGCGCTGTCCGCCTGGCGCGGATACTGTAAGGAGGTGCTATGTCGCGGCTTGCCTTCCTCCTTGTCGTGGTTTCGACGCTCGGCGTCGCCTTCCCGGGCCACGGGCAGGACTTCGCGAGCAAGCGCGAACGGATCAGGGTTTCGACAATCGTGACCGGCCTCGACCATCCGTGGGGGCTTGCCTTTCTGCCGGACGGGCGGAAGCTCGTCACCGAGCGTAGCGGACAGCTGCGCATCGTCGAGGCCGACGGTCGACTTTCTGCGCCGCTGGCCGGTGTCCCGACGGTCTACGCGCAGGGTCAGGGTGGCCTGCTCGACGTCACGCTGGACCCGGAGTTCGAGCGCAACCGCACCGTCTATCTCTCCTATGCCGAGCCCGGGCCGGGTGGGGCGAGCACGGCGGTCGCGCGAGGGCGCCTGGAAAACGGCCGTCTCGCCGACGTGAGCGTGATCTTCCGCCAGGCGCCGAAGGTGCAGGGCTCCAATCATTTCGGCTCGCGCCTGGTCTTCGCCCGCGACGGCACGCTGTTCGTGACCTTGGGCGAGCGCTATGCCTACCGCGAGCGCGCCCAGGACCTGTCGACCGATCTCGGCAAGATCGTCCGCATCAACCGCGACGGCTCGGTGCCGCGGGACAATCCGTTCGTCGGCCGGGCGGGCGTGCGGCCGGAGATCTGGTCGTACGGGCATCGCAACGTCCAGGGCGCCGCTCTGCATCCTGTAACCGGCGCGCTGTGGATCGACGAGCACGGCGCGCAGGGCGGCGACGAGCTCAACATCCCGAGGGCGGGACTGAACTACGGCTGGCCGGTCATCACGCTCGGCGTCGACTACGACGGCAGCAAGATCGGCGAAGGCCGCGAGAAGCCGGGGATGGAGCAGCCGATCTATTCCTGGACGCCGTCGATTGCCCCTAGCGGCATGGCTTTCTACACGGCCGACGCTTTCCCCAACTGGCGCGGCAGCCTGTTCGTCGGTTCGCTGAAATTCGGACTGCTGGTGCGGCTTGAGCTCAATGGCGACACCGTGACCTCCGAGGAACGCCTTCTCGAGCCGATCGGCGAGCGCATCCGCGACGTCCGCAGCGGCCCCGACGGCCGGCTCTATCTCTTGACCGACAGCCCCAACGGCCGACTGCTGCGCATCGATCCGGCCGGGTCCCGCGGTTGAGCGACGCACCATACTGTCATCCCGAGCGCAGCGAGGGATCCTTCCTGCGGCCTCAAGGATCCCTCGCTTTCGCGCGGGATGACAGCGAGCCTCAGTCGGGTTTAGTCCGCCGCCTTGCGCTCGGGCTGTCGGCGGCCGAGCCACTCGTGCATGGCGGCCTCCATGGTCATGAACACCGCGCCGCCTTCGATCAGCTTCTGGATCAGGCGTTCCAGCATCATCATGCGATGGCCGCGGCCGATCACGTGCGGGTGGAACGTGTAGGTCAGGATGCCGAAGTCGGGCTGGACCCGCGTCATGTAGGTGAAGTCGTCGACGAAGTTTTCCAGGACGTTCGTGGCGTTCATCAGGCCGGCCTGAATCGAGCCGTTGGGGTTGCGCATGTATTCGAAGTGCGGGTAGTCGTCGAGCGACCAGCTGATCGGCATCTCGACCAGGTTGGTCTCGCGACCGCGGGCGAACGGCGTCTGCAGCTCGGCGACGTCGCCCTGGCGGGCGAAGTAGCAGTCGTAGTCGTGGCCCATCAGCGAGCTGTCGTATTTTATGCCGTGCTTCAGCAGGAGCTCGATCGAATGGGGCGACAGGTCCCAGGCGGGCGAGCGATAGCCGCGCGCGGTGCGGCCGCTGATCCGCTTGATCGACTCGTTGCCGCGCACGATCTCCTCTTCCTCCTCCTCGCGCGACAGCGTGACCGGCATGCGATGGGTCCAGCCGTGGTGGGCGAGCTCGTGGCCGGCCTCGACATAGGGCGTCACCGCCTCCGGCGTGCTGTCGATGGTATGGCCGGGGGTGAAGAAGGTGGCTTTGATGCCGTAGCGCTCGAGCAGGGCGACCAGGCGGGGAATCACCACGACGTCGTACTCGCCGCGGGAAATGGCGGTCGGCGAGGTGAGACCGCGGGCGATGAAGCCCGACAGGTGGTCGTGGTCGAAGGTCAGGCAGGCGATATGGCGGGGCATGAGGGCTCTCCAGGCAGACCCCCCAACCTTAGGCAGATTTGTTGCCTTCGCCCACCAGAGGCTGCATGATCCCACCAACAATAAGGACAAATGACCCTTGGGTTTTAGGGAGGGTTCATGGTGTGGGCGGCCGCCCGGCGCGAGGCTGCGCGTGAGGGCGACAACCAGCTTGTGGTCGAGGGCGTTTCCAAGCGTTTCGGCGGCGTCGTGGCCGTTCAGGACGTCTCGCTCGAGGTGCCTACGGGCAGCATCGTGTCGATCATCGGGCCCAACGGAGCCGGCAAGACGTCGCTTCTGAACATGATATCGGGCTTCTACAAGCCCGATACCGGCCGCATCGTCCTGGAAGGGCAGGACATCACCCAGCGAAAGCCCAGCGACATCGCTGCCCTGGGGGTCGCCCGCACGTTCCAGAACATCGCCCTGTTTAGCGGGCTCACGGTGCTCGACAACCTGATGCTCGGCCGCCACGTGCGCATGAAGGCGGGCGTGCTCGCCTCGGTGATCTACTGGGGCATGGCGCAGAAAGAGGACATCGCCCACCGCCAGGTAGTCGAGGAGATCATCGAGTTCCTGAAGCTCCAGGACCTGCGCAAGCTGCAGACGGCGGCGCTGGCCTACGGCCTGCGCAAGCGGGTCGAGCTCGGCCGCGCGCTGGCGCTCGAGCCCAAGGTGCTGCTGCTCGACGAGCCGATGGGCGGCATGAACCAGGACGAGAAGGAGGACATGGCGCGCTACATCCTGGACGTGAACCAGGAGCGCGGCGTCACCGTGGTGCTGATCGAGCACGACATGGGCGTGGTCATGGACATCTCCGACCGGGTCGTGGTGCTCGATCGCGGCCGGCGCATCGCCTCGGGCACGCCCGAGGAGGTGCAGCGCGACCCAGCCGTGATCCAGGCCTATCTCGGGGCGAGCAAGGGAGGACGTGCATGAGCCTGGTCGACGAGGCCAAGACCTCGACCCTGCCCAAGCTGCTGCAACGCAACGCCGAGCAGTATCCCCACGGCGCCGGCATCCGCGAGAAGACGCGCGGCGTGTGGCAGACCTACGACTGGACGGCCTACCGCGACAACGTGCGCGACTTCGCGCTCGGTCTGGCGGCCCTGGGCTTTACGCGCGGCGACAAGCTCTCGGTGGTCGGCGACAACCGCCCGCAGCTCTATTTCGCGCAGTTGGCGGCCCAAGCGCTGGGCGGCGTGTCGGTGCCGGTCTACCAGGATTCGATCGCCGCCGAGCTGGTCTACGTGCTCAATCACGCCGAGACCTCGATCATCGTCGCCGAGGATCAGGAGCAGGTCGACAAGGCGCTGTCGCTGAAAGCCGAGCTGCCCGAGCTGCGCTGGATCATCTTCGACGATCCGCGCGGCCTTGCCTTCTACGACGATCCCCTGTTGCGTTCCTTCGAGAGCGTGCTGGAGGAAGGCCGCGCCTTTGCCAAGGCCCATCCCGGCTTCTTCGAAGCCGAGCTGGAGAAGGGCGCGCCCGACGACATCGCGATGTTCGCCTATACGTCGGGCACCACGGGAAACCCGAAGGGCGCGATGATCAGCCATCGCAACATGATCGAGGCCTCCGAGGCGTTCATCGAGGTGAACGAGATCAAGCCGGGCGACAACTGGCTGAGCTACCTGCCGATGGCCTGGCTGGGCGACGCCGCCTTCACGATCGGCATGGCCCTGGTGGCCCGGCTCACGGCGAACTGCCCGGAGAGCCCGGAAACCGTGCAGCGCGACCTGCGCGAGCTGGGACCGGACGCCATGCTGGCGCCGCCGCGCATCTGGGAGAACATGCTGACCCAGATGCAGATCAAGGCGGCCGACGCCTCGCCCATGAAGCGCCGCGTGTACGAGCATTTCCGCGCGCTGGCCGAGCGCTGCGAGCTGCAGCAAGGCGACGGCAAGCCGCTTTCTTTCGGCGATCGGCTGGGGCTCGCTCTGGGCGAGATCCTGGTCTACGGCCCGGTGCGTGACCAGCTCGGCCTGCGCAAAGCACGCTGGTGCTACACCGGCGGTGCGCCGCTGGGCCCAGACACCTATCGCTTCTTCCGCTCTTTCGGGGTCAACCTCAAGCAGGTCTACGGCGCCACCGAGGCCTCGGCGTTGATTTCCTGCCAACCCGATGCCGAAGCCAATCCCAACACCGTCGGCCGGCCAATCCCCAGGATCGAGGTCACGATCGACGACCGTGGCGAGGTTTTGTTGCGCGGGCCGAACGTGTTCCTCGGCTACTTCAAGCAGGACGAGGTGACGCGCGAGACGATCACGCCCGACGGCTGGCTGAAGACCGGCGATGCCGGCTTCTTCGACAAGCAGGGCCACCTCGTGATCATCGATCGCGCCAAGGACGTCGGAAAGTTGTCGGACGGCTCGGCCTTCGCCCCACAGTTCATCGAGAACAAGCTGAAGTTCAGCCCCTACATCCGTGAGGCGGTGGCGTTCGGCGACCAGCAGCCGTTCGTGGTAGCGATGATCGCCATCGACCTGCAGACGGTGGGCACTTGGGCCGAGAAGCACGGGCTCGCCTATACGAGCTACATGGACTTGAGCCGCAAGCCCGAGGTCGCGGCGCTGGTCGGATCTGAGATCGCCAAGGCCAACGCCACCTTGCCCGACGTGCAGCAGGTCAAGCGCTACCTGCTCTTGAACAAGGAGCTGGAGGCCGACGACGCCGAGATGACCCGCACCCGCAAGGTGCGTCGCCGCTTCGTCGCACAGAAGTACGCCAGCGTCATCGACGCCTTCTACAGCGGCCAGTCGTCGGTCGACGTGACCATGGAGATCACCTTCGAGGACGGCCGCAAGTCGACGCTCGGCTCGACCATTGCCATCCACGGCGACGCCGCCGCCGAGCCGGCCCGGAGGGCGGCGTGATGTTCTTCCGGACCGCGCGCATCCCGCGCGCTCATGAGGCGCGCGGGACGCGCGCGGTCCAGGAGACACCGTGATGTCCGAGGAGCTCGAGTTCCTGTTGTCGCTGGTGCTGAGTGGAGCGTCGATCGGGCTGATGTACTCGCTGATCGCGCTGGGTTTCGTGCTGGTCTACAAGGCGACCGACGCCATCAACTTCGCGCAGGGCGAGTTCGTCATGCTGGCCGGGCTGATCGTGGTGGTCGCGCTGAGCTTCGAGAGCATGCCGCTGATCGTCGCCATCGCTATCGTGGTGGCGGCCATGATCGGCTTCGGCTTCGGCCTCGAGCGCGTCGTGCTGCGCCCGCTGCTCGGACGGCCGGTGGTGGCGGTGATCATGGCGACCATCGGCCTGGCGGCGATCATCCGTGGCCTGGGCCCGGTGATCTTCGGCAAGGAAGTGCGCGCGCTGTCACTGCCGATCGGCGACGAGCCGATCACGCTCGGCCCCGCCAGCCTGCCGCCGATCCAGGTGCTGGGCGCGGTCGTGGCGGTCGTCTTCTTCATCGCCTTCAGCTGGTTCTTCAAGAAGAGCCGCATGGGCGTGGCGATGCGCGCCGTGGCCGACAACCAACAGGTGGCGCAGGCGATGGGCATCAACGTCGAGCGCTACTTCGCGCTCGCCTGGGCGATGGCCGGCATCGTGTCGGCGCTGGGCGGCGTCGTTTGGGGCGCCATGCTGGGCGTCGACGTGCAGCTCTCCCTGGTCGGGCTAAAAGTGTTTCCGGTGGTGATCCTGGGCGGGCTCGATTCGATCGGCGGCGCGCTGGTCGGCGGGCTGATCGTTGGCATCGTCGAGAGCCTGGCGGCGGGCTACCTCGACCCCTACGTCGGTGGCGGCACCAAGGACTTCGCGCCCTATGTGCTGATGATCCTGATGCTGATGGTGCGGCCCTACGGCATCTTCGGCCGCCGCCAGATCGAGCGGGTGTAGGCGTGATGGCAATTGATTTCATCGCTGGGAGCGCGCGACTCCAGTCGCGCTCGTGGCTCGCACGACGAAGGAAGAAGCGCCATTGTAGTGGCGCGCTCCCGGCGATGAGCAGGCCCTAGATGTTCCATCGCGAGTCCGGCGTCTTCAAGACCACCTATGCCGCCGACATGGCGCTCTACCCGCTGCCGATCGCCAAGTGGACGATGATCGCGCTGGCGGTGCTGTTCGTGCTGGTCATCCCGCTCGTCGTCCACGAATACTACCTGTCGATCCTGAACCTGATCTTTATCGCCATCGTGGGCGCGCTCGGGCTCAACGTGCTGGTCGGCTACACCGGCCAGATCTCGATCGGGCATGGTGCCTTCATGTCGGTCGGGGCTTATACCGCAGCCAACCTCGCGGTGCGGTTTGACCTCCCGTTCTGGATCACCCTGCCGGCAGGCGGGCTGATGGCGGCATTGATCGGCGCGGTAGTGGGGGTGCCCAGCCTGCGCATCAAGGGGCTCTACCTCGCCATCGCCACCCTGGCGGGCCAGCTCATCATCGAATGGACGATCAACCACGTGCCGGCCATCTCCGGCGGCGCACAGGCCTCGATCCAGGTCGACCGGCCGAGCCTTTTCGGCTTCACCTTCGACACCCAGGGCCGGCTCTATTTCTTCCTGCTGTTCTTCGCAGTGCTGGCCATCATCGCCACGCTCAACCTCGTGCGCAGCCGTATCGGCCGGGCGTTCGTCGCGGTGCGAGACCAGGACATCGCCGCCGAGATCATCGGCATCAACATCTTCCACTACAAGCTCTTGGCGTTCGCCATCTCGTCGTTCTACGCCGGCGTCTGCGGCGTGCTCTACACCTACTATTTCGGCATCGCCAACTACGAGCAGTTCCAGCTGATCGTGTCGATCGACTACCTCGCCATGATCATCATCGGCGGGCTGGGCTCGGTGCTGGGCTCGATCTTCGGGGCAGTCTTCGTCACATTGCTGCCCATTGCCATCCGTATTTTCATGGAGGATGTGGGGTCGCTGTTTCTCAGCCAGGGCGAGCTCGCCAACGTCATCTCGGGTTTGCGACTGGCCGTGTTCGGCGGCCTGATCATCTTCTTCCTGATCGTCGAGCCCGAAGGGCTCAACCGGCTGTGGAGGAACATCCGGAGCTACTTCCGGGTCTGGCCCTTCTCCTATTAGGTGAGGGCGTTGCTGCAAAAGGGAGGAACCCATGACGAGGTTCGTTAAGAGTTGGCTGGGCGTAGCGGCAACGACCGCGACCCTGGCACTGGGTGGCGCGGGAGCGTTCGCCCAATCGAAGGAAATCGTGTTCGGCTTCCAGTGCGACCGCACCGGGCCGACCGCGACGGTCGGCACCGTGCTCTGCCCCGGCTATCAGGACTACATCGCCCTGGTCAACAGCAAGGGCGGCGTCGAGGGCTACAAGATCAAGGTCATCGAGATCGACAACGAATACAAGGTGCCGCCCGCGATGGAGGCGCACGAGCGCTACAAGAAGGAAGGCGCCGTGATCGAAGGCCTCTACGGTACGCCCCAGACGGCGGCCCTGAACAAGAAGCTGGAAGAGGACAAGATGCCCGGCACTTCACCGGGCTTCGGCACCGCCTCGGCCGCCGATGGCAAGCGCTTCCCCTATACCTTCCCGATCGCCGCCAGCTACTGGTCGCAGGTCGGGGCGGCCGTCGAGTTCGTCAAGGAGAGGCTCGGCACGCTGAAGGGCAAGAAGATCGCCTATCTGTTCTACGACAATCCGGCCGGCAAGGAACCGCTCGCCATCCTCGAGGATCTCGCCAAGTCGGAAGGCTTCGAGCTGCGCACCTTCGCCGTCCCGGCGCCCGGGCTCGAGATGGGCGCTCAGGTGCTCGACATCACTGGTCGCTACAAGCCCGACTTCGTCATTGCCCACCTGTTCGGCCGCTCGCCGTCGGTCTCGATCAAGGAGCTCAAGGGCAAGGGTTATCCGCTCAGCAAGGTGGTCTCGCTGGTGTGGGGCAGCGCCGAGGCCGACCTCATCGCAGCGGGCGGCATGGGCGTGGCCGAAGGCTACAACACCATGCAGTTTGCAGGCGTCGGCAAGGACTACCCGGTGCTGAAGGACATCGAGGCCATGTACAAGGCGCAGGGCAAGGAGCCACCCAAGGAGATGGACTCGACCGTCTACTACAACCGCGGTGTCTTCAACGCGGCGATCCACGTCGAAGCGGTGCGCAACGCCATCAAGGCCAAGGGCGGCGCCATGCCGACCGGCGAGGACGTCAAGAAGGGCATGGAGTCGATCAAGGGCTTCACGTTGGGCGGCTTCGTGCCGCCGATGGAGCTCAGCGCGACCGACCACGAGGGCGGCGGCTGGGTGCAGATCTGGACCGTCAGGGGCGGCAAGCTCGTGAAGGTCAAGGACTGGTTCCAGGGCTACCGGCCGGTGATCGAGAAGCAGCTCGCCGCCGACGCCTCGAAGTCGTGACCATCTCGGCACCGGGCGGCGACGGTATTGTTCGCCGCCCGGTGCCGTTGTCATCCCGAGCGCAGCGAGGGACCTTTCCTGCGGCCTTAAAGGCCCCTCGCTTCGCTCGGGGTGACAGAGGACTGAATCTCCAATGCTCGCGATCAACAACATCGAGGTCGTCTACGACCGCGTCATCCTGGTCCTGAAGGGCGTGTCGATCGCCGTCAGCCAGGGCGCGATCACCACGCTGCTGGGCGCCAACGGCGCCGGCAAGACGACGACCTTGAAGGCGATCTCGGGCGTGCTGCGCAGCGAGCGCGGCGAGGTCACCAAGGGCACGATTCAGCTCGGCGAGCAACGCATCGACGGCATGCGCGCCCACGAAGTGACCCGGCTCGGGCTGGTCCAGGTGTTCGAGGGGCGGCGGGTGTTCGAGAACCTCACCACCGAGGAGAACCTGGTCGCCGGCGGCCACGTGCAGCCGCAGAGTGCGGCGGTCAAGCAGGGCATCGAGCTGGTCTATTCGTACTTCCCGCGGTTGCGCGAGCGGCGCGGCCAGGTGTCGGGCTACCTGTCGGGCGGTGAGCAGCAGATGCTGGCGATCGGCCGCGCGTTGATGAGCCAGCCCAAGGTGATCCTGCTCGACGAGCCGTCGCTCGGGCTGGCGCCGCTGCTGGTCGAGGAGATCTTCGGCATCGTCGACCGGCTGGTGAAGCAGGAGAAGCTCTCGGTCCTGCTGGTCGAGCAGAACGCCACCATGGCGCTGGCGGTGGCCGACCACGGCTACGTCATGGAGAACGGCCGCATCGTGCTCGAGGGCCCGGCCGCCAAGCTGCGCGACAACTCCGACATCAAGGAATTCTACCTCGGCCTCAACGAGGGCGGTGGGCGCAAGTCGTACCGCGATACCAAGCACTACAAGCGCCGCAAGCGCTGGCTGTCGTAGGCTTATGGACCGCGAGTGTCCCGCTCGCCTCATGACGATGAGCGGAGCTGGAGCTCCGCGGTCCGGCGAGAGGGACGTCTCTTGCCGGACCGCGGGCCTCCAGGCCCGCTCGCGAGCGCGCGGTCCGCAAGAGTTTGAGCTATCGTACGCGCATGCGTCCTGCGTCGCTTCTGCTCCCTGCGCTTCTGCTGGCCGCCATGCCGGCCGCGGCGCAGTCGCGGCTGGCGCAGCAATGTGCGGCGTTCGGCGAGGTGCTGTATCGCAAGCTCAGCCCCTCGATCGACAAGGTGACGGCGCTGGACTTTCCGCCGCCGGCCCTGGAGCGCCTCGATGCGAAGGCCGGCGCGCAGGCGGTTTCCTCCGCCCTGACGTTGCGCGGCCGATTGACCTACCGCAACGGACCACCGTTCGAGACCCAGTTCGTCTGCCTGCTCGATGCGGCGCACCAGCCGCTGTTCTTCTACGCGTTGCCCACACTGGCCGCGCGCGCGGCGCCGACCCCGTCTGTGCGCGGCGCCCCCGTCCCGGCCGTGCGTGGCGAGGCGGCAACGCCCACGCCGCCGCTGCAGGCGCCGATCCTGCCGCTGGGTCGCCAGGAACCGGCGCCGTCGCCAGCGGCGGTCGAGGCGCCGCGTCCGGTGCTGCCAGCCAGCGCCGTGCGACTGCGCGGCCTGGTGCGTGATCTCGGCGGGCGGCTGCAGTTCCTGCCGTGCGACGGCGGCCCGCTGGCGCTCGAGGACCGCACGCCGGACCAGGAGCTCAGCAAGACGCTCGCGGCACTCACCGCCAGCCAACCCGGTCGGCCGATGTTCATCGAGCTCTACGGCGGCCGAGAGACCGGACCCGGGGCGGGCATCAGCGCGGTGGAGCTGCGGCGTGCCGCCGTTGAGACCGCCGGCTGCCGCGAACGCTTCGACCAGCGCGAATGGCTGGCGATGAGCGGCGGCGATGTCCCCTGGCGCCTCGAAGTCACCGCGCGCGACATCCTGCTAAGCATCGCGGGCGGCGCACCGGCGCAGCGGCTGCCGCACGCCGGCCCGCAAAAAATCGAGTCAGGCGTGGCCTACGCCGCCGCCGACGATCCCGAGCTCAACGTGACCATCACCGAACAGCGCTGCATCGATCCGCACTCCGGGTCATTGTTCGCCTACGCCGTCGAGGTCCACAGCGAAGGCAGGGCATTCGCCGGTTGCGCCGTACACAATCCCGCCATGCCGGCACCCTGACGGTGGTCTGACAAGGGGGTAGGAGACAGCAATGGACGATATCGAGCGGCTGCGCGAGATGATCGGCTCGGCCCAGCGCATCGTCGCCTTCACGGGCGCCGGCATCTCGACCGAATCGGGAATCCCCGACTTCCGCTCGCCGGGCGGGATTTGGAGCCGCTACAAGCCGATCTACTTCGACGACTTCATGGCGTCCGAGGAGATGCGCCGCGAATCATGGCGGCGCAAGTTCGCGACCGACGAGGTCATGCTCGCGGCCGAGCCCAACGCCGGCCATCGCGCGCTCGCCAAGCTGGTCGAGCAGGGCCGCATGACCGCCGTCATCACCCAGAACATCGACGGCCTGCACCAGCGCTCCGGTGTCCCCGATGCCAAGGTCATCGAGCTGCACGGCAACGCCACCTACGCCTCTTGCCTCGATTGCGGCCATCGCCACGAGCTCGAGCCGATCAAGAAGGCGTTCCTCGGCCATGGCAAGCTGCCCCTATGCGAAAAGTGCGACGGCATCGTGAAGACGGCGACCATCTCGTTTGGCCAGGCGATGCCGGAGATCGCCATGGCGCGCGCCCAGGACGCGACGCTCGCCTGCGATCTGTTCATCGTGCTGGGCAGCTCGCTGGTGGTCTACCCGGCGGCCGGCTTCCCGCGGCTCGCCAAGCGCATGGGGGCCTGCCTGGTGATCGTCAACCGCGACCCGACCGACCAGGACCAGGACGCCGACATGGTGATCCATGGCGAGATCGGGGCGACAATGAGCCGGGCCGTCGGCGTGAATTGACGGCTTTCGTTGCCGTTGGCGGGTTGGCGGGGTTAAAACGACGCCGGCTGAGGGAGGCCGGGTCATGAGCATCAAACGCAGGGCTGTGCTGCTGGGCAGCGCGGGAAGCGCTCTCGGCGGCCTGACGGCAGCTGCGCAGGACATCACCTTCTTCCGCATCGGAACGGGCGGCACGTCCGGCACCTACTTCCCGATCGGCGGGCTTATAGCCAACGCCATCTCCAACCCGCCGGGCTCCCGCGCCTGCACCGACGGCGGTTCGTGCGGCGTGCCGGGGCTGGTCGCCACCGCCGTGGCGTCGAACGGCTCGGTGGCCAACGTCGCGGCCATCGCCAGCGGCGGCATGCAGTCGGCCTTCACCCAGTCCGACGTCGCTTATTGGGCCTACAACGGCAGCGGCATCTACGACGGCCGGCCCAAGGTCGACATGCTGCGCGCCATCGCCAATCTCTATCCCGAGAGTTTCCATCTGGTGGTGCGCAAGGGCGCCGACATCAAGACCATCGCCGATCTCAAGGGCAAGCGCATGTCGCTCGACGAGCCCGGCTCCGGCACCTTGGTCGACGCACGCCTGATCTTCGCGGCCTACGGGCTCACCGAGAAGGACATCAAGGCCGAGTACCTGAAGCCGCAGACCGCGGCGGACCGGCTGAAGGAGGGCTCGCTGGACGCCTTCTTCGCCGTCGCCGGCTGGCCGCAGGGCGCCATCGCCGAGCTTGCCGCGACCACCGGCATCGACCTGCTGCCGATCGACGGGCCGCAGGCGGAGAAGCTGATCAAGGAATACAGCTTCTTCGCCGCCGACGAGATCCCCGAGGGCGCCTACAAGAACGTGCCCGGCGTCAAGACGGTGAGCGTCAACGCGATCTGGGCGACCTCGAGCAAGCAGCCCGAGCAGCTGATCTACGACATCACCGCGGCGCTGTGGAATCCCAGCACGCGCAAGCTCCTCGATTCCGGCCACGCCAAGGGCCGCGCCATCAAGCTCGAATCGGCCGTGCAGGGGCTCGGCATCCCGCTGCATCCCGGAGCGGAGAAGTTCTATCGCGAGAAGGACCTGATCAAGCCGGGCAAGCCGTGACTAGTCCCGTCATCCCGACCGGAGCGCCCCTCGACTTCGCTCGGGATAAACTCCGCGCGAAGCGGAGGGACCTTTCATGTCGCTAGCGATATCAAGAAAGGTCCCTCCACTTCGCTTCGCTTCGGTCGGGATGACGGATTGAGATCGAGGAATCCAGCATGCGTCTGAAAGGCAAGGTCTGCGTCGTCACGGCGGCGGGGCAGGGGATCGGGTTGGCGACGGCGCGAGCCTTTGCGCGCGAGGGCGGCATCGTGTGGGCGACCGACGTGGATGCCGGCAAGCTCGCCGCGCTCGAGGGAGCGCAGGTGCGCAAGCTCGACGTGCTGGACAAGGCGGCGATCGAAGCGCTGGCCAAGGAAACCGGCCCGATCGACGTGCTGTTCAACTGCGCCGGCTTCGTGCATCACGGGACGGTGCTCGACGCCACCGACGAGCAGTGGCGCTTCGCCTTCGACCTCAACGTGCGCAGCATGTTCTGGACCATCCAGGCCTTCCTGCCCGGCATGCTGCAGAAGGGCGGCGGCTCGATCGTCAACATGTCCTCGGCCGCCTCGTCGGTGAAAGGCGCGGCGCTGCGCTTCATCTACGGCACGACCAAGGCGGCGGTGATCGGGCTCACCAAGTCGGTCGCCGTCGACTTCGTTGCCAAGAACATCCGCTGCAATGCGATCTGCCCCGGCACGGTCCAGACGCCCTCGCTCGACGAGCGCATCTCGGCACTGGGCGGCGGAGCCGATGCGCGCACCTTCTTCCTGCAGCGCCAGCCGACCGGCCGCTTCGGCTCGGCCGACGAGATCGCCGCCCTCGCAGTCTACCTGGCGAGCGACGAATCGGCGTTCACCACCGGCACCGTGAACGTGATCGACGGCGGCTGGAGCGTCTGAGCCCAATGGACATCGGAGTGGACATCGTGGACATCACGGCCATCGCGGCGCGCGCGCCCGTCATTCCGGTGCTGACCATCGAGCGCACCGCCGACGCCGTGCCGCTTGCACGGGCGCTCCTCAAAGGCGGCCTGCCGGTCCTCGAGGTCACGCTTCGCACGCCGGCGGCCGTCGAGGCGCTGCGCGCGATCGCTGCCGAGGTTCCGGAGGCCGTGCTGGGCGCCGGCACGCTCTTGCAGGTACGCCAATTCGACGAGGTGCGGCGCGCCGGCGCGACCTTCGCGGTCTGTCCCGGCTGCACACCCCAATTGGTCGCCGCAGCCAAAGCCGCAGGCTTGCCATTCTTGCCCGGTATCCAGACCGTGTCGGAGGCGATGGCGCTGGCGGAGCAGGGAGCGACCGTGATGAAGTTCTTTCCCGCCGGGGCGGCGGGCGGCATCGCGTGGCTGAAAGCCGCTGAAGCGCCGCTCGGGAGCCTGAGATTCTGTCCGACCGGCGGCGTCACGGCCGAGAACGCGCCGCACTATCTCGCGCTCGGCAACGTGGCGTGCGTCGGCGGCTCGTGGGTGGCGCCGCGCCAGGCCGTGGCCGCCGGCGACTGGGGCTGCATCGAGCGGCTCGCCGCCGCAGCCTCGCAGCTCAAACGGCGCTAGCCTTCCCCCTCGAAAGGTGGTTCAAAGGCGGTGCAAGGAGTTTGGCCTAGGCTCATGAGAAATCTGGCATTTGCGCTGATCGCAATGATCCTGGGAACGGCGGCCGCGCGGGCCGATTCGGTGCTCGTGCTGAACTCCGAGGATGCCTCCTACAGCATCCTGAGCCGCAGCCACCGTGCCGAGATGAAGCGCGTCCCGATTGGTCGCGAGCCGCACCATCTCATCGCGACGCCGGACGGCAGCGAGGTCCTGCTGGCCTCGACGGTGACCAACGAGCTGACCGCGCTCGACACCAGGACCGGCGAGCGCCGCCGCGTCGTGCGCAATGTTGTCGACCCCTATCAGCTGGGCTTCAGCCCCGACGGCAAGTGGTTCGTCACCGCCGCGAACCGGCTCGACCATATCGACATCTATCAGGCCGACGGCCTGAAGCTCGCGCGCCGCATATTCATGGACGGCACGCCGAGCCACTTGGCGTTCGATGCCGAGTCCAAGACGGTGTTCGTCACCCTGCAGGAGACCGGTCGCGTGGTCGCCTTCGACCTCGCTTCCCAGACCCTCAAATGGACCACGGAGGTCGGCAGCGCGCCGGCCGGCCTCATCATGCCCGACGCCGATCGGCTGATCGTGGCGCTGACCGGCGATGACCGCATCATCGTCGTCGATCCCAAGAACGGCGCCATCAAGGGCGCGCTCAAGACCGGCAAGGCGGCGCACAATTTCTTTCCCCGGGGCGATGGCCGGTATTGGTTCCTGAGCAACCGCGTCGAAGGAACGATCTCCCTGCTCGACACCCAGGACATGAAGGTGGTTGCCACCATCAAGGTGCCGGGCGGCCCCGACGACATGGCGATCACGGCCGACGGCAAGGAGATGTGGGTCACCCAGCGCTTCCTGCGCCGCGTTGCCGTCGTCGATCTCGAGAAGATGAAGATGGTGGCGTCGGTTCCGGTCGGCAAATCGCCGCATGGCATCATGATCTTCAAGGACGATTGGCTGATCGGCGGCAGTCCGCTGCGGGCGGCTTCGACGGCGGGCGAACGCCGATAGAGCGCCATGCGCGATCTTGTAGACATATGGGTCGGCATCCAGACTTGGCTTTTCGAATCGCTGGTTGCCCCGCTCCTGTACGGGCTCGGCTTGATGGAATGGTTCGAGCCGGCCTTCAACGCGGTCGAGTTCGTCATGCTGGGCGCCGTGCAGATCGCCATCATCGCGTTCGGCATGCGCCTGATCGAGAAGCGCTGGCCTTTGGAGCGGCATCCCGACGAGCGCCTGGTCGGCGTCGACCGCGTCTACACCGTGCTGAACAAGCTCGGCGTCGTGCCGCTGCTGGTGTTCGCGGTGACCTACCCGATCACCAACCAGATCGAATACGCCGTGCGCGCCTGGGGCCTGATGGTGCCGCCCCTTGACCAGATGTTGCCGGGTCTGGAAGACAGCGCACTGGCCTCGTTCCTCTTCTATTTCGTCCTGTACGACTTCGCCGCCTATTGGGTGCACCGCGCCCAGCACAAGCTCGGCTGGTGGTGGGCGCTGCACAGCCTGCATCACAGCCAGCGTCAGGTCACGGTGTGGAGCGACGATCGCAACCACATCCTGGACAACTTCCTGGTCACCCTGTCCCTGGTGGTGTTCGCCCAGTTCGTCGGCGTTCAGCCCGAGGATTACGTCCTGATCCTGATGGTCGGCCGGCTGATCGAGAGCTTCTCGCATGCCAACATCGACCTCGGGTTCGGGCGCATCGGACGCTGGCTGGTCGTGAGCCCGCGCTTCCATCGCCTGCACCATGCTCTCGGCACGGCGCAGGATCGGCGCATCTACGATCACAACTTCGCGCCCGTGTTCCCGATCTGGGACATCCTGTTCGGCACGGCGATCTACGACGGCAAATACCGCCCGACCGGGGTCGACGATCCGCGGATCGACGCCGACAACGGGCGCGGCTGGCTCGGCCAGCAGGTGACCGTGCTCGGCCGCTTCCTCAGGGCGGTGGTGCCGACGCTCCGACGCGCGCCAGCTCAGCCTGGACTTCGGCCGCCCGCGGAATAGGCGTCACCGCGCCGTAGCCGCGGGTCGACAGCGCCGCCGCCAGGTTGGCGTAGCGTGCCGCCGCCGGCACCTTATCGCCGGCCAGCAGGCGCGCCAGGAACGCGCCGTCGAAGGTATCGCCGGCACCCGTGGCATCGACCGAGGCGATGCGATGACCGGCCAGCAGCAGGCGCAGCGTGCGCGTGGCGATCAGGCAGCCGTCGCTGGCCATCTTCAGCGCCACCAAGGGTGCGCCGAGCCTCAGGTAATAGTCGACGATGGCATCGGGCGAGGCGAGCCCGGTGAGAAGCTGCGAATCGTCCAGGCTGGGCAGCAGCACATCGCAGCGCGGCACCGTGGCATCGATGACCGCGCGCGCCACATCGAGGTCCCACAATCGCAGGCGTAGGTTGGTGTCGTACGAAACCTTGACGCCGGCGGTCCGTGCGATTTCGATCGCCGCATCGCAAGTGGCGCGGGCGCTGTCGCTGATCGCCTGGCCGATGGCCGACAGATGGAAATAGCGCGCGCCGGCGATGTAGTCGCGCGGCAGGTCGGCGGGGGCCATCAGCGAGGCCGCCGAGTTCTTGCGCAAATAGTCGAACTTGTGGCCCGCCTCGCTGTGGGTGACGAAGCTCACGCCGGTCGGCGCCGTCGGATGGCGCATGACGCACGAGGCGTCGACGCCCTCGCTGCGCCACAGCTCTAGGAAGGCATCGCCCATCCAGTCCTTCCCGAGGCTCGTGAGGTAGCCGGTCGACGCGCCCTGCCGCGCTGCGGCGATGACGACGTTCTGCGAATCGCCGCCGAAGCCTTGCAGCCAGGTGCGGCCATCGCCCTCGCGCGGACGGTTGAACTCGATCAGCGGCTCGCCCAGAGAGACGAGAGCAGGCGAAGCGAGAGCAGGCGAGACGAGGTCAGGGGAGGTGGACATGGCGCCCGTGGTTTCCCATGGTGAAGGACCGCACTCAACTCCCTTGCAGGAGGCTGATATGGCCGACACCGAGACGCCCAGCGGACCCGACCTCGCGCAAGGTGTTCCTCTCGCCGACCTTTTAGACGGCCACATGCTGGCGGGTCATGTCGGCCAGGATGCCGTGTTGTTGGCGCGCGTAGGCCGCGAGTTCTTCGCCGTCGGCGCGCAATGCACCCACTACCACGGCCCGCTCGCCGAAGGGCTGCTGGTGGGCGATACCGTACGCTGCCCGTGGCACCACGCCTGCTTCAGCCTGCGCACCGGCGAGGCGCTGCGTGCGCCGGCGTTCAGCGCGCTGGACTGCTGGTCGGTCGAGCAGCGCGACGGCAAGGTGCTCGTCAAGGACAAGCGCAGCGGCCGGCCGAGCGTGCGGCCGAGGTCGGGTGCTGCCCCGGAAAGGATCGTCATCGTCGGCGGCGGCGCGGCCGGATTCGCGGCCGCCGAGATGCTGCGCCGCCAACAATTCCCGGGCAGCATCGTCATGCTGAGCGACGACGAAGCCGCGCCGGTCGACCGACCCAATCTCTCCAAGGACTACCTCGCCGGCACCGCGCCGGAGGAGTGGGTGCCGCTGCAGTCGTCTGATTTCTATACCGAGAAGAACATCGATCTCAGGCTGCGAGCGAGTGTCGCCAGCATCGATCGCGGCGCGCGCCAGATCGTGCTCGGCGATGGCAGCCGGGTCGCCTACGACCGCCTGCTGCTGGCGACGGGCGCGGAGCCGGTGCGGCTCGCCATTCCCGGCGCCGACCAGCCGCACGTCCATGTGCTGCGCTCCTTGGCCGACAGCCGCGCCATCATAGAAGGGGCCAAGAACGCCAAGCGTGCCGTGGTCATCGGCGCGAGCTTCATCGGCCTCGAGGTCGCTGCGTCCCTCAGCCATCGCCAGATCGAGGTGCATGTCGTGGCCCCCGAGAAGGCGCCGATGGAGCGCCTCGTGGGGCCCGAGATCGGCGCCTTCGTGCGGGCGCTGCACGAGGAGCACGGCGTCGTCTTCCATCTCGAGGACACGGCGAGCGCAATCGACGGCAAGCGGGTCACGCTGACCCGCGGCGGCAGGCTCGACGCCGACCTGGTCGTCGTCGGGATCGGCGTGCGTCCGCGGCTGTCGCTCGCCGAGACGGCGGGGCTCGCGATCGACCGCGGCGTGAGCGTCGATGCCTGGCTGCAGACCAGCGATCCCAACATCTTCGCCGCCGGCGACATCGCGCGTTGGCCCGATCCCCACTGCGGCCACGCGATCCGCGTCGAGCACTGGGTGGTGGCCGAGCGCCAAGGCCAGGTCGCGGCGCTCAACCTGCTGGGCCTGCGCGAAAAGTTCGACCAGGTGCCGTTCTTCTGGAGCCAGCACTACGACGTGCCGATCAAATATGTCGGCCACGCCGAGCGCTGGGAGCGCATCGAGGTCGACGGCGACATCAACGGCCGCGACTGCCTGGTGCGCTTCCTGCAGGCCGGGCGCACGCTCGCCGTCGCCTCGATCTACCGCGACATCGCGAGCCTCCAGGCCGAGCTCGCGATGGAGCGGGGGCGGCAGGCGCGCTAGGCTGCGGTGAACAGACGGAGGAAGGCCATGGCCAGCAACAAGGGCGGCGACGGCAAGGCAGGCGAGCGTCGGCTGCGCAGCCGCGAATGGTTCGACTCGAAGACCGATCCGACCATGACCGCGCTCTACCTTGAGCGCTACATGAACTTCGGCCTGACCTTGGCCGAGCTGCGCAGCGGCAGGCCGATCATCGGCATCGCCCAGACCGGCAGCGATCTCTCGCCGTGCAACCGGCACCATCTTGAGCTGGCGTGGCGCATCCGCGACGGCATCCGCGAGGCCGGCGGCATTCCGATCGAGTTCCCCGTGCATCCCATCCAGGAAACCGGCAAGCGGCCGACCGCGGCGCTCGACCGCAACCTCGCCTATCTCAGCCTGGTAGAGAGCCTGTACGGCTACTTCTTCGACGGCGTCGTGCTCACCACGGGCTGCGACAAGACCACGCCGGCGATGATCATGGGCGCGGCCACGGTCGACATTCCGGCCATCGTGCTGTCGGGCGGGCCGATGCTCGACGGCCACTTCGCCGGCGGACTTGCAGGCTCCGGCACCATCATCTGGTACGCGCGCCAGGAGCTGGCGGCCGGCCGGATCGACATGGACCAGTTCGTCGAGCTGGTGGCGTCCAGCGCGCCCAGCGTCGGCCATTGCAACACCATGGGCACGGCGCTCTCCATGAACAGCATGGCCGAGGCGCTCGGCCTGTCGCTCACCGGCTGCGCCGCCATCCCCGGCCCCTACAAGCAGCGCGCCCAGATCGCCTACGAGACCGGCAAGCGCATCGTCGAGATGGTGTGGGAGGACCTCAAGCCCTCGAAGATCCTGACCCGCAAGGCGTTCGAGAACGCCATCGTCGCGGCGAGCGCGCTCGGCGCCTCGACCAACTGCCCGCCGCACATCAACGCCATCGCCCGCCACATCGGCGTCAAGCTCGACAACGCCGACTGGGACCGCGTCGGCTACGACATCCCGTTGCTGGTGAACTGCATGCCGGCCGGCAAGTATCTCGGCGAGGCGTTTTATCGCGCTGGCGGCGTGCCGACCGTGATGGCCGAGCTTTTGGCCCACAAGAAGCTGCACGGCGATGCGCTCACGGTCAGCGGCAAGACCATGGCCGAAAACCTGAAGGGCGTGCAGAAGGCCGACGGCGAGGTGATCAAGCCGTACGACAAGCCGATGCTGAGCCACGCCGGCTTCGCCGTGCTGAGCGGCAATCTGTTCGACTCGGCGATCATGAAGACCTCGGTGATCTCCGAGGAGTTCCGCAAGAAGTACCTCGAGCGGCCGGGCGACAAGAATGCCTTCGAAGGCACCGCGATCGTGTTCGACGGGCCTGAGGATTACCATCACCGCATCAACGATCCGTCCTTGCCGATCGACGAAAACAGCATCCTGTTCATCCGCAATGCCGGGCCGGTCGGCTATCCGGGTGCCGCGGAAGTGGTGAACATGCTGCCGCCGGACCGCTTGGTGAAGGGCGGCGTGCTGTTGCTGCCCTGCGTCGGCGACGGCCGGCAAAGCGGCACGTCGGCCAGTCCCTCGATCCTCAACGCCTCGCCGGAAGCCGCCGTCGGCGGCGGGCTGGCGCTGCTCGAGACCGGCGACAAGGTCAGGATCGACATCGGCAGGCGGCGCGCCGACATGATGATCCCGGAGAAGGAGCTCGCCCGGCGCAAGGCGGCGTGGAAGCCGCATCTGACGGACAGCCAGACGCCGTGGCAGGAGCTGCAACGCAAGTTCGTGGGCCAGCTCTCGAGCGGCGCCTGCCTCGACTTCGCCGTCGACTTCCAGCGGATCGCCGACACCAAAGGCATGCCGCGCCATTCGCATTGATCAAGTTTGTCATCCCGAGCGGAGCGAGGGACCTTTCCTGTCGCCTTAAAGCTCCCTCGCTTCGCTCGGGAT
Source organism: Alphaproteobacteria bacterium (assembly GCA_019235415.1). Classification (GTDB taxonomy): domain Bacteria; phylum Pseudomonadota; class Alphaproteobacteria; order Reyranellales; family Reyranellaceae; genus Reyranella. The sequence goes on from JAFAKN010000675.1 coordinate 24,801, forward strand.
GACACTAGGGCAGACGAGACGCCCGCGGTTCGGAAGAGAAGACTACCGGAACAGCCGCTGCTCGACCGAGATCGGCAGGTCGGTGCGGTTGATGAGGACGATCGCCCAGGGCGAGGTCGGCGGCCCTTGCGGTCGCACCGGTGCGGACGGCGGCGGCACCGTCGCGACGGCGTTGGGTGCAAAGCCCTGGGCACCGGCAAAGGCCGGAGCGTTCAGCGAGCGCGACGCCGGCGCGGGGCTCACCCGCTGCGCCAGCATGATGTCGGGCGGCATGCGCTCCTCGAACACCACGACGATGCGATCGCGCCGCCGCGTGGTCGACAGGATGTTCACCATGAAGCCTTCGCCGGAGCGGCGCCCGAGGAAGATGCCGACGGCGTTCATGCGGCCGGGCTCGAAGCCTTCCGGCGGCGCCATGCCCGTGCGACTCCACAGCCCTCGCCATTCGGCGATAGTCGTCGCCACGATGTGCTCGGGCTGGCGGGTGATCGCGGTGGCGCCCTGCCAGTGACGCGCTTCGACGGCCTGCGCCAACGCGCCTTCGGTGCCACCGACCATCCCGAGTGCGATGAGGCCGATGGGCACGAGCCGACGCGACAGTCTGCGCGAAATGGGGGAAGCTGGGCTAGTGCCGAACAACACGACCTAGTCTCGGGTGGAGGCTGACGTAACCACGCGCGGAAATCACCATTACACTTTGGCTCAATTGCGGCCGGACGATATGGCTATTAGCCGGGATGCCCAGCAATGGTCGCATTATGTGGCTTTCCTGCAACACAGCCGCGTGGGCCGTGGCAATAGAACGACCTTTCCGTGTCCTGCTGCGCCGCTGAGTCGTTAGCTCCGCTTGGCGCGGTCGGCGGCGTTGGTGGTCTGGATCTGCTCACGGATGCGGCGCCATTCGTCTTCGCTGTAGGCAAGCATGTTGGCGCGAGCATGTTGGCGAACGTGCCGTTGCCCATGATGCCCATGCCGCGGTCGATCGCGATGACCTCGCCGTTGATGTACTGGACCTCCTCGCTCATCAGGAAGGCCGCCATATGGGCAAGCTTGCTCGGCCGCCCGACCCGGCCCGGCGGATTGACCCTGGGCCATCACGGCGACACCGGCCTTGGATATGGCCGAGGGCACGACGAACGGGCTGCCGGTCCACACCCGGGTGGTGAGGATGCTGAGCACGCTCGCCTTGCGTCCCGCGGCGTTCTGCCAGATCTTCTCAACTATCTCTTCGACTGCAGTCGCAACGCGAATGTCGACGGTATGGCACTCGACCTGCCGGCCGGAATGCTTGATCACGCAGTCGCCGGGCCAGCGCGACGAAGCTTTCCATCGTCATGCGGCCGAGCCGAAACATTGTCTCTCCCCGCTGCAATTGTCCGTTTGCAGTCCCCTCGTTGCACTCATTGTGTCGAAGTTTTCTCTGTCTTAACGCCGAGGACAGTTGCGCCAGTCTGCCGCAGTGCTAGGATTTCTGTATAACAACACGGGATCGTTGTGATGACGACCCAACAGGGAGAGACGGGCGGGGACGTCGGTTCGGTTGAGCTGCGTGGTAAGGTCAAGTGGTTCAATGCCGTCAAAGGCTATGGATTTCTAGCCCTCGAAAGCGACAACAGCGACGCGTTCCTGCATGTGACGACACTTCGCCAATCCGGGCATGACGATCTCAAGCCCGGCGCGACGGTGGTCTGTTGTGGCGTGCGCGGCCCCAAAGGCTGGCAGGTCATGAAGGTGCTCGACGTCGATTCGTCGACGGCGGTCGCCACCACGCCCAAGGCACCGCCGATGCCCGAGAGCATGGCCCTGGGCGATTACATCGCCGCTCTGGTGAAGTGGTATAATAACGAACGCGGTTACGGCTTCGTAACGCGCGAGGCGGCCGACGGCGACATCTTCGTGCATGCCGCGGTGCTGCGGCGCCATGGCATGGACTCGCTGGCGCCCGGCCAGAAGGTGATGGTGCGCATCGCCGAGGGACAGAAGGGCCTCCAGGTCGTCGACATTCGCGCCACCTGAGTGGACCTTCGCTGACCAACGCTCCTGGCAACGCATCGTCTTCAGTTTGACGAATTGCCAAGCCACGACGTAATTCCATGGCCATGTCCTCGTTCGTTCGCAGCGCGCGGCTCGGCCGTCGCCTGATGCTCGCCGCGCCGCTCGCGCTCGGCGTCCGCGGTGCCTTTGCCCAGGAAGCCATGACCTTCCCGCGCTCCTCGCTGGTGATCGACACCGGCAAGCGGCAGATCCCGTTCGACATCGAGCTGGCATTGGACGACGAGCATCGTGCGCGCGGCCTGATGTTCCGCGACAAGCTCGGCCCCTACGAAGGCATGCTGTTCGATTTCTTCCAGGAAGCGCCGGTCAGCTTCTGGATGAAGAACACCAGGATCCCGCTCGACATGCTGTTCATCGCGGGCGACGGCACAATCAAGCACATCAAGGCCAACGCCACGCCCTTTTCGACCGACCCCATCCCCAGCAACTTCCCGGTGCGCGCCGTGCTCGAGATCGACGGCGGCAGCGCCCGGCTCCTGGGCATCAAGGAAGGGGACAAGGTCAAATACTCGATCTTCGGCAATGTGTAGCTCGTTCGCCTCCCCAACTCGTTGGGGAGGAGATCGAGAGAGAGCTACTGCGCCACTCTCGCCAGCCAGCCGCGGTAGCGCACGATCAACCCCATGAGCGGATGGCCGATCTCGACATGGAAGCGGAACTTGCCGTCGGCCACGCTCTCATAGGCATCGGCGCGCGGGCCGAGCGCCATCGGAAGCCGCAACCCGAACAGGCTCCAGCCGCGCAGCACCAGACGCAGTCGATCGTCTTCGACGACGAGCGCCATGGCGAAAACCAACGGCCCGAATCGCTCGCACAAAAGATGTTGCCACCGACCGGTGCCGGCCGATTGGCGGCTCGAAAAGGACTTGCCGGCGAAGCGGCGCGTCCAGGTCTCGCTTCCGTTGGCTGCGTCGAAGCGCACCTGCACGGCAGTCTCGCGGCAGGCGTCCGGGAAGCCGAGCAGCGCCGCGACGAGCCGGGCCAGCAGGCTCGACCCGCGACTCACCTGCGCGACGCCCTTCGCCTGCGCGCAGTCCGCGACGTCGTGCATCGACTGGATCTCCGCCGGCAGCGCGTGCCAGGCAGAGCCGAGCAGCGACCGGTACAGCGGCGTTGCCGAGCTTTCATGGCGCATGCCGGTGTAGATCGTCCGCCCGGCAAACAGCCGCTCGTAGTCGGCGAGCTCCAGCACGGTCGTTGCGGGTCGCGCACCAGGCGCCGGGAATTGGCCTTCGATCATTCGGCGCACCAGCGCTTCGACCGCCATCGACGGGATCAGCGGCCCGGCATCGCCCTCGGCCAGCAAGTGCCAGGAGCGACGGACGGTGCGCCCTGCGCGGTCGATGCCGTCGACCGCCACGAACATGCCGCCGCGATGCTCGCCCCAGCGCACCCGGTTGGTCGCCGCATGCATCATCGACGCGAAAGGCAGGGCGGACGGCAGCACGCGCAGCCGCACGAGCCAGGCCAGCAGGATCAACGCGCGGTGGAGGATCTCGGGCACCGGTGCGGCGCCCATCCAGATGTCCTTGGCTTCGGGCCACAGCTGCGCCAGCGCGCGCAGGTCGGGCACGTCCACCAGGGAGAACAAGCGGCTCTCGAGCGGCAGCCGTCCCGGCGGCGCGATGACGGTGCGCAGGGTCTCGGTGAGGGGATGCCCGATGGCGATGCGCCCTCCGCGTCTCAGCTGCGCCGGCTGGCCGGCGTAGCCCGCGATCGCCCGGATCACGTTCCGGCCGACGCCGGCATAGGGCGAGGGGGCAATGCCGCCGCGGATCGATTCGACGCGCGCCATGTCGGTCGCCAGCGCGCGCACCGCCGCCGCCGTGAGCACGGGAAAGCTCGAGGCGCCCGACAGGACGGAGATGCCGGCCGCCCGTGCGCCGGCATCGAAGGCCGCGATGCCGGCGACGAAAGCCGCGCCATCGGCCAGGTCGAGATAGTGGATGCCGAGCGCCACCGAGGCGCGCACCAGACGAAACGGATCCTCGCCGTAGGCCTGGAACGGACCGCTGGCGTCGACCACCACGTCGGGCCGCAGCTTGGCGAGCTGGGGCGCGATCTCCTGTGCGCGATCGAATGCGACGGGAACGAGCGTTGCGCGCGCCTGCGGGCGTGCTTGGCAAAACGCCTCGGCCGAACGCAGCGAGCGTCCTGCGACAAGCAGGACCAGGCGCGGCGAGTCCAACAACAAGTCGATCAGCCGGCCGCCGAACGTGCCATAGCCCCCGACGACCAGGACCTTCAGGTCGGCGCTCATGCGATGAACCGGTCCGCGTCCGCGGGCTCAGGCAGGTAGCAGGTCTCCCGTCGGCCGAACCAGCGCAAGCGGTTGCGCGCAATGATCTCGTACAGCCCGTCGCGCAACGGCCGGGGGAGCACGCGGCCGAGCGACATCGCCGACCACGGCCAGCCCAGTCTTTCGAAGATCCGGATCGAGCCTTCGGACTTGAACCACGCCTGGCCGTCCTCGATCAGGATGTTCGTTTCGTAGTCGCGAGGATCGAGCCCAAAATGACGGTAGAGCGCCGCGCCGACCGGACTCTGGGCCGCCATCAGCCGGAAGCGCCGCTCGCGGTCGTTGCGCAGGATGAAGCGAGCGAACCCCGAGCACATCACGCAATGGCCGTCGAAGATCAGGATCGGCCGGTCATCGGGAAACGCCGGCACTGCCGCATCGGTTCGCCAGCTGTACGGCGCGCGCCTCATCGCCGCGACTGTACCGCAAGTGGGGACCCTCCGCTGCGCCTCGCTCGCCTCGGGAGACGGTTCAACTTGAACTCATGCCCCTAACGCTTCAGGCAAACCGTCATGCCGTCGCCGACTGCGGAGAGGGCGAGGTCGATGCGCGGGTCGCGGGCGAGCTTGGCGTTGATCGCGCGGATCGCCACGGTATCGACGTCGTCCTTGGCGGGATCGGCGACGGCGCCGCTCCACAGGACGTTGTCGATCAGGATCAATCCACCGTGCCGCACCAGGCACAGGCAGCGCTCGTAGTAGGCGTCGTAGTCGTCCTTGTTGGCGTCGATGAAGGCGAGGTCGATGCCGCCTTCGAGGCCCTGGCCCAGCAAATTGTCCAACGTCGCGAGGGCAGGGCCGATGGTGAGCTCGATGCGGCTCTCCAGGCCGGCCTCCTTCCAGTAGCGGCCGCCGACGGCCGTCCACTCCTCGCTGACGTCGCAGCACCAGAGCCTGCCGTCAGGCCCCAGCGCGTCGGCGATCCACAGCGCCGAGTAGCCGGTGAAGGTGCCGACCTCGACCGCACGCCGCGCCCCGATCGCGCGCGCCAGAAGGGCGATCTGCTGGCCTTGATGAGCCGAGATCTGCATGCCGGCCTGCCGCATCCGCTGAGTCTCTGCGCGCAGCCGGCGCTTGATGTCGTCCTCGCGCAGCCAGCTGGCGTCGACATAGTCGGCCAGCTTGCCGTCGATCCTGGGCCAGCTCTTCATGCTAAAGCTCCCTGCCGCTGATTACGTCGCAGGTTATCGACCGCGGCGCCAAGCTGCAGCACGTTCGCCTGCATGAGCGACATGCAGGCCTTCGTGCACGACTACGTCTCCATCTGGAACGAGCCCGACGCCGAGCGGCGCCGCGCGCTCATCCGTCGGCTGTGGCAGGAGGACGCCCAGCACCTTGCGCGCACGCTGGAGGCGATCGGCCACGCCGGCATCGAGAAGCGCATCACCGACGCCTACGAGAAGTGGGTGCGCGACAAAGGCAACGTCTTCCGCCTGCGCGACGGTGTCGACGGCCATCACGGCACGATCAAGCTGCGTTGGGAAATGCTGCCGGCCGGCGGTGGCGACGTGATCTCGATCGGCTTCGACTTCCTGGTGCTGGGCGCCGACGGGCGGATCCACACCGGCTACCAGTTCATCGAAAGTTAGACCTCAAATCGAGAGAGGAGTGCCGCGCTGGCGCCAGGCGCGATGCTCGCCGTCGGGGAGCGCCGCCGCAGCTTTGAGGCCTGTCGGCGTGTCGCTCATCAGGTACGCATGCTCCCATTCGGCGATCAGCATGCCAGCCGCATCGTAGAGCCTGTCGCTCGTGCGGACGGCTGCGGTGGTCTCGGTGAGTCGGACGAAGCCGATGACGCTCTTCTCGGCGCGCGCCATGCCCTGCGTGACGTAGAAGGCGCAGAGGCGGGCAGCGTTGCGACGGAACGCCTCGCTGTCGAGGGAAACCTGCCGGCCCTCGAAGACCAGCAAGGCGGGATAGTCCCAACGGGCACAAATGCCGTCGATATCGCCGCTGACGAAGGCTTGGACGTATCCGACGAAGAAGTCGTCGACCTCGACCGCCGTCATCTCTCGGTCATTGAAGCTTGACGGCGTGCTTCTTCAGATCGTCAAGCGACACGACGTGCAGGGTGACCGCGTGCGTCGCCTCGAGCACGACCTGCGGCGCGGCGCCGGCGTCGAGCGCCTCCTTCCAGCGCACCGCGCACAGGCACCAGCGGTCGCCCGGCCTGAGGCCGGCGAAGCCGAACTGGGGCATCGGCGTCGAGAGGTCGTTGCCGTGCGCCTTGGAGAAGGCCAGGAACTCCGTGGTCATGACCACGCAGACGGTGTGCAGCCCCACGTCCTCGCGGCCGGTGTTGCAGCAGCCGTCGCGGTAGAACCCGGTCAAGGGTTCTACCGAGCAAGGCCGCAGCGCGGTGCCCAGGACATTGATCGAAGGAACCCGGCCGGGCCGGCCCTGCTCGGGCGTCTGGTCGAACATGGCTCATCCTAGCATCGGGAAAAGGGCCTTTCGAGAGAGAGGCGTCGCTGGTAGAAAGTCGCGGCAGCAAGCTTGCGGCGGGGCGTAGCGCAGTCTGGTAGCGCGTCTGCCTTGGGCGCAGAAGGTCGTCGGTTCAAATCCGGCCGCCCCGACCAGTCCCGCCTCGAGCGCACCAGCCCGGAGCCACGGAGTCCATGCAGGTTCGCATCTACAAGCCGGCCAAGACGGCCATGCAGTCCGGCCAAGCCCAGACCAAGGAATGGCTGCTGGTGACCGAGCCGGCACCCAAGATCATGGATCCCCTGATGGGCTGGACCGGCTCGCGCGACACCATGCAGCAGGTCAGGCTACGGTTCGAGACGCTCGACGAGGCGAAGGCCTACGCCGAGAAGATGGGCTGGCGCTACACCATCGAGCAACCGCAGGCCCGCCACGTCAGGCCGAAGGCCTACGCCGACAACTTCGCCTACAACCGCGTCGGCCGCTGGACGCACTGAGGCCGAGCAGCACCGCGCGCGCCGTGAAGCGCAGAGGCCTGCTGGGCGGCACCCTCGCGCTGTTCGCGACGCGATCGCCGGCCGTTGCTCCGAGGTCGTCTGGGCCGGCGCGTGGCACTGTCTTGCCGGTCGGCGGCGGCACCACCAGCGCTGCGGTGATCGAAGTCGCGCAGCGCCATGCCGGAGGCCGCGACGCGCGCTGGATCGTGATCCCCAGCGCGCAGAGCGATCGTGAGCTCGAAGCGCCGAAGGTTCCTGACTTCGTTCGCGACACGGCGCGCTTCTCGCTGCTGCACACCCGCGACCGGGCCGTCGCCGACAGCGAAGCGTTCGTCGCGCCGCTGCAGGAGGCGACCGCGGTGTGGATCGACGGCGGCCGGCAATGGCGGTTGGCCGACACCTTTGGTGGCACCAGGACCGAGCAGGCCCTGAAAGACCTTTTAGACCGCGATGGCCTGATCGCCGGCTCGTCGGCCGGAGCCACCATCATGGGCTCGTACCTGGTACGCGGCTCGCCGGCCGGCCGTGGCATCCTGATGGCGCCGGGCCACGAGCGTGGCTTCGGCTTACTGCACAACGTGGCGATCGATCAGCACATCGTGGTGCGCCATCGCGAGTCCGATCTTGCGCGCGTCGTCGCCGCGCATCCCGGGCTGCTGGGCATCGGCATCGATGAGGGCACGGCGATCCTGGTGCGCGGCGACGTGTTCACCGTCGTCGGGCGGAGCGTGGTGGCGATCACCGACGGCGCGCCGCACGGCGGCCGTCCGTACTACACGCTGCGGCAGGGCGCCTGCTTCGACCTTGCAAGCTGGTCTGTGCTCCCGCCTAGTCCTCTCCCCCGATAAGTCCTCTCCCCCGATAGGGACCCGATAGGGGGAGGTTGGGAGAGGGGGTTACC